>JAFSNY010000033.1 GCA_017447305.1 Bacilli bacterium | reverse complement strand
TTCCCACCTAAATACTATAAAATTCTAATTAATATGTGAATATAGAAAAACTAAATGCAACAATCACAAGTAGCAAAGTTGCACTTAGTCTTACAATTTTAGCTTTCGATTATAAAGTTGCGTTTAGTTTTTCAATTGGCGTATTTAATAATCAAATTCATTATTTCCAACTTTAATAGTTGTTTTATTCTTTTCGCCTTTAAAAGGTTTACGGATTTCTATGAGATTTAATACCGTATAACCTTTAGATTTAAGGAAGTTAATCATTGCATCATTATTAGGATGGACGTAATTGAAAAGAGTGTCGCCATTAGATATTGTTTCTGCCTTTTCATAAAAAGCAGAGCCAACCCTTCTTCGCCTATAGTTTTCTTTAACATAGATTTGTTCAACCCAAACACAACCATCGATTTTAAGAATCATATAACCAATTATTTCTTGTTCTTCTAAACACACAAATATTGGATAATTAGGATCGTGAATAAAACTATTTAGTTCTTCGCGAGCGGATTCTATATCAAGAGGAGATTTAATACCTTTAAAGGAATGAAGATATTGTCGAAATAACGCCAATAAAATTGCGGTATCGTCAAAATAAATGTTTTCAAACTCACGTATAACCATCTTGTGAATATTATAACAAAAGCCGCCCGCCTATTATAGACGACTTAATTTACATTGATTTAGCCCTAGACTTAGGACTTCTTCATATGCTCCGGCTAACTGCCTTGCGAGGAAAGTCATTTTTAGCCAACTGAGGCAAATCGCGACTGTCCTACTACAAATATGTAATCGTCCAAACCCGTTTTTCCTGCTTTGTCTAAAAATCGCTTTCCCCGAAAAGAGCCTTCACCAGTTGTTTAATTACCAAACAAAGATCCGTTGTATTTCTTTATAAAGACAATACACAAAATAATGGAAATAACCAGCGGAACAAAAAGAAGAATCATAGAAAGCCATATAATTGATTCAGCTCTAACGATTACGGACACTAAGCCTGATGAAATCAGTCCAGACGAGCCGAATATCAAAGACAATCCTATGGAAAGCCCAAGCTTTCTTTCATTGTCAGGACTTACATTATTTCTATGATATTCGTGTAAGAGATTGACAAAGCCACAACAAAGAAGTATTGCCACTACTAACAAGATTACTCCTCCAATCAATACACCAATACCAAAAGCCAGCATAATTAGATAACTTCCCAATAACCGTATCTTTTACCGTTAATTCTTTTGATCTTATTCTTTTTAATCAAGGCAGCAGTAATACTTTTGATAGTACGCGATGAAACGCCAATTTTACTTGCTAATTCATCGATGCTTATTTTCGGATTTATTCTCATTATTTCGATTACACGCGATTCTTTGGATGACGTTCTATCGTTTTCCTTATCAATGTTGATACGTAAATCTCTATTTTTTAATATGTTATGCTCATTAAGAAGTAGGTTTCTTAAAAATAAAACCAAATAGGATTTGTCATCATATATTCCTCTAGTGAGAAATCTAAAATTAGCTCTCACCAGTGCGTTTCTAAAATACCAGGCATTTTTAGCAAAGACATCATTAGTAACATCAAAGCCCAAGCTTCTTAAATACTTAATAAAAAATACAGCGGTCGTTCTAGTATTTCCTTCTTGAAACGCATGAATTTGCCAAAGATTAGATGCAAACGTTGCCAAGTGATTAATGATTTCATCTATTGATAAGCCCACATATTTAAAGTTTCTTTCAGATTCAAAATCATATTCTAAAGTTGTTTGGAGTTCATGATAATCACCATAAATGACAGATCTACCATCAAGTACCCATTCTTTTTTAATAAAATTAAAATCTCTTAATTTTCCAGCATGAGAAAACACACCTTCAAACAAACGTTTATGAATACTGATTAATTGACCGACTGTAAACGTGAAAGAATCGTCCGATATTATTTGAGCAATTCTATTTGAAACAATATCTGCTTCCTCAGTTCTTTCGTCTTCATCAGACTTGTTTTCATAGTAAGAGTTAATAATCTTGTCTAGCTCATCTAAGGATATTTCGCCATTGATATATTTATCCACTTGCGACAAAAAATACGGCGAATTTTTTAGTCCATCGACATCTTGTAAGCCAATTCCTGTTTCTATTAGATATTTGTTTGAATATTTATTTTCCACAGGAAAATATTACCATATAGTATTCCAAAGTGCAATTCCAAAGTGCAATTTATATATTTTTGCCCTTTGGAGTTTTATGTTTTGTCGATGAAAAAAGCCGCCTATTATAGACGACTTAATTTACATTGATTTAGCCTAAATTCAAGGCCTTACCATATGCTTCGACTAATGCTTTATGAGGAAAGTCATTTTTAGCCAACTGAGGCAAATCGCGACTGTCCTAACACAACTATGTTAATCTTGAACGTATGGGAGAAGAGCCATGAAACGAGCGTTTTTAATTGCCTTGGCTAATTCTCTTTGATGTTTTGCACAAGTTCCAGTAGCGCGTCTTGGAGAAATCTTTCCAGTAGGCGTAATGAATTGTTTTAATAATTCAACATCTTTATAGTCAATGTATTTAACATTGTTCTTTTTGAAGTAACAAACCTTCTTACGAGGTCTAACTTTCTTGAATGCCATAATTTATTATCCTTTCTTAACTAGAATGGAAGGTCATCGTCTGGTAATTCTAATGTATCGACGTTACTTGATTCGCTTTCTCTAGCGGTATCATCGAAGACTGGAGTCTCGACATCTTCACCATTAGCGGCTTTTGGTTCAAGGAATTGAACGGAATCGGCGATAACTTCGATAACTGTTGCTTTGGTGCCATCTTTACGATCATAAGATCTTTGATTAAGACGTCCATCAACACCGACTAACATACCTTTTCTGGCAAACTTGCTGACTGTTTCTGCTGCTTGAGCGAAGACAACAACAGGAATGAATGAGGCGGATCTTGTTCCGTCTGGATTCTTCGTGCGATTGTCAACTGCAACAGTGAATGTCGCGACAGGAGTACCAGTTTGAGTGTTTCTAAGTTCGGGGTCTCTAGTTAAACGGCCCGCGATAACAACACGATTAATCATAATTTTTCCTCCTTATTCGTGGTCAACAACAACTAAATGACGTAGAACAACTGGATTAATTCTGACAAGACGAGAGAATTCTTTGAGAGCTTCCTCATCCGCTGACACCTTAAGGACGACATAGAATCCTTTGGTTTCCTTGTTGATTTCATAAGCTAAGTCTCTAAGACCCATGCTGAGATCAACTTTGTTAACCTTGGCGCCTTTACTTTCAAGAATGCCGTTGAGCTTCTCGATTGTTTCATTGCGACCAGCTTCATCTAAGTCGGCTTTTAAAATGTACATAATCTCATAATTGCGCATTTTACTTACCTCCCTATGGTCTTCTGGCTATTAATCATCTAATAGCAGAGAAGTATTTTGCTTTATAAGCGAAATAATTATAGCGAGGTGATTTAATAAAGTAAAGAACAAATCATTTGGTTATTGTGCCTCTACTTATATATATGTTTGAAAATGCGTTTTTTCGTCAAAAAAAATGAAAAAGATGAGCCTTAACTCACCTTTATCATTCATGATAACTTTTTTTATTTGGATTTGAATGTTTCCAATGGGTTAGAGACAAGGAATTTCTTGTAGTTAATGACACCAAGGATATTCATCGCCGAAGCGATAAGAGAGAAGATACCTAATAAGATGAATCCAATACCCATAGTGAACTGTGTTGGTCTATCTCCACCTGCGTTATGTGACATAAGGACAGGGGCAAGGAAGGAAACAATCGCAATCACGACAAAATAGAAGGCGGTAAAGTATGAAAATAATGGGATTTCCGTCGTTTTCTTTTGAAGAGAACGGAAGATGGCCACACTGTTGAGAGCGCCAACAACAACAAAGATAAAACAAATTGTCGCTGCATTAGTGCCAATAATAAATGTTTCACCATTTATATTTGAGGACGTAGAAGAGAATGCCCAGAAATAAATAGAACGGAAGATAAGAGTTTCACCAGGAAGGAACATAAGTCCAAAGCAAAGGATTTCAACAAAAAATCCAATGAGGTAAAACCATGTGTGTTTACGGAATTTAAGACCTTTCTTTGGGGTTTCACTCTTTGTGACGACTTCTTCAACAACTTCTTTTTCTTCTTTGGAGATTACTTCTCCACAGAAAGGACATTTCTCATTATCTTTGTCAAAAGCGAGATGACAATTAGGACATGTGATTTTTTCTTTAACAGTCATGACGTTTTCCTCCTATTATTTGTCTTTCATGGTTGGGAAGAGAATTACTTCTCTAATTGATGGTTGATTGGTAAGGATGACAGCGAGACGATCAATACCCATACCGATGCCTCCTGCTGGTGGCATACCATATTCAAGGGCTTCAATGAAGTCTTCATCCATCTCTGATGCTTCTTCATCACCTAATTCTTTAGCTTTGAGTTGGGCAACGAATCTTTCTCTTTGATCGATTGGGTCATTTAGTTCGGTGTACGCATTCGCAAGTTCGCGTCCATCAACGAATAATTCGAATCTTTCAGTAAATCTTGGGTCTTTTCCACGTTTGGTAAGAGGCGAGACTTCGATTGGATAACTATAAACAAATGTTGGTTGAATGAGGTCATCTTGACATTTTTGTTCGAAGAACTCATTGATAACATGACCAACAGTGTTTTTGAATTTATCGAGATGAATATCATTTTTATCAGCGAGCGCTTTCGCTTCTTCAAAACTCATTTCTTTACTGAAATCGAGGCCAGTTTTTTCTTTGATAAGGTCAATCATGGAGATCCAACGGAATGGTTTTTGGAAGTCGATAATTTTGCCTTGATATTCAATTTTAGCGGACCCTGTTACATCTTTTGCGGCTTTTCTAATCATTCCTTCCGCTAATTTTCTCATCCCTTGAAGGTCACTATAAGCTTGATACGCTTCGATGGTAGTGAACTCTGGGTTGTGAGATGTATCCATACCTTCGTTTCTGAATAATCTTCCGATTTCGTAAACTCTTTCCATACCACCAACAAGTAACCTCTTGAGATTAAGTTCGGTAGCGATTCTGAGATAGAAATCTTTATTCAAAGCGTTATGATGACAGACGAATGGTCTCGCATTCGCACCACCAAGGATTGAAGACAACATTGAAGTTTCAACTTCAACAAATCCTTGATTATCGAGATACTCTTGGATACTTCTAATGAGTTTTGGACGGGCAAAGGCCACTGCTTTTGCGTTCTCGTTCATAATTAAATCGAGATAACGTCTTCTATATCTTTCTTCAACATCGGTTAAACCATGGAATTTTTCTGGAAGAGGATGTAAGCATTTAGTGAGGAGTTGATACTTGGTTGCACGGATGGTGATTTCGCCAGTCTTTGTCAGCATGACTCTACCCTTAATACCAACGATATCTCCGATATCCGCCATCTTAAAGAGTTCATATGTTTTCTTTCCGACGACATCGATTCCCATGTAAACTTGGATAAATCCAGTCTTATCTTGGAGTTTCATGAATGAGGCTTTTCCCATTCTGCGAATCGCCATGATACGTCCAGCAAAAGTAACGACAAGATTTAATTTATCGACAGAAGCGGCTTTCTTTTTTCCGATGATTTTACGGATTTCAGAAGCGTGATGAGACACGACAAAACGTTTTCCGTATGGGTCAATGCCTGCGGCTCTATATTTTTCTAGTTTCTCTCTTCTAACTATTTCTTGATCGTTAAGTTCGTTGACTTTGTTTTCCATGAAAATTCCTCCTGAAATGCTTTATATATTATACTCAATTATTTGACCATATAAAGTTCAAATTAATTGATTAGGGATTATACTCCTTCAAAGTATCTTCCAAATACTGATAAGTTGACATGTTTTGTGCGAGTTTGCATCTAAGTGGTTTAGAATCTTTGAATCCGGCGAAGAATTTTGGGGCTATAGAACGATAAATTCGCATAGCGGTGTCCTCTCCTTTTTCATTTATGAGGTGTCTAGCAAGTTCTAAACAATACTCTTTTTGTTCGTCTAAAGAAGCATTAGGAATCCTTTCTCCAGTTTCAAAATAAGTATGGATTTGTTTGATGAGAATTGGATTACCTAAAGAACCTCTCGCTACCATCACCGCTTTCGCGCCAGTAACTTCTAAAGCGTTAATCGCGTCATCAAAAGTAAAGATATTTCCTGAAATGATTAACGGAACACTCATTTTACTTTGTAAATCTTTTAATAAATCATAATGTGGGGTGCCTGAATATAGTTCTTTTGTCGTTCTAGCGTGGATTGCAATCGCATCAACTTTAGCCTCTTCTAGTAATTTGATAACTTCCATAAAGTTAATGTGAGAATTATCCCAACCCAGTCTAATTTTAACAGTCACAGGTTTTTTAGTGTTTTGCTTTAATGCTTTAACAATATCCGCAAGGACAGTGGGGTTTCTAAGTAATGATGAACCCGCTCCAGACTTAGTGACTTTATTAACAGGACATCCTGCATTAATATCGAAAAAATCAAAATTATTAGTGACATCCTCCACTATTTTTGCGGCTTTGACAATATTTTCAGGATCAGAACCAAAGAGCTGAATCCCTAGTGGTCTTTCTTCTTTTGTGGACCTTAAGTAAGTAAGTGTTTCTTCGTTTCCATAGATTAAACCCATGTCGGAAACCATTTCACTATAACTGACATCGACTCCAAACTTTTTCATAAATGTGCGATATCCAGTCGAAGTAAAACCCGCCATCGGAGCAAGGATGACTTTTCCATTTATCTCGATATCACCGATCTTCCACATATAGGAAAAAGGAAGGTTTAAGCCTCCCTTATTCATCTCCCTTCTCTTCACTTGCTTCTTCACTAGTAAGCTTTGCTTCATCTCTCTTTAAGTGACGATGTTCAAGGAGATAATCAATTTCTTCAGCGGTGATTTGTTCATGCTCTAAGAGGGTATTAGCAATTAAGATGACATCATCTTTGTATTCAAGGATTAATGCACGGGCTTTTTCATGTGCGTCCTCGATTATTTTTCTCACTTCGTTATCAATCGCTAAAGCGGTTTCGGTTGAGAAATTCTTTTGAGTATTTGTATAGTCACGTCCTAAGAAGACAGAACCAGTATTATTTTCATACTGTATTGGTCCAAGTGGAGACATACCAAGTTCAGTAACCATCATACGAGCGATTCTAGTTGCGACTTCAATATCATTAGAAGCACCTGTGCTGACATCTTCAAAGAAGATTTCTTCACTGGTTCTTCCACCTAAATATCCAACGATTCTTGCTTCTAATTCACTCTTAGTGAGTAAGAAACGATCTTCTTCAGGAGTCATACGGACATGTCCACCTGTATTTCCACGTGGGATGATGGTAATCTTTTGGACCTTATCGGAATGAGGATATTTTAAACCAATAATGGCGTGTCCTGATTCGTGATAGGCAATCATCTTCTTTTCATGAGCGTTCAAAGAACGAGATGTCTTGGCAGGACCCGCAACACGTCTATCGATAGCTTCATCGATTTCATCCATGCCAATAGAGGATTTTCCTCTACGGACCGCTAAGATAGCGGCTTCGTTAAGGATATTTTCAATATCAGCGCCTGAGAAACCAACGGTTCTTCTTGATAAGTGATCAAAGTTAACATCTGCATCAATAACTTTGTTTCTCGCATGGACTTTGAAGATTGCTTCTCTACCTTCTCTATCTGGTAAGGAAACAGTAATCTTTCTATCGAAACGACCAGCACGTAATAAGGCCGGATCTAATACGTCATCTCTGTTAGTAGCGGCAATAACAATGATTCCAGAGTTATCAGAGAAACCATCCATTTCAACGAGTAATTGGTTAAGGGTTTGTTCACGTTCATCATTTCCACCACCTAAACCAGCGCCTCTTTGACGACCAACAGCATCAATTTCATCAATAAAGACGAGACATGGAGCGTTTTCTTTGGCGATTCTGAACATATCTCTAACACGTCCCGCACCAACACCAACGAACATTTCAACGAAATCAGAACCAGAGATGGAATAGAAAGGAACTCCAGCTTCTCCAGCGACAGCTTTCGCAAGTAAAGTTTTACCACATCCTGGTGGGCCTACTAAAAGAACACCTTTTGGTAATTTAGCGCCGAATTTGCTATATTTTCTTGGTTCTTTTAGGTAAGAAACGAGTTCTTCCATTTCGAGTTTTTCTTCATCCGCGCCAGCAACATCATCGAATTTAACGTGAGATGTGTTGACTCTCCTTGCTCTCGATTTATTGAATTCTAAGGCTTTCATATTCGATCCACCAACGGAACGAGAAAGTCTTGAGAAAAGGAAGATCATAATAATCGCGCTTCCGACTAACATAAGGATCGTTGGTCCCCATTCTTGCCAGAAGTTTGTAGTGTATGGGTCATTAACTGTGATGAATATTCCTTTTTGAGAAAGGAGTTCTAAAACAGAAATATCAGCAGCGAATACTGCATAACTACCATCTGCATCCTTATATGGTTGTCCGTTTGCATCGACATAACCAACCCATTTTTGGGTGGATTTGTTATATTCAGCATATCTATGGTCCATATCATCATAGAATTGACTCCAAGATAAAACAGTTTTGAAGGAAGCGCCACTTTTTGGGTCGCTCTTGTTTTTGAGGTATTTACCAGAGATGGATACGAGTGTATTTTCCTTCGGGGTAACTGAGGTCACTTCGGTAACTTGGTCATTATATACGTAGTAAGCAAATTGATCAGCCTTTAACGTAACAGTGCTACCACTGAAAAAGAAGAAATAAATCATTAGTCCAATAAGACCAACGACTAAGACAAAGGAAAAGATGAATCCTAAAGATATTCTTCTAGTTGGGCGCTCTTGATTTTCATTCATAGAAATTACCTCCGTTTATGTTAATACAACAAACCATACACAGGTTGAGAAAAATTATACTATTTTTATATTTTTTTTGAAAGAAATATAACTCCGACGTTAATTGAATAGTTAATTGCAACTCGATAGGAAAATAAGTTGAAATTACCTTTTCAGTATAATAAATATGATGCTTCCTGAGGAAGGAGGGTTCATGGAAAAGCATGAAAAAGGGAGCAAAAAGCATATAACGAGTAC
>JAFSNY010000032.1 GCA_017447305.1 Bacilli bacterium | reverse complement strand
TTTAGAAATAGAATAATGCTGATTATGACCTACAACCCATACAAAAAGGATACGAATTAACGTATCCCCGTTTGTTTTTATAGTTTTGGAGAGTTGTTATTGATTACTCCCCGCGGCTCCCCGTTTGTTTTGAAAGAGCCGTTTTTATATGTATATCTCGACTATTTTAACTATTTAATAGCAATTCGATAGCCTTATCTTCAATTGCGTGTCCATCGGTCGCGCTGATAGAGTAATAAACTGTTTTGCTATATCTAATATCCTTATATTTATAGTCATAAACGATTTTGACCATCTTATAATCATCAGATAACGTAAAGTTCCACGCTGGAGAATATCCTTCATAGTCATATGGGTTTTCTTTGTAATATAAAAGTCTTTGTCCAGCAAAAGGTGGGTATTCATCATCTATCTTAATGTAGTTGACACCCTTCATTACTGACAATAGTTCTCCGTGATCCTCAAAATGCTGATCCGCGCAATATACATGTGCAGACGACTGTAACTCCATGTAAGTAAAGAAGTTTTCAATAGTCGCACCTTCATTTCCTAACTCCACCGCTCTTCTTTCATATTCAATAAGACCATTCAGCCAAGATTCAACAAAGGTGTTTAATGCATCAGCTTTATCTGTACTACAAGTTAGATAGAAGCGCTTAACTTTGCTAAGGGCTTTTTTACATTCGATAATTGTTTGACCATTATCATAGATGTACATATCCGAGTAATTTGGCCCAGTTGTCGAATGGGAATGAAGTGAGGCATATGTTATATATCTATCCGATGATGGTTTAAAACTAGACACACTTGTAAAGTCATCAATCTTAAGGATTTCATTCTTCACCGTGAAATCATAATCCATATACCCGTTTGGGCAATCAACTTTTGAAGAATGAATTCTATTGTATGGATGAACCTCGGTTATATGACTCAAAAACAAATCTGGAGTCTTATATTCATCAAAGTTAGCCTCAAAACACCCGCTTAGAGGTAAAGTCATGAATAAAACAGGAATCAATAATACTTTTTTCATGTAAATAATTATGGCATTTAATCTTGATTTATTCAATTAAGCCATACATCATGTGAATATAGAAAAACTAAATGCAACAATCACAAGTAGTAAAGTTGCACTTAGTCTTACAATTTTGACTTTCGATTATAAAGTTGCGTTTAGTTTTTCAATTGGCGGTGTTATTTGATTTTTAAGGTTTTTAGATATTCTTTATGGTCATTACTAACACGATACGATTCATTGGCTTTTTGAATAGCTTTGTTATGGATAAAGGTATCAAATCTATGTTCTTCAATAGCTTTTATGAATGGTTCATAATTCTTCGCTAACCCGGTGGCAAGATACCAGGCGATCATCATCTTTGCATAGTAATCATCGATCTTTATTTTAGCAACCTCTGTTATATGTTCTTCCTTAAAATCTTCTCCAAGATAATAATTCATCAAACATTTAACCGCATATCTAACTCGGTATATTTCTTTACTTCCCAGCCACCTATACACTTCTTTTATTAGTTTTGATTTGTATTTATTTAGGTGTTTATTACAAATCGTGTCACATGCCGACCAGTTAGTGACAAGCGGAAGAAAGATATCGACTTCACGAATAAATTCATCGTAATCCTTTATATTCGAAAGAATAAAGGCATGTAACATGTTTTCTTCGTGATATTGATGAGGTAATGACTTTAAGAATTCTTTTCTTTCTTTTTCATCTAACTCTTTCGCGTATTTCTTGAGAATAGGTAATCTTACCCCTATAAATGTCTTATCATCGACATTAGGAATTAATGGCAATGTAAAAGCGCGATATTTTGGATCGGCTTGAGATAATAGATAATCTTGTATCTTTGTCATGTAATTCATTCCTCTATTTCAATGATTATTTTATATAACTTGTAGCCTTTATAGTCCTTGATAACTAATGGTTGGTCTTTTTTAACAAGCATAACCTTTGGTTCATAGTCATCCTCATAGATGTATGAAACAATGGCTCCTTCTTCGATGAAATCTCTTATTAATAATCTATCTTTAACATACTTGAAAGGATGAGGAAAAACAAATCTTTGAGAACCACTATCCAAGGTTCCTAGAAGGATATCATTATTGCTGGTTTCTATTCTTGCTTTTATTCTTTCCATCAAATCTATATATTAATTCTATCACTTGCAACATGATAAATGGCTTTTCATTTTAAAGTGCAATTTGCACTTAAGAGAAAACGTTTGTGGATATCATAATGCCAAACATATTCAATATGTTATAATGGAAAGAACATAACGGCTTTTATTATCATGATTGAAGTTCAAGAACTAACAAAAATATTTCGTAAACCAGTAAGAGGCAAAGGCCTCATCGGAATGATTGCGACACTATTCTCCAGAAAATACACAGAAATCCGCGCGGTTGATGGGGTTTCTTTTAATATCCCTAAGGGTGAAATTGTTGGATACATCGGTTCTAATGGCGCAGGAAAATCCACGACCATCAAGATGATGTGTGGAATCTTAACACCAACATCAGGTAAAGTTCTCATTGACGGAAAAGAGCCTTATCTCAAACGTCGTATCGTCGCTAAAGATATCGGGGTTGTTTTTGGACAAAAGACCCAGTTATGGTGGGATATCCCATTAGTGGAATCTTTTAAAGTTCTCAAAGAAGTTTATCAAGTTAGTGATTCCGATTATGAAGCGAGAATTAAATTCTTATCATCTGTATTAGGTATTGATGAGTTTATGAGTCAGCCTGTCCGCACCTTATCATTAGGACAAAGAATGCGTGCAGACCTCGCTGCTTCGATGCTCCATAACCCTAAAATTCTCTTCCTTGATGAGCCCACTATTGGCATGGATGTCTTAGTCAAAGATAAAATCCGTACGGCAATTCACGCATTAAATGCTAAATATCACACGACTGTCGTTCTCACTACTCATGATATGGCGGACATTGAAAACCTCTGTTCTCGTCTCATCATGATTGAAAAGGGAAAAATCATTTATGATGGTCCATTAGGAGATATCAAACGCCGCTTTGGAAACATCAAAACGTTAACGCTAACAATTCCACCAAACATTGATCCGAACGAAGTAGAACCATTTTCTGATGACATCATTATGAGTGTGGATGAAGATAAGGTTATTCTCGGTTTCGATGCTGATAAAGTAAATCTTGAACATGTCGTCCAATACGCATTTTCAAAGTATCACGCTATCGACATGAAAATCGCTGACATTTCCATCGAAGATGTCGTAAAGAAAATCCTCTCGCAGCAGGAAGAAGAACATGCGAAGGCTAAGAAAATATAAACCATTTGTTCGCGCTTCCGCTATCGACATGATGGCGTATCGCTTTAATATCATCACGTGGGCTATCGTGACCGTTTTTGAAGTTGCTTGTCTTATTTTCCTTTGGCTTGCTGTTTATCAAAGTAGTGAAGGAGGAATCGATTCTTCCATCAATGGCTTTACATATAAAGAAATGATTGTCTACGTCGTTTTGACGACGATATTTGGATTTATAACATTTAACGATGATACATTATGGTTCATTAATCGAGACATTCGACAGGGAACGATTGGAAACTTTTTGATTAAACCAATTTCCTATCGCGGTAAATTTATCGCATCAAACATCGGAGCGTTCTTAATGATGTCTATCGTATTTGGAATTCCGCTTTACGCTGCCGGGCTTGGTGTACTTATCGGAATTGGTTATTTACCTGTCGCATCAGTGTGGGATTTCATCGCTCATTTCGCTTTATTCTTAGTTGCTAGTGTCCTCGCATGTTTATTAAACGGGGTTATTTCTTATATATTTGGAATCCTATGTTTCTACACTTCTGCAGCGTGGGGTCTCAACGCTTTGAAAACCACTGTGATTTCATTTTTATCAGGAACACTACTTCCTATCGCCTTCTTCCCAAATGTTTTCCGTGAAATTGTCACCTATATGCCTTTCGCAGGAATGAGTCAAAACCCAGTTTTAATCTTAATGATGAAATATGATTATCTAGAGTGCTGTAAGGTGATCTTGATTTCTCTAGCTTGGCTTGTTTTGTTAGAATTATTTGCCAAATTATTATTTAGTCGCGCGATAAAAGTTGTGACAGTACAAGGAGGATAGTATGCATTACATTAAGCTCTATTTTGTTTGCATTAAAAGAAGCATGCTATCGAGGCTAGAATACAAAAAAGATAGTGTTATCTCCATTCTTTCCTTCTTATTGTCCAATGCTTGCGCTTTAGGTTCCATCTTCTTTATCTTACAAGCAATCCCTTCATTAAAGGGTTATACACCTGCCGAAGTTGGATTCTTTTATGGCTTTTCGATGCTTCCTATTGCAATCGATCATCTATTTAGTGATGAATTTTGGTTAGTTGCTTATCGTAGAGTTCAATTAGGTGATATGGACCGCCACTTCTTACGTCCAATTCCTGTCATTTTCCAAATGTTTGCAGAAACATTCCAGCCTGATGGATTTGGTGAAGTTATCGTTGGTATCACAATGATTGTTATTTGTGGATTAAATCTCCATGTATCTGTCACGTTTGGTGCGATATTTGTCTTAATTATAGGTGCGGTATTTGGCGCTTTAATCATTACTTCGTTTAAAATCGCTTTATCATCCTTAGCGTTTATCTTTAAACGTAGCGGTCCACTTCTTCAAATTGTCTATAATTTCACAGTGTACGCAAAATACCCTATTGCCATCTTCCCTAAGGTAGTTAAATTCATTTTAATTTTTATCTTGCCGTTTGGATTATTTATTTCCTTGCCAGTCGATACATTGCTCTACGGAAACTATAATCCATATTTATTAAGTTTGATTATTATCGGTGTTTCAATAGTCTTCTTCACACTGGCCACTCTTATTTGGACTTTGTGTGCAAGACGTTATGAATCAACTGGATCTTAGTAAAATTTTTTAATTATTAAATAGAAATAAGTTGCTATTTATTGACGACTTATTTATTTTATTCTTCCATCTCACGATGGGAGGTGAGTTGTTCTAATAAACGATATAATTCCACTCCATCATCTCTAGCTAGGAAATTAAATTTAAAGACTGTTGATGTAAAGGAGATGATGAGAAGGGTTTTTGTTCTTGGCTGGGAGGACGGTGATTGGAAATCAATGTCCGCTAAATGGAACATACGGTAAAAGATGTTTTGGTTGATGGAAACACCATAGACATCCTCGATATCTAAGAACATTTGGCTTCTTCTGGCTTTGCCTTTGGTAACGATTAATCGTTCATTTGTTACAAGATAGAATCTTCCCATAATAATGAATCGTTTGATAATTAGATATATTGCGGCAAGTAATAAAACACCAGCGATAGTAATTGTGGTATGTCCTGCAGGCATATAATCTTTCACATACGCCCAAACACCAGTTGATAATAAGGCTCCGATAAAAGCGATGCAAATTAAAGCTGGCACCAAAAAGAAGAAATTTGCGGTTTTTCCTGGCGAAGCAGTGTGTAAAATTGTTTCTCCAGGTCTTAACACAATGTTATAATCCGGTTTTGCTTTTTCTTTAACTTTCTTCCTTTTCTTAGCCATAATTATCACGTATTATCTAATCGTACCCGGATTGTGATTAGATAACATTCTCCTTCCCGGGTATAATCTAACTATGCTGTGTACCTGTAAGTTCATATGTACAGCTTTGACTGTTTAGGAATAATTCAGGCCACAGTTTTTTAATACA
>JAFSNY010000031.1 GCA_017447305.1 Bacilli bacterium | reverse complement strand
TCATTGCAAAGCAATCTCCGCTTCTGCAACACAAGTCGGTGAATATGGTATTGCCTATGGTCCACTCGCTAACTACGAAGTCCCAATCTTCAGTGGTGTTGAAGTAGCCAAATCCACTGATTACAAATTCAAAGATGGCATCATCTGCTATAAGGCATCTGTCTTCACTGGTGGTAACGTCATCGGCTACAAAGGTTTCTTAAGAGTCAAGAAAGCTGCTGCTGAAGTAGAAGACAACAACTCTTCTGAACCTGAAGATACTCCTGTTGATTCAGGAGAATAGACTGCGGTCGAAACACGGAGGGCAACCGACTGTTCTTGATAAGTCGCCTGCGCATAGTAACCATGAGATAGAGATATTGAAGAAGTGCTAAACGGTCGGTTCTTCCGTTTAAGAGTAATAGGAAGAATTTATTAACTGAATATTAATGAAGAGGAGGTGTCTAAAATGTCGAGTGAAAACATGCTTGCAAAAATGAAGAAAGCTTTGCTTATCCCTGCAACAGAAAACTACGCTGATGATGAAATCACCATTCATATCGCCTCGTGCCGCCAGCTTTTAGTCACAGCTGGTATTCCTCGTGAAATCGCTGAATCGGATGATGAACCATTAGTGACAGCTCTTATTACCATATTTGTGAAGACCAACTTCGGATTTAAAAGCGATGGAACAGTGAAAGAACTTCCCAAGAGCTTTGACGTCTTACTCAGGCAGTTATGCTTGCATTCTCCTGAGGTTGGTGGAGGTTCGTCCTCGTGATAGCCTATCCTAATTCCGGCAACAACTCTTTATTCCTGTTACGTGTTAAAACAGCTGCAGATGCCCTTGGGAACCAAAGTATGCGGTTGGTCGGCTCCAAAGAGGTGGTGGGAATGACTAGTTCCATCACTTCTAAGGAATTCTACAATTCAAAACAAACTCAAATTAAACTCGATTTTAAAGTTTCAATTCAGTGCTTTCTTTACGATAAAAGTAAATATATCTACATCCCTAATGAAGATACTATCTACAAAGTAGAAAGAACATATCAAAACGGAATGTGGATGGAACTTTATTGTTCTGAAACTGATATCTCTAAGGAGGAAATCGAAGGATGGAATCTATAGAACTTGAAGCTTTAACTCCTGAGATTAAAGAAGCGGTGGAATCTTATTCAAAAGATGTTGAAGAAGCAATTCTTAAACGATTAGAAAAAACTGCGGATCAAATCTTAGATTACATTAAAAGCAATGCACCTAGAACATCATGGTCTCATGAGCATCTAGGTGATTCTTTTATCAAGGAATCCTATGGCGAAGGAATTAATAAAACAATTGTTATTTATTCTAAAACCAAAGGTTCAATCGTTCACTTAGTGGAACTTGGCTTTAAGCATAGAAGTGGAAAACTTGTCGCCGCTCGACCATTTATGCGTCCTGCTTATGATGAGTTCACTCCAAAAATGCTAGAAGATATTGAAAAGATTATAAATAGAGGTGGCTAATGCTTAAAAAATTACGACAAGTCTTATTATCTGTTCTTCCAACTGTGATATATGCGCATTTAGATTACGATAATGAGCAGAATGCAAAACCTCCATTTATCATTTATCAAGATATATCAAAGCGACCTAATGAGTTCGCTGATGATAAGCCCGTTTATTATTTAAGAACGATACAAATCACATTATTAACAAAAAAGAAAGATGAAGTCCTAGAGGAAAAGTTAGAATCTACTCTTCTAGATAACGACTACATCTTTTCTTTAACGACTGAGTTTAAAAACTCGGATGGCTCTATAAATAGAGTCTATGAAATAAGGCTGGAGGAATTTAAACATGCCAAAAAATAAAATTACATTCGGATTACGAAATGTTCATTATGCCATTGCTAGTCAAGATAGCAACGGTAACTGGAGCTTTGATACTCCAGTCGCTCTTCCTGGCGCACAAGAATTTTCAAGTGAAGTAGTGGGTGGATCCACAAATGTTTATGCGGATGATACCTTATATGCTTCTTTAGTTCAAAACGCTGGTAGAACCTTAACCTTAAAATTCACTGAAATCGATGATGACTTCAAGACAGCTGTCTTAGGCTATAAGAGACTCGCTAATGGTAACTTAGTGGAAATCGCTAATGCGCCAGTAGTGACCTTCGCGCTTGGCTTTGAATTCCAAGGCGATGCCAAGGCAAGAAGAGTTTGGTACTACTTATGTAGTGTTACTCCAATTTCTGAAGCAACCAAATCTAAAGCAGATAGTATTGAAGCCAATAGCGTGACTCTTAATATCACTGCTAGACCACTCGAAGTCGGTGATGATTTGGTGACAAACTGCGTCTGCGCTAAAGGAGATAGTAACTACACTAACTTCTTAACTACAGCGCCAGTCATTCCAACTATTCCAGAAGGTGAATAAGAATGGAACGCACGGTTAAACTCAATGGGAAGGAACTAAGATTAGCTTCTTCCCTTTTTACTATCATTTCATATAGAAGTGTTTTCGGAACTGAACTATTTGATGATGTTGAAAAGTTAGATAAAGCAATGCAAACAAATAGAAATGATGTCGGTAGATTTATCGATGTCCTTTTTAGATTAATTTATGTGCTTCATAAACCTTTTTATGCAGATTCATATGACCATTTCCTTCAATCATTCGACTTTAGCGTTCTCTCAAATGTAGATGAACTCACTAATCTTGCGAATGTTATCGCTGAACTTCTAGGGGAAGTGAAGAAACAATCAGAGGGTACTGACTTAGCCCCAAAACTCTAAAGCCAGGTGAGAACATCACGGCGAATATTATTTTTAACCTGGCTCAACTTGGAATACCGATTCGTGATGCGGAATTCTTTGATATTCGTACCTATCTTGACATAGTCAATCTTCAAAAGAAGGTCTATAGCGAAGAGGGTACAAGTCGAAATGCAACTCAGGCGGATATAGACGCCTTTTTAGGTTAAGGAGGTGAGTGAAATGGCAGAAGCGATAAAAGGTCTAAATATTAAGCTCGGACTTGATACCACAGAACTAGAGGCTTCTATCAAATCACTCAATTCCGAACTTAAAGAACAACAACGTGACTTAGCCGCGATTAATAAAAACTTAAAATATGATTCTTCTAATGTTGACTTATGGAAACAAAAGCAAGAAAAACTCAATGAGGTTCTTAATACCACTAAGAAAAAGTTAGAAGAACAAAAGAAGGCTCTTGAACTTGCTAAAGAAGGTGTCAAACTCGGCACTGTTTCTGAGCAAGAATTCAACAAGATGCAACGCGCTGTTCAGTACACTGAGGCAGAAATAGCAAAGCTAAATAACGAACTTAAGGAAACTGATAAGAAGATTTCCGCTCTTGGAAATATCAATGTCGATAAGTTATCAGCAATTGGTAGTGCTTTTACTAAATACATTACTGCTCCAGTCACTGGGGCAATCACTGCTTTATCAGCTTTAGCACTTAAAACCACTGAGACAGTTAATGAAATGTCTGATACTGCAAAGCAACTAGGCGTAGGTCTAGAAGCGATGCAGAAGTGGGAATATGCTACTAAGCAATTAGGAAGCGAAACCCAATACTTAGATAAGGCATTTCAAAAAGTTAATAACCTGTTAGGTCAAATCGCTAATGGAGACGATGTCTCAGAACAATTAGGCAAGATTGGCTTAACTATGGATGACTTAGCGGGTTTAGATGCTGAACAAGCGTTCGCTAAAATCCGTAACGCTATTGCTAGTGTAGAAGACTCTGCAACTAGAACTGCTTTAGCCAATCAATTCTTTGGCGATAAATTAGGGACTTTATTAAACCCTGTATTATCTGCTTCTGAAGAGGAACTTGAAGCATGGATGGAAGAAGCGGAAAAGGTAGGAATTGTATCTGAAGAAGATGCAGAAACTACTGGTGCTTTAGGTAATCAAATCTATGCATTAAAACAGGCATTTCTTTCTTTAAGAACTGAACTAGCGACTGCGCTTGCTCCAATCATTACAAAGATTGTTGAATTTTTAAGAGACAAAGTTATTCCAAAGGTTAAGGAATTAATCGCTAAATGGAAAGAAATGTCTTCAGGACTCAAAGTGGTCATTGGTATTGTTGGAGGAATATTAACTGCTTTAGGACCAGTATTATCTATTGTGGCTAAAGTCATAGGCCTTGTTGGTAAATTAAAAGAAGCCGTTTCAGCGTTAGGTGGCGCTACTAAGGTTTTAGGCGCAATTGCCAAAGCTGGACCATGGGCTTTGATTATATCAATTATTGCTATTTTGCTTTTTCAAAACGAAAACTTTAGAGCCTTATTAAAAAGACTCTTAGATATTGTTAAGCAACTCATCGATAAGGTGGTGGAGTTAATCGGTAAAATTATCGAAAAACTTAAACCAATCCTTGATGTCTTAATGGAAGTTATCAATCAGATTATCGATGTTTTAGTGGAAGTTATCGATGGCATTTTAGACGCTGTCATGTTGGTGCTTGATGAAGTAGTAAAACTACTTGAAAGACTCATTGAACCGATTACTAAAATCCTTGAGATGCTTACTACCATCTTAATTCCTATTACTCAATTAATAGCGAAGATCCTTCAAGTAGTAGCAAAAATCCTTCAATTAGTCATTGGCTTAATCGTGCAAATCATTGAAGTGGTTATAGAACTCATCGATGGTGTTCTTAACATAGTTATTGAAATCATTAATGTTATTGTTCAGATTCTAGGCGCAGTAATAAATGTTATTGTCGTGCTTCTTGATATTTTGATTGATATCTTAGAGCCAATATTAGAAATCATTCTTGCGATTCTTGAACCATTAATTGAATTTATTTCTGGAATTATTGAGATTATTGCAGAACTCTTTGAGATTTTGCTTCCATTAATCGAGGTGTTTTTAACACCTATTATGGATATTCTCGATGTTATTTTCACAATTATTGAAGCGATTTCGCCAATCTTAATTATTATTGGTAACGTCATCAAAGCAGTTATTGTTCCTGTTCTTCAACTTTTGTTCCAAATCCTTAAACCAATACTAGATATTCTTAACGCGATTATCTCCGCGGTTAAATGGATATTGGATCACACAGTTGGTTGGCTTATTAAATTAATTGAGAAGATGTTTGGTACAGGTGATTTTGATGCTGAAAACACAGTAAAGAACACTTCTAACCAATACATGAATACTGATAATTCAAGAACCACGAATAACGTCACTATTAACACAAGCGGTGATGTCGATATGGATTCAATTAATGAAGCTTTAGGAGGTGCCTACTAATGAGACGTAAATTATATTTAGTCAATGAAGTTGGTAGCACCTTTTACTTTGATTATTATCATAAAACAGTAATTGAAGAACTAGATGGATTTGGCTTTGAATTTGATATTGATTATGAGGACTTCGATGCTCGCTTTGTTGAGACTAAAAGAAGCATTCCTCAAAGAAACATAGATTTCACTTTGTGTTTCATCGATGGATATAACGGTTTTACTAGATGGAGAGAATATCTTACTAAAAGTAAGGAATTACGACTTTTCTATGAAACTGATGCAGGAAAGAAGTACTGCTATGTTAACATCCAAAGTTCATCAAAAGCCCAACTCGAAAGTGGAATTTTAAGAAGCAAAGTCAAAATCGACTGTTTGTCATTATGGCTTGTTAATAAGTCATTCCAAATTGATGTTACGGATTCTGGAGGAGGAAAAATCTATCCTTATCAATACCCATATGTTTACGCAGTTTCATTTAATGGAAAAGTGAGAGTGGTCAATGAATCACCCAGAAGCGTTCCTCTTCTTATCCGCTTGATTGGTAACTGCTATAACCCAAGAGTCATCATCAGACAAAATGGTGCGGATGTCCAAACTTTACGATTAGTCGTAGATGAGCGCGATGAACCAACAATTGAAATCTCTTCTGAGCCCACCAACCAATACATCAAATGGATTCTTGGAGCATCTGAAGAGGATTATTACAATACTCAAGATTTCTCTTGTGATAACTTCTTATTTCTTCCTCCTGGCGAAAGCGAGATCTTTTTTGATCCAGGCGTTAGGGAAGAAGCGACATGTGAGATTTATTTCAAAGAGGAATACATCGCTCATTAGGAGGTTTTATGCAATTAATCTTTTTAAACGAGCAAGATTTATCTGTTATTGACCATGGCTATGCCACTGATGACTTTGATATCATCCTTGATGCTTTGATACCTCAAAAGAGCAAGTTCACGGTAAATAAACAAAGTTTAAAAGCTAAGATTGGTGACCTATTAGTCGTTAAGGATAATGGCTATCCATATGTTGGGATAATTACATCCATCAAAACTGATGAAAAGAAACAGACCAAAGTAGAGACAAAGGATTATCTATCACTTTTAGATGTTGATGTTCCTTTGCCTACTAGCTTCAGTGGTAATTCCGCGCAGTTCATCGTTAATCTCATCAACAACACTTTTAAATATTCTGGCGATGTTTATCAAAATGTCTCTTATTTAGAAACTTCAATAGAAGTAGTGAAAAATTGCTCCTTAACTTATGAAGCTGACACTAAAGAGAACATTCTTGATTTGGTTGAGGAGTTTTCTAAGACCTATGGAATCCGACTTGAATATGAAGTGGTGCTCGCTAATGGAAGGTTTTCAAAGATAAGAATCAGAGTGGTTTCTGCAAAGATTGGAATCACAATGAAATCCACTCTAGGAACTATCACAGATTTGAATGTAAACGACACTAATGAGATTAGTTTAAACAAAGTTTACTACATCCCAAAAGCCGAGAACATTCAGCACACAAATCAAGTTGTATATTACCTCACCAATGAAGGACAAGTGGTGACTACCGCTCCAGCGTTACAGCGCATTCATAAAGTGAAGATGAAATACGAGTTCTATAGCGATAAGGACTATTCTTCTTTACTTACAAAAGCCACAAAAGCACTAGTGGATTCTTCTTTAGAACATAACATCACCTTTAACTTCTCATTTATCACCAATAAGGTTGAGACCTTAAATGAACTCAAATGTGGTGCAATCGTGAGATTCATCACGGAAAGCAAAACCTATGAAACCATTGTTAGCAAGATGGAATTCAAAGGTACTTTTAATATCGCTAAAGTAACGCTTGGCGAATACCGTCTGTCTTTGACAGATAAACTCAAATTATTCGATAGGAGGGATAAGTAATGTCGTTAGTAAAAATCACATTCGATGCTGCTTCAGTAAGTTCAAAAATGGATGCCGATATCAATCACTTTCTAACCAGTGGTGTGAACGGCATTTTTTATGGCATCTTAGGTAGATGTCAGGCTTCAGTAAGTAACAACTATATCTCGTTTCAAAGCGGTTATATCCAAATCTACGGAAGAAGAATCTATGTCGAAAGCGGCACTAAGATATCGGTTTCTTTAGATGGAACTGCTTATGGCTATATCATCGTAAAAGTCGATTTAGGTAATGATGTTATTACTTTAGAGAAAAAGGAAGCCAGTTCCTCATATCCATCTCTAACTCAAAACGACCTAATGAATGGTGGACTAATTTATGAGTTTGCTTTATGTCGATATACGAAGACATCGTCATCGATAACTTTAGATGGAAACT
>JAFSNY010000030.1 GCA_017447305.1 Bacilli bacterium | reverse complement strand
TCCTTCCTCAGGAAGCATCATATTTATTATACTGAAAAGGTAATTTCAACTTATTTTCCTATCGAGTTGCAATTAACTATTCAATTAACGGAAGAAAACTAGTTGTAGATTTTATTTTTCGTTATTGTTATAATAACGCTTGCGAATAAAGGAGATACCTCTATGGCAGAAAAAAGAAAACTTACAAAAGCTGGATATCAAGCCCTCGAAGATGAGCTTCGTTTTTTGATTGATGTCCGTCGTCCAGAATATAAAAAACAACTCGCTGAATCACGCGCTGAAGGTGACTTAAGTGAAAACGCTGACTACGATGCTGCTAGAACTTTGCAAGCAGAAATCGAAGGCAGAATCGCTGAAATTGAAGAGATTCTTAAGAATGCTGAAATCATCGCTGATGGAAGTAATAGAAAAATTACCAAAGTCGCGATTGGCACAATTGTAACCTTCAAAGATTTAAGCACTGGTGAAATGGAAACCTACGCAATTGTTGATACAGTTGAAAGCGATCCATTCGAACACCGCATCTCCCATTCTTGCCCATTAGGACAAGCCTTAGTTGGAAGAAGTGTTGGAGATAAAATTGAAGTCAAGGTTGCTGAACCTTACGTCATTGAAATTATCGAAATTAAAGCTCTCTAATCAAAATTAATAAAAAATTCACCACATCACCAAAAAAATAATCGTGAAAGCGGTGATTTTTTTATTTACAAAGTAAATAAGAGTCGTCACTTGAAAAAAAGTGAAAATTTTTTGGCGAAAAATCGAAAAATCTCCCTATATACAAGTAGGAGGATTTTTTATGTACAAAGTCATTATCGGTATTGTTGTCGTCGCAATTATGGCGATTGTCGCCTTCATGATTATTGATCCGCATGTCAATGTCTCACGCGTAAACGACACATCATTAATTGAAAGCAACCTTGATGGTGCTTACACAGTCACAGTGGAAGGGGAAGTAGAAAACCCTGGAACTTATAACCTTGAAGGAGGTTCTACAATTAAAGACCTTCTTAACGCTGCAGGAGGCGCGACTTCTAGCGCTGATTCACGCTGCTATTATGAAGAAGTAGTCCTAGAGGATAAAGCCACTTACTACGTCCCTGGAATGTATGATTTTAACGATATTTGTAATAACAGTGAAGTTAACAAAGTTAATATCAACATCGATGACGCAGAAACCTTGATGAGCGTTGACGCCATCAAATCATCAATTGCTGCTTCAATTGTTTCTTATCGCACCACAAATGGTTTATTTAAAACGCTCGAGGAGCTCCAGAATGTTTACGGCATAGGAGCGGCCACGTACAAAAAACTTAGAGATTACGTCATTTTGCATAAGTGATAATTCTTTTCCTTTTCATTTCTCTATGCTTAGGGGTATCAATCAGATATAACCTTTTGATCGATATCCCTTTAGCGATTATCTTCCTTCTTTTTATCTTCTTTAGATTTAAGAGAAAAGTCTTTTTATTCACGATGATCACGATGTTTGTTGGAGTGGGATTATCGCTAATAAGATTCGATATTAAGAAGGAAACATTCATAGGGATAGTAGTAGAAACGAAGGATAATTACTTTATCTTAAATGATGGGTTAGAAAGATACTATGTAAGTCAATATGAGAACACGTATGAAGTAGGAGATATCCTTAACATCAAAGCGCATAAAGAAAAGAATGATTTCGTCACTTTAGAAAGCGAATTTGACTTTAATGATTACTTAGAAAAGAAAGGTGTTTATTATTCCTTAAAAAATACTAATATTTCACTAATCTTTTCAAATCCATTAAAATTACACACTTGGAGAAAGGATTTTCTGAAGAAGTTTGATAAGGACGCTGCTGCAATGATAGGCGCTATTTTATTCTCGGATAATTCCTATGATAGTCAGGTTATAAATGATGCTCAATCGCTTCATTTAATCCGTCTTATCAGCACCTCGGGCGTTTATATCTATTTCTTCCTAGGTACAATTGAGAAACTATTATCATATAGGTTAAAAGAGAAACACGCTCGAATCATATCTTTGATCATTTTATTCCCTTATCTTATCTTCACTTTTCCCAAGTTTAGTGTCATTAAAATCATCGTTCTTTATATCTTTAGATTTCTTAATGATTACGTTTTTAAAAAGAAACTTTCTTATCTACAGCTCATATCATTAACCGGAATTCTCTTCGTTTTCATTGATTATCATTTTGTCTATCAAGATGCCTTTATCCTTGGTTTCTTAATTCCTTTGTCTACGTATTTCGTAAGAAACCAGTTTAGCCGAAGAAAGAGAGCCATCAAGACCATATACCTCTACCTCTCTTTGTTCGTTATCATGATTCCCTTTGAACTGAAGTATTATCACGAGGTATCATTCATTTCTCCCTTTTTTCATGTAATGTTAAGCCCTCTGTTTATTATTCTTAGTTTGCTAGGAATAATCTCCTTTCTAAAAATACCCATTTATTACTTCGTCAATTTATATACTTCGTTCATTGGGAATCTATTATCGACACTTAAAAATTTTAACCCTGTTTTAATTTCTCCGCCTATGAGTCATGTCCTAAATATAGGATATTACTTAATTCTAATTATCCTATTCTATTTCTATGATATTGGTTTTCATCCCTTGAAGAGATTTTCAATAATCTTCCTTTCAATGATTATGATTCTTCATATGTCCCCGATATCTCATTACATTAAAGAAGAAGTGTACTTTGTTAATGTTGGTCAAGGTGATTGCACGATTCTTAGGAAAGGGGAGATCTCTGTGATGATTGATACTGGTGGGAATATCAAAAAAGACATTGCTAAAAATGTTTTGATTCCTTTCTTAAAGAAGAAACAGATTTACGATCTAGATTTAGTTATTACCACTCATGATGACTACGACCATATGGGAGCGCTCTCATCTTTAAGGAGCAATTATTTAGTGAGGAACTATATAAAATCCGCAGATGAATTTCCTATTAAGATAGGAAAAATTGAAATTCAAAACTATAATTACTCTCAAAACGCCGATGATGAGAACTACTCTTCATTAGTGATGTCCTTTCATTTAGCAAATCGCGATTTTGTTATCATGGGAGATGCTCCGATTGCTATAGAAAGACAAATTATTAATAATTATTCGTCAATCCCATGTGATGTTTTAAAAGTAGGACACCATGGTTCAAACACCTCATCTTGTGATGAATTTATTAAATACCTATCTCCAAAAGAAGCTATCATCTCCTGTGGAAGAAATAATACATATGGTCATCCTCATGAATCGGTCTTAAAAATTCTTTACCATAACAACGTTATTATCAAACGAACAGACATCCTTGGAACCATAGCTTATTACTCCTTTGCATTATGATAAAAAAAGCCCTGCTTTTTATTTATTTTGCTTCCAATTTTCTTTAAGATATAAGTGTATGATTTATTTTATCTATGGTAATCAACCTCCAATTATTAAAAAAAGGATTAACACGATTGTTACTCAAGTCCTCGGCAAAGATAAAGACGAAATGAATTTCGTCAAATTTAATGCAAGAGACACCATTGTTCAGGATGTTGTTTCCGAATGTAACGCTCTTCCGTTAGGTTATGATAAAAAAGTCGTGGTGTTAGAGAACGCTTACTTTTTACTCAGTAAAAAGGACAGAGTTAAAATTGAATCCGATCAAGATTATCAAACTTTAATTGATTACATCAATCATCCAAGCGAAGAAACAACATTAATTATTACCGTTGAAACAAACGAGTTAGACAACAAAAATAAAGTCTATCTCGCTCTTAAAGAAAAAGCAGATTTCTTAGAAGCTTCCACACCAGATAAGGACTCATGGATTAAATTTATTGGCGATTATTTTACTAATCATCTCAAAGTAAAGGCTGACTATGATGCGATAAGAGAGATTGCCGCTAGATGTGATGGCGATATTCTTTTATTCCAAAACCACGCGAAAAAGCTTGCCTTATACACGAATCATGTCACCTATAATGATGTCTGCATGTTCGTGCCTCGTCCTTTGGATGATAATGTGTTTGCAATCTACAATTACTTAATTACCAATCGTAATGATGAAGCCATCAAGCTTTATCGCGATATCATCGAAACAGGAGTAGAGCCAGTCTATTTAATTTCCACACTTGCAAAGCAATTTAGATTCTTATCTCAAGTATCATATTTATCAAAAAATGGTCATTCCCAAGATGAAATCGCGACGATGCTCGGGGCTAAGAGTACACGTATCGCTATTGCAAAAAAACAAGTCTATTCTGTCTCCGAGAGTACAGTTTTAAAGACCCTCGATGATTTATTTAATCTAGATTACAACATAAAAAGCGGCCTTGTTGACCGCTTTTACGCTTTCGAATTATTCTTAATTAATTTTCAAGCAGAATAAATAGTTTGATTATTTAAGTCCGTTAACGAGCTTAGCAAGTTCGGCTTTTTGTCTTGCGGCGGTATTCTTGTGTTGGATACCATCACTGACGGACTTATCAATGAGAGAGTAAGCTTTCTTTAAAAGAAGGACGGCTTCGTCTTTGTTTCCAGCTTCAACAGCTAAACGGACTTTCTTACAAGCAGTGCGGATAGCGCTCTTAGCGGAGGCATTTCTTTTACGGGCTTTCTCATTGGTGCCGATACGTTTAATTTGGGATTTTATATTTGCCATTTTTTCTTTCCTCTTTCAGTGTCGATAAAGATATTACCAAAATAAATATAATAATGCAATTAGTTTTTTAAACTAGTTCAACATTAATAATTTCAGCGTTATTTATACTTGAGGATGACTTCGCTTTCAAGACCTCTAACAGAAGATGCGCATGATGCATCACCAGTAGCCTTGAAGGTCCATCCATCGCCCTTTCTCTGCACGAGACCAATAATCAACGCGGTCGCGGAAGAGATATTGTGAGATACTTGATAATCACATAGTTTCTTATGGGACTTTTTATCGTATAAGCGGATGAAAAGGTTTCTCACCATTCCGAAGTTTTGACGTCTTTCATCGCATCTATAAATGTTAATGACAATCGCAATTTTGTCATAAGACATTGGAACTCTCTTTAAGAAGATATCAATTGATTCATCAACATCGCTTTGTCCATTCACTGGCTCGCCAGTGAGGTTATCGCCGTGGTGCTTGACTGATTTCGCTCGATCTTCGAGTTCACCAAAATAAACAACTTCGCTGCTTCTTGATTGAGAATTGAATAAGATAACAGAAGAATCGATATCCATATCTGTGTCACCACGAATTGGATCCCATCCGACATTTAATTCGATTTCTTCAAGAGGGCGACCACCGATGGCAATCTTTACTTCTTGACCTTGAGAGAGCTTAACTGTATCTCCTTCTCTAAGTCCGCTTCCTTCTAAATCCGCTTCATAACTTAATTCCATGTTTTTGCAGTAGACGCAGTGGAAGGAATAAACCTTATCGTTTTTTGGACAAGGAACGCGGTCGCTGGTTCTAATACGACGCCCCGCGCGTTGGTCATAGCGGCATGCTTGCAAATTCTTATGCACATCAAAATATGGTTGTTCAACTAATGATGCGGTTACTTTTGCTTGTTCTGGAGTAAGAGGAATAACGTCGATTATCTCCCATTTACCGCCAAACTTCTCTAAAGTCATACCCCAATAACGATTTTTCTTTGGACAATAACCTTTTAAAAAACTCTTTTCACTCATGATAAAAGCTCCTATATTTTTAAACTAAAAATATTATATCATTGAAGGTGTCTATAAAAGAATAAAAGATGGTAGCAAAGAAAAAAGCGCTTACGCGCTTCTTTTTTATTTCTTCTCTTTTTCGAGCTTTAATCTAATGATTTCTTCAGTGAACTCATTGATGGAAGTTAAGACGCCATATTTTTCTTCAGGAATCTTTACATCGAAGTTTGCGTCGATGTATTGAATGAGTTCAACATAGCTCATTGAGTCTCCACCTAGATCATTAATCCAGTGACCATCATCGGTAATTTTGAATTTAGGTAAGTAGAGAATCTTGCTGAAAGCTTCTCTTAATGGCTCTCTCACTGAATCGACTAAAGCAGGATCATATTTGCTGAAGTCTTTTTCTTCTCTCTTTTCATTAATTGAGACATAATCAGGAGAATTTTCTTCGATTGCTTGTCTAACAACGAAACGTTTGACTTTCATGTTATTCGCCATTGGAAGTTTGTTTTTGGCGAGATAGATATCATCAATCTTTGCACCTTTTGGAAGGTTCTTGGAGATTTCGATAACTTGCTTCTTAAGTTCTTCGAATTCTTCATCAGTCGTGGAGTTTTCGATTTCAAGAACTAAGACGATGCTTTCGTTATGTTTATCTTTCTTAACACCTAAAACGCATAAGTTAGATAAATGTTCAACACCGCGATAAGCGAGTTCAAGTTCATCTGGGAAGATGTTTTCGCCATCAGCGTTAATGATGACATCTTTGTTTCTTCCTTTAATGAAGACACGGCCATCATCTTCGATAACAGCGATATCTCCGGAAGCGAAGAATCCATCTTTATCGAGTTTGGCATCCTTCATGACGCCACCAATAATTTCTCTAACGTGAGTAATATTTGACTTAATCCAAAGTTCGTTTTTATCATCGAGTTTGAATGTCACACCGTGAAGGGCTTTACCAATGCGGCAGCCAAGACGAGTTTTGACATCTGGGCTTTGTTCAACGGCAACAACACCGACTTCAGTCATTCCGTATCCATTATATAATGGATAACCTAAGCCATTGACGATCTTTGCTGTTTCATCTGGGAGATAACCTCCACCAGAGATGCAATAACGAACTTTCTTTCCAAGCATCTTGCCTTGGAGTTTGGCTAACATAATTCTTTCTTTAAATGATAATTCTTCATCAAGTTCGCGAGTATTGACTTTAACGAGGTGATCAAACATCTCTTGATATTCTGGTTCCATCATCGAGATTTGACGAGTGACAGTTTTGGCGATGGAATCCCAAAGTAGTGGGACAGAGAAAACGTGAGTGACACCACATTTCTGACAAATACCTAAGATATCTTTAGTGGCGATACTAGCTGGATAAACGATGGTTTTACCATAATAGGTAAACCATAAGAAGACAGCGACAAATCCAAAGATGTGATGGAATGGAATCATCGCAAGATTCTTTAACTTGCCCATGCTGCTTGGATACATTAAATCTTTGGTGTTTTCTGGCATTTCTAAGGACGCCATGATTTGATGAGCGAAGTTATGTCCTTCAAAAATCATCATCTTGATGTCGCCAGTGGTGCCTGAGGAACAAAGAATAACTTGATCTTCCCAATCAGGAGTGACGGAAGCTTTTTTCTTATCAGAATAAATATCCTGCAAGGATAATTTCTTAATATCGTATTCGTAGATATCATCTGAGATAATCGCAACTGCTTTACTTTGTTTAATTAAGTTTTCGGTTCCGTCTTTTTGGTTTCTCGCATCGCAAAGAAGTGGAATGAATCCTGACATGAGAATTGCGTAGAAGATTTCTCCCCAATGTGGGTTATTTGAAACCTTTAAAATTACGACGTTATGTTTTTTCTCATCCTTGAGTAAAGAACTAATTTGTGAAGCGATGTAACGAGTGTGAATATCGAAATCCTTATATTTATAGGATTTTACTTTTCCCTTTGCGTTAAGATATTCAGCAACCACATTTTTTTTATTTCTGTTAATGGTTAATTCGTAAATATCTTTCATGGTCATCTTTGTTTGTTCTAACAACGATGCATCATCAAGGTATTTTTTAACTTTTTCGTATTCTGGATACATATTTTATTTCTCCATATTGCACGGCAATATTCTACTCGATAATATATTTTTTTACAAAACGATATTTTTCCCATATAATGGGATATGGTAAAAAAATGAACAAAAAATCTTTGAGAATCGTTTATATGGGCACACCCGAGATAAGCGCTAGCGTGTTAGAAAGGCTAGTCTTAGCGGGTTTTAATATCGTCGGTTTAGTTGCTCAAAAAGATAAACCAGTTGGAAGAAAAGGAATTCTTGAACCAGTTCCGACAAAGAAAGTGGCGATGAAATATGATATCCCTATCTTCCAGCCAGAGAAGATTCGTTTAGATTATGAATTTCTAAAAGAAATTAATCCTGACTTAATTATCACCCTTGCTTATGGGCAGATTGTTCCACAGGGTGTTTTGGATATCCCTCGTTTTGGAGCAATCAACCTTCATGGGTCATTGCTTCCTAAATATCGTGGAGCGTCCCCAATTCAAGCCGCTCTTATCAATGGTGACAAAGTCACAGGTGTCACCTTAATGGAAATGACCGCGAAGATGGACGCAGGTAGGATGTACGCTAAAAAAGAAGTGGAAATCTCTGACAATGATAATGCAACTTCTCTTTTCGAGAAGATTTCTCTTGCGGCTGGTGATTTGATCCTTGATAGCTTAGAAGATTATGTTGATGGAAAACTCGTGGGAGTGGAACAAGATGAATCCTTAGTCTCCGTTTGTCACATTATCAAACCAGAACAAGAAAAACTTTCTCTTATGATGGGCGTTAAAGAACTATATGGCTGGGTAAGAGCGTTATCTCTTGAACCAGGCGCATATCTTCTTCTTGATGAAGAAAAGTTTAAAATATTCAAAGCGTCAATCGCAAATTATGATGTAACTGGTGAAGTTGGTCAAATCGTTAAAGCGGATAAAGGTGGATTATATCTCCAGTGTAAAGATGGTCAATTATCCTTGCTTGAAGTTCAAAAACAAGGAAAGAAGAGAATGGACTATAAATCCTTCCTTAACGGCTCACCAAATCTATTAAATCAATTATTAAAATAATTATATGTCTAAATCACTCATCTTAAGCGTTCACCAACTTGTGGACTTCTTATTGCGTAAAGGCGATATTGATAACCGCGTATTCAATCGATCCTCAATGAGTGAGGGTAGTAGAGTCCACGCGAATTATCAGTCAATTCAAGATGAAGCCACATATCTCAGCGAGTACCCCTTAAAGGATACGTTCTTTGTTGATGAAGTTGAAGTGACCATTCAAGGAAGAGCGGATGGGATTATCAAAGGACGAGAAAGATACATTATTGATGAAATCAAATCGACAGTCATTGATTTAAAAGAATTCCGTGATTCGCAAATAGAATGGCACCTCGGGCAAGCTAAAGTCTATGCCTATATGTTTGCTAAGGAACAGCATCAAAATGAAATAGGGGTTCGTTTAACCTATATTAAGCAAGGAAAAGAGAAAGAAAAGTTCATCGAAGATTACGTATTTTTACAAAGTGAACTCGAGGAATTCACGCTTTCGCTAGTGGATGAGTACCTAAATTTCTATAACTTGATATTCAGAAAGATCGAAGAAAGAAGGGTGTCAATTCAAGATTTAGCGTTCCCATTTAAGAAATATCGTCAAGGACAGAGAGAATTAACCAAACTCGTCTATGGAGTGGCCACCAAAGGTGGAAAGTTATTCGTTGAGGCTCCTACGGGGATTGGTAAGACCATGTCAACCCTCTTCCCATACATTAAATCAATGGGCAATGACGATGATGCTAAGATCTTCTATCTAACTGCGAAGTCATCAGGCAAAGAAGCAGCGATGAACGCTGTGAATATCCTTAAGGATAAAGGATTAAAACTAAATAATATTTTAATAACCGCAAAAGAGAAGATATGCTTCTCTAAAGGACAAGCATGCAATCCAGATGAATGTCCTTTTGCTAAAGCATACTATGATAAAATCCAAAATGTTTTAAAGTTAGCTTTGCTAAACTATACAACTTTTGACTATCAAACCATTGTTTCCATCGCTAAAGAAGAGGGTGTTTGTCCATTTGAATTTCAACTTGACCTCTCATTATTCTCTGATGTCATCATCTGCGATTATAACTATATGTTTGATCCAACCGCGTATCTACGTCGGTATTTTGACACTGATGCTATGCATTACTTGGCATTAATCGATGAAGCGCATAACATGGTGGACCGCTCAAGAGAAATGTACTCAGCTAGATTAAGTCACCAGACTTTCTTAGACGCTAAGAAGAGTAGTAGAGGTATAAAAGAAAAGAAGATTAAAAACGCTTTCAAGAAGATGGCTAAGTTTTATGAACAGTACCTTCATTTGGAAGTAGGGAATCATCAATTAGAGGAACCATCCGATACTGACTTAAAATATCTCCATAATGCCTATGATAATATCCAAGAAGCAAACAAAGAAGACCATAAATCAGTCACGAAAGAAACTACTAAATTATTACTAGAAATTAACTCATTTTTGAAAATTTGTGAACTTTTCAGTGAGAGATACATCTATTATGTTTCCGTTTCTGATAATGATATTGTCGCGACCCTATATTGCTTAGATTCATCGCGTTTTATCGCCTCTATTTGCCAATCAATCAAGGCAACAACGTTCTTCTCGGCAACACTATCTCCAATCGACTACTATATCCAGATGTTAGGAGGTTCTCCTAATAGTGACCCATACCTCATTTTGCCATCTCCATTTCCTAGAGAAAATCTTCTCTTCATGATTGCGCCTAGGGTCTCTATCCGTTATAAAGATCGTGAGTCATCTTATGATGAGGTGGCCAACTATGTCAAATCTTTCGTCTCATCAAAGATTGGCAACTACTTTGTCTATGTTCCAAGCTATGAATACCTTGATCGTCTAACGAGTATGTTAGACCTTAATGATGATATTGAAATATTTGTTCAAGGAAAGGAAATGAGCGAGCAAGATAAAACTGATTTTCTTTTGAATTTCCAAGAGAACCCAGACCACACCAAAGTGGGATTCCTTGTTATAGGTGGAGCCTTTTCCGAAGGAATTGACCTTGTTAACGATCGTTTAATTGGAGCGATTATCGTTGGAGTCGGTATTCCAAAAATCAACTTTGAGAGTGATCAAATCATGGAATATTACAAAAAGAATGACTTGCCAGGATATGATTTTGCCTACCTTAACCCAGGTATGAACAAAGTCATGCAAGCGGTGGGAAGAGTTATAAGAAGCGAGACTGATCGAGGAGCAATACTTTTGATTGACGCTCGATATACTTACAAAAATTATCGCTCTCTTTATAAGAGTGAGTGGAGTAACTACAAAGTTGTCTTCTCTCCGAAAGAAGTTGGTATGGAAGTCTCAAATTTCTTTAAAAAGTAATTTGTTATGGTATAATCAAGCACATGGCAAACAATTTCGATCAAAAGAAAATGCGCAACTTTTCCATCATCGCGCATATAGACCATGGAAAATCAACTCTCGCTGATCGCATCCTTGAACAAACTGGTGCTATCGAAGAAAGAGACATGAAGGATCAAATCCTTGATAGTATGGATCTTGAACGCGAGAGAGGAATTACTATTAAGCTTAATGCTGTCACTATCTCTTATTTAGCAGATGATGGTGAAACATACGTTTTCAATCTAATCGACACTCCAGGGCATGTCGACTTCACATACGAAGTATCACGCTCCCTTGCAGCATGCGAAGGGGCAGTTTTGGTTGTCGATGCCACTCAAGGAGTGGAAGCTCAAACTCTTGCTAATGTCTATCTCGCTGTTGATAACGATTTAACAATATTACCTGTGATAAACAAAATTGATTTACCATCCGCTGATGAAGACCGCTGCAAGAAGGAAATCGAAGAAAGAATTGGCATCGACTGCACAAACTCTGTTAGCGTTTCTGCTAAGACTGGACTTAATATTCACGCTCTTCTCGAAGAGATAGTTAAAGCTATTCCAGCCCCAAATGGTAACGAGAACGCTCCATTAAAAGCTCTTATCTTTGATAGTTATTACGATCCATATCGTGGTGTCGTCATTCTCATTAGAATCAAGGATGGCTCTTTAAAAGTGGGAGACACCATCAAGTTGATGGCGGCTAATAAGCAATATCTCGTCACTGAGCTTGGAATTAGAACTCCAAAGGAGATTAAGACTAAGGAGTTAACTTGTGGTCAAGTCGGCTATGTATGTGCACAAATAAAAGACATCCGCGACGTAAGACCTGGTGAAACGGTCACCCTTGCGAATAACGAAGCCTTAGAGCCATTACCTGGATACCGAGTGATGAATCCGATGGTCTATTGTGGTTTATACCCAGTCGATAGTGATGATTACCAAGATTTAAAAGAAGCTTTGGAAAAGCTTTCTCTTAACGATGCTTCTTTGCAGTTCGTTGCTGAAACTAGCCAAGCCCTAGGCTTTGGCTTTAGATGTGGATTCTTAGGCCTTCTTCATATGGATGTCGTTCAAGAGAGGCTTGAAAGAGAATATAACCTCAACCTTATCTTGACTGCTCCTAGTGTTATTTATAAAGTTCATCTCACTGATGGAGAAGTTATCAACCTTGATAACCCGGCAAAACTACCTGACCTTTCCAAAGTATCATTCATTGAAGAGCCATATGTTAAAGCGACGATTATGACTCCAAAGGAGTATATCGGAGCGATTATGGAACTATGTCAAGAAAGACGTGGTATTTACACCAATCTTGAATACTTCGATGATACGAGAATGACTCTTACTTACGAACTCCCATTAAGTGAAATTGTTTACAATTTCTTTGATAAACTTAAGAGCTACACGAAAGGCTATGCCTCATTCGATTATGAATATTCCGATTACAAGAAAGGTGATTTAGCTAAACTTGATATTCTCCTTAATGGAACAATCGTTGATGCTTTATCAAGCATTATCTATCGACCAAGCGGATATCAAAGGGGTTTAGCCATCATCAGAAAGATGAAAACAGTCATCCCGCGTCAACAATTTGAGATTACTATCCAAGCTGCAATTGGTGGAAAGGTTATCGCCCGCGTGGATGTTAAGGCCGTGAGAAAAGACGTCTTAGCCAAATGCTATGGCGGTGATATTTCCCGTAAGAAAAAGCTTTTAGAGAAGCAAAAAGAAGGCAAGAAGAGAATGAAAAAGATCGGTTCAGTCGAAGTTCCACAAGAAGCCTTCATGAGTATTCTCAGTATCGATGATGAGGACAATTAGTTAAAAATTAGTAATTTGTTAGTAAATGTATTGTAAGACAATAATCGAATTTGTATAATAAACTTAGCTAGGAGGATTCACCTATGGTAAGTAAAGACCTTGGTATTAGATTTACCGAAGAAAAATACGCAACAAAATCAGAAGCAGGAAAAGAACTTGGTATTTCCATCGTTGACAACCTTTGGGTTAGCGTTTTGAAATACCGTGACGCTTTTAAGCGTTTCTTATCCATTAGAAGTGTCGACAACAACAAACTCACCCTTTGTTTATGCCCAAGCGTTTCTGATAACATTTCCCAACTTGATTTTAGACTCATTCACGCCTACAAACAGTTTTCATCCATCGCCGATGAAGATTTGGAATATTTTAAGAGAAAATCATATGTTGAGTGTTTAAAAACACTTGCCAAGGTCCGCGATATCGATGTGACCGATGAATATCTCTTATCAATCATTGATGGAGGTTTAAAAGAAGCCGCTCCATCTCATAAGATTCTTCAGAACTATTTCAACGCTTTACAATATGTTGAAAAAGCCTACGTCAATCCAATTAACGATTCCTTCTTAGCAAATATCTATTCCCGTTTAATTGACCAAGAAGAACTTGTTTCCTTCTATCGCACGAATGATATCAAGGATCATCAAAATAGAGTGATTATCGACCGTATTTACACAGCGGTTCCCGCTAAATCAATCGATGCGATGATGGATAGCCTTTTCGATTTTATCGAAAATTATAACTTATCTTTAGCGTCCAAAGCGATTATTACCTACTATTATTTCTATTACATCAAACCATTCCCAGAATATAACGATGAATTGGCCTTGCTCCTCACCAAGGCGGTCATTGGACATAATGGCATTAACGAAGTTGGCGCTTTACTTAACTTAGAAAGACTTCTCGGAGAAAGACTTGAAGAAAATTCCAAGAAAAGCATCGAAGTTCAAAAGACCAACGATGTCACATATTTCGTCAATTTCGGTTTAACCTTCTTCCTCGATATTGTTAACGAGTTTGTTGATAGTATTACCGAAAGTTCTGCAACCGCATTAAAGAACGATTATTATAGGGAAGACGAAATCGATGAAGTAGAGGATTTGCAGGTTAAAGAAGAAGAACCTATTTCGGAGCCAATTGAAGAGAAAGAAGAGGCTCCAAAAGAGGTCGAAGAAACTGAAGAACTCGCGATTTCACGCCTTCCACGCGCTCTCGATGAAAAAGAAGCTTCTCGCTTAGAGCAAGATTTGCTTGAAAGTGATCCGAATCTTAAAAAAGGCGAAGCCTATTTCTACGCCAGACACTGCACGATGAATCATCACTATACCATCGCACAATATAAGAAGGCTCTTGGCTGTGCTTATGAAACAGCTAGAACTTCGATGGAAAACTTAGTGAAGTTTGGTTACTACCGTAAAGAAAAAATCAAAAACAAATTTGTTTACACACCTATTAGGAGGAAATAATAATGAATCCACTTATAATCTTACTTATTATCATCGGCGCATTTGCGTTAGTTGCTCTTATCGCTTTTGTCATTCATAAGATTCTTCATCCAAAATTTAAGGAAGAGAAAATTGATGAAAAAGAGGCCGCTAAAGAAAATCTCGACCGTATTTTAGAAGATGTCGAAGACAAAGAAACCGCGGAGAAAATCGCCAATTACCATGACGAAGATGACAACCAATAAAGACATAAAGTCTTTATATGTTCATATTCCCTTTTGTCATTCCCTTTGCGCGTATTGTGATTTTCCTAAATTACTCGCAATTAAGTCTTTCATTCACCCATACCTTCTTTCTTTAAAGAAAGAACTGGATTCTTATTATATTAATAAAGACTTAGACACTCTTTACATCGGAGGTGGCACGCCAACCTCATTAGATGATGAAGAGTTTTCTTTTTTGCTTTCGATGCTTGATGAATACACATCAAATATCAAGGAATACACGATTGAAGCTAACCCTGAATCTTTATCTAAAAACAAATTAGAAATGATGAAGATACATGGTGTTAATCGTCTCTCCATCGGAGTGGAATCAACAAACGATGATATTCTTAAGTCTATTAATAGACTTCATACATTTGATGATGTAAAAAAAGTCATGAAAGAAGCGCGTAATCTTGGTTTTGATAACATCTCTCTTGATTTGATCCTTGGGCTTCCTGGTGTCAATGATGAGATGCTTAAAGAAGATATAAAGAGGATTATTAAACTTAAACCTAATCATATTTCCTGTTATTCGTTAACGATTCATGACCACACAAAGATGGGAATTGATCGGATAGAACCCCCAAATGATGATGAGATGAGAAAAAAGTATGATTTAGTAGCGTCGCTTCTTCATGAAGCGGGCTATCAACATTACGAAATCTCTAACTGGTGCAAAGATGATAAGATGAGTCTACATAATCTCACATATTGGAAAGATGAAAAGTACTTTGGAGTGGGTTTAGGCGCATCAGGATACGTTAATAATTATCGTTACACGAACACTCTTAATATTTCTGAATATATCAAAGGAAAATATATCCAAACCAAAGACAATATTGATCAAGACGATGACTTTGAATATTTGATGCTATCATTAAGAACCATCCTCGGAGTGAATTATCAAGAATATCAAAGAAGATTCCATGAAGGTTTCCTTTCAAAGTATTTATTCAAGATTAAAAAGAATGATGATTTAAAATATTTCATTTTTGAAAAAGATCATTGCTATTTGAATTATGAAGGAATGATGATTTTGGATACGATTTTCCTTAATCTTATCTCATAATTTAATTGTTCTAGCAGGCAATTATGGGAGAATTATCTCCTTTTTTTATGCCTAATCGCCCCTTATCCTCTTTAAATATATTTATATAAAGATTATTTTTTATCTTTTTTAGCAATAATGTGTTGACAGTGCTAACAATCCCGATATAATAGAATTAGCACTTGGAATTTGTCAGTGCTAAAAAGGAGGTCAGCTATGTCATTATCAAGAAGTGACACCATCCTTAAATACATTGTTGAATACTTCATCAAGCACGCTGAACCAGTGGGAAGTAAAACTCTCATCGAAGAATATCATCTCAATTATTCTTCGGCGACCGTGAGAAATGAGATGTTCGCTCTTGAAAAAATGGGCTACATCGAAAAGCCTCACCAATCCGCAGGTCGTGTGCCATCCTCAAAAGGATATAAGTATTACTGTGAATATTTAAGAGATAAAGGTGTCGATGAAGAAATTAAAAACTCCATCCAACTTATTCTTAATAAGAAGAGTCAATCAGTCGAAGAAACGATCAAAGCTTCTTGTGAGATTCTCTCTCATATGACCTCACTTGTTAGTGTCTTCCTTGGACCGGATGGGAAAGAGGAGAGACTGGCAAATGTCCAACTTATCCAAGTATCAGAAAAAACCTTAACCGCGATCTTTGTTACCGATTCCGGTTATGTAGAAAATAAGACCTTCATCGTTTCAGAAAGCATTAAACCAAATGATCTCGTTGAATGCGTGAAGATTCTCAATGACCGTTTAGTTGGAACTCCAATCACTGAACTCGTTGAGAAGATGGAAGCCTTAAAACCTATCTTAAATGATTACATCATTAACAATGACGCGTTATATCAAGCCATCATTCAAACATTCTTAAGATTCGCTAGCGATCGTCTCTCCCTCTATGGACGTGACGAACTATTCAATCAACCAGAATTCAAAAATGATGTTGAGAAACTTCAAAACGTCTTAAAACTTCTCACCGATCCAAAAGCAATCAAAGGTATTGGTGGAGGAGATGAAATTGGCGATGTCGAAATCAGTATTGGAGATATTGAGAATAACCCAGATGTCTCCGTTATGACCGCGAAAGTTAAAATCGGAGATGCCGATAACGGAAGTACAATCGCTCTCATTGGTCCAAGAAGAATGGATTATGATAAAGCGATGTCCGCTCTTGAATATCTCGCCAAAATGCTTGAGCAATATTTCCAAGGGGAAGGAGAAGATGAATAGTGGAAGAAAAAGATGAACAACTAGTCGAAGAAAAAGAAGTTTCTTCAAAGAAGAAATTCAAAGAGAAACTCCAAAAGAAAGATGATGAAATCGAAGCCTTAAAAGCGGAAGTTAATCATTGGAAAAACGAATATTACCGCGCTTATGCGGATACACAAAATCTAAGGAAAAGCTTAGAAAAAGATCACCATGAAGCCATCAGATACCGCGCGGAGGGATTCATCGAAAACCTCTTACCAATCCTTGATAGCTTCCACATGGCATTAGCGAATTCCCCGACTAATCCCGAGATTAAGAATTATGTGACTGGCTTTAGCTTCGTCTATCGAAATCTCGTTTCCGTCCTCGAAGAGGAAGGGGTCAGGGAAATCGCTCCCAAAGAGAATGATATATTCGACGCTCGCATCATGGAAGCGGTCGAAACGATAGAAAGCGATGAAGAAGAAAACCTCGTGAAGAAAGTTTACGTTAATGGTTATCTCCTTCATGATCACCTCATTAGACCCGCAAGAGTCCTAGTGACCAAAAAGAAAGAAAACAAAGAATCAACACCAGTTGAAGAATAGATATATTTAGGAGGAAATCTATTATGGCAAAAGAAATTATTCTTGGTATCGACCTCGGAACAACCAACTCCGTCGTCTCATATTTACAAGCTGATGGGACAGTTAAAGTCATCCCAAACCCAGAAGGAAAACCAACGACCCCAAGTGTCGTCGCTTTCAAAGCAAGCGGTGAAGAAATCGTCGGTAACGCCGCTAAAAGACAAGCGGTTACCAACCCAGACACCGTCTCTTCCATCAAGAGAAAAATGGGAAGCGCTGAAAAAGTTCACATTAAAAATGTGAATAAAGACTTCACCCCACAAGAAATCTCCGCGAAGATTCTCGCGTACATGAAAAAATACGCTGAAGATAATATCGGACATAAAGTTGAAAAAGCGGTTATTACCGTTCCTGCATACTTCAATGATGCGCAAAGACAAGCAACCAAAGATGCTGGACAAATCGCTGGCTTAGAAGTAGTTCGTATCATTAACGAACCAACCGCCGCAGCTCTTGCTTATGGTTTAGAAAATGAAAAGAGTGAAAAGATCTTAGTCTTCGATCTCGGTGGTGGTACATTCGATGTTTCCATCCTTGATATTGGTGATGGCACCTTCGAAGTTATCTCTACCGCAGGTGATAATAGACTCGGTGGCGATGACTGGGATAATGTTCTCGCCGATTGGATCAAAGCGCAAATTAAGATTGAATCAGGTCTTGATATCGTTGATAAAGCCGCTCTTGCTCGTATTAAAGAAGCAGCTGAAAACGCCAAAATCGAACTCTCCAGTTCCCTTGAAACCGTTATCTCCTTGCCATTCCTTGGTATGAGTGCTAGTGGACCAGTCAATTTTGAAACAACTCTCACAAGAGCGAAATTCCAAGATATGACAAGACATCTCTTAAAGAGATGTGAAGAACCAGTAAGACGCGCTTTAGCAGACGCTAACCTCAGAAGCGATCAACTTGATCAAGTCTTATTAATCGGTGGTTCCATCCGTATGCCAGCCGTCCAAGAACTCGTCAAAAACTTAACTGGAAAGACTCCAAACCTCTCCGTTAACCCTGATGAAGCCGTCTCTATCGGTGCCGCTTATCAAGGTGGTGTCGTCTCTGGCGATGTCAAAGATGTTATTCTTCTCGATGTCACTCCATTAACCTTAGGTATTGAAACCTTAGGTGGAGTTGTGACTCCATTAATTAGTCGTAATACGACTATTCCTACAACCAAATCTCAAATCTTCTCAACCGCCGCGGACAATCAACCTGCTGTTGACATCATGGTCTATCAAGGTGAACGTCCAATGGCCCACGATAATAAACTTCTTGGTCACTTCCAATTAACCGGAATTAAACCAGCAAGACGTGGACAACCTCGTATCGAAGTTACCTTCTCCATCGATGTTAACGGTATCGTTAAAGTCACCGCGAAGGACTTAGATACACAAAAATCTCAAGACATCACCATCTCCGATTCCAATGGTCTTTCTAAAGAAGATATCGATAGAATGGTCAGAGAAGCTGAAGAAAACGCTGAAGCGGATGCCAAGAGAAAAGAAGAAATCGAACTAAGAAATAAAGCTGAAGGCTTAATCGCTGATATCGACTCTGCATTACAAGAAAAAGGCGATTCCATGGATCCCGCTCAAAAAGAGCAAACACAAAAAGTCCGTGATGAACTTAAGGCCGCTCTTGATAACAATGATTACGAGACATTACGTGCACGTATTAATGAGTTAGAACAAGCCGCCGCGTATATGCAAGGTCAAACTGGGGCTAACCCAAATCAAGGTAGTGGTCAAGGTACACCAGGAAGCAACCCTGACGATGTCGTCGATGCTGACTTCACAGGTGACGATCACAAAGCCTAATCAAACATACATTTCCTAAGGGGGCATCAAGCCCCTTTAGGTGTAACTAAGGAAAGGAGGATTTATGGCCAATAAACGAGATTATTATGAAGTGTTGGGAGTGAGTAAAAACGCGACCAAAGATGAAATCAAATCCGCCTACCGTAAGTTAGCGAAGAAATATCACCCAGATAACAAGGAAACTGGGGATGAAGAAAAATTTAAAGAAGTTCAAGAAGCCTACGATATCCTTTACGATGATCAAAAGCGTCAAGCTTATGACCAATTTGGTTTTTCAGCTTTTGAACAAGCTGGAGGAAACCCAGGGGGTAATCCGTTTGAAGGTGGCTTTGGTTTTGACATCAACGACATCTTCTCATCGATTTTTGGAGGCAATAGAAGAAGTTCTTCTAGAAGTGGTCCTCAGAGAGGAAATGATGTTTTAACTAGAATTAAAGTCAACTTCATGGATACGATTACAGGTAAAGACGTCAAGATGCCTTATACCTACGATGAAGTGTGTAGTGTATGTCATGGAAGTGGCGCGAAAACCCCTCAAGATGTCGAAAACTGTTCTCAGTGTGGTGGAACTGGCCGCATCAGAATGCAAAGACGTTCCTTATTTGGAGTCGTTGAAAGCGAGGAAGCCTGCCCAAGATGCAACGGACGTGGTAAAACAATTAAAAACGCTTGTCCAAACTGTCATGGCAGCGGATACGAGAGAAAGAAAGTGGACTTAGATATCCATATTCCTGCTGGTATTTCTAACGGTCAACAAATCCGCGTCAGCGGAAAGGGTGAAAGAGGCGTTAATGGTGGTAGCAATGGTGATCTTTATATCGAAATCGTTGTGAAACCACACGATTACTTCAAACGTCAAGGAAATGATATTCATATCAATATCCCTATCGATTTTGTCGACGCTGTCTTAGGAATGACCATCAAAATCCCAACTGTCTATGGAGAGGCTGAACTTAAGATTCCTGAAGGAACCCAGCCTAACACCGTCTTACTGATGAAAGGAAAAGGTGTGAAGGATCTTAGAGGTGGTAAACAAGGCGATCAATATGTCCATCTTGATATCAAGACTCCAACAAATCTTACAAAGGAACAAAAGGACATCCTCTTACAGTTCCAAGCTAAATACAAAGAAAAACAGGAATCTGGTTTTAGAAAGTTCCTAAACAAATTCAAAAAATAAATGAAAAGTTCACTCCGACGAGTGAATTTTTTTATTTACATAGTAAATAATTTTAAAAACTTTTTAAATTTTAAAGATTTTTTGGCGAAAAATCGAAAAACGCCCCTATATACATAAATAGGAGGACGTTTTATGTTTTATATCCAACAAATCGGCGAGCAAGACTGCGGGATTACCGCTCTTAAAATATTACTCGCTAACCTCTTCAAGAAAGAAGATTATCTTTTCATTAGAGAAGATGAAAACCATGGTCCTTATTCTTTTTTCGAACTTATCGACATTGCTAAGAAGTGGGGAGTAACACTCTCTGGTGTCAAATATGACACGGTTGTTTTCGATGAATTCCCAACGGCCCCCTTTTTAGCGCTCCTACAACTAAGTGAGGAAGTGACTCACCTCATCTATGTTGACAAAATCAAAAAAGACAAAGTCTATTATTATGACTCCGCTAAAGGAAAGGGGGTGTTTAAAAGAGATGAGTTCTTTGAACTCTTTGAAGGCAGTATCCTGATGGTGGAAAGCATCGATAAGGAAGAAAAGATTGAAAGTCGAGTCGTTGATCTTCCTTTAAAAACCAGAGTTTTTTCAAGTGTCATTCAAATCCTTTCTTATGTTGCGTTGATCTTAGGAATGAGTTTCTTAAAGGGTGACACGTATATTTTTATCCCGATTATATGTTTTTCACTTTATGTCATCATGCAGATACTGTTAGAGAAATATCTGATTTCGAGTATGAAGATTGTTGATTCGATATATTTATCGTTAGTTACGAACGCTGAACATGATACATCTTTGTTCATTAAAAGGCTCAGTGAGTATAAAAAATCTCTTTTCATCTCTCCCATCAAGTTTGTCGGTGACATAATCATCTCTTTGTTTTTAGCGATTGTCATGGTCGTCAATGACTTAAATTCCGTTTATATCATTCTCGCAATTGTCTTAATTCTTCTCTTTGATGTCTTGCTTATTAGGGGAGTGGAAAAAAGAAAAATTGAAGATGTTTCTTATCAAGAAAAGACGTTGAAAAATTATTACCACACAGAAGAGTATACGAGTCGAATGATGTCTCTTCACGATAAAGTCTATGAACTAGCGATTATGAAACGTTCGGTGAGATATATTTCCATCTTCCTTCTTTTACTTGTTTGTGTCGGAGTGATGATGATTAACAAAATCGTTTCGGTGCCTTACATCCTCGTCCATCTGATTTTTGCGATTACTATTTATGATAAAACGAAAGAAATTCTTTATTTTGAAGATGATGTTGAAAAGAAAAAAGTTGATTATATGAAACTAATTAATCTCATCAATCAATGATGATAGGCGAAACGCATGAAAATGTGAAATAGCGGACCCCAATCATAAGAATGACCGGTGATCTAGTTAAGAGAACCGGTTTTTCTTATGTTAGTAACTATCAAAGATTTATAGTAATTTTTCATAGACGCATGAAATTAGTT
>JAFSNY010000029.1 GCA_017447305.1 Bacilli bacterium | reverse complement strand
CAATGACTTAACGCCTGAAATAAGCTTTTGTAAGGTTTTAAAGTGCGTGATTTTGTGAGGATTTAGCTAACAACATTGGCAAAATCAACAATGTCATGGGTTGGGGTAACTATGAAATAAATTTCATGCGTTTCGCATAATAAACAGCCTCCTTTGCTTGACAAATATATTTTCACTATGTAAAATTATCACGCTCTTAAGGAACAACAATTATGAGTGAAAAAGAATTAACAAAAAAAGAAACAAAAAATCCCTCCACAAGAGAGATTATGAATATGGCTTATGAAACCGCCCTCCAATGCTATGGAGTGGTCGGTATTTCTCGTTTTGATGCCACTGTCAGCGGTAAATATGATCCAGTCCCAATCGAAAAATCATCCCGGGGTGTCTTTGTTCGTAAAGTTGCTTCTGGTCAATTTGACGTTGACTTATACATCATTTTATCGAGTGAAGTGAAGTTAACCGAAACAATCCTTGAATGTCAAAAGGTTGTTAGATACGCACTTAATCGCAAATATAGTCGCACTTGCCGTAAAGTCAATGTTTACGTTGTTTCGATTAAGTAATATAAAGGATAGTAACAATGAGAACAATTAATGGACAAAATCTAAAAGAGATGTTCATCTCTGGTAGTAATAATCTATACAACCATTATCCAGAAATCGACGCTTTAAACGTCTTCCCAGTTCCTGATGGTGATACCGGAATGAATATGAACCTGACCATGACATCAGGTAGTAAAGAAATTCAAAATCGTACAGATACAGATATATATCAAATCGCTAAAGCGTTTTCTCGTGGTCTTTTAATGGGTGCGAGAGGAAACTCTGGTGTTATTACTTCCCAAATTTGGAGAGGTTTCTCCCAAGCTTTAGAAGGAAAAACAGAAATTGACGCAAGAGGACTTAGTGAAGCTTTTGAAAGAGGTGTTCAAGTCGCTTATAAAGCTGTCATTAAACCAGTTGAAGGAACAATCCTCACTGTTGTTAGAGAATCAAGTGCTTATTTAAGAGATAACATCGATAGCGTTAATAGCATCGAAAAAGCGATGGATTATCTTATCAAAGAAGCAAAAGAATCACTTCAAAGAACCCCAGAACTTCTCCCAATTTTAAAAGAAGTTGGTGTTATCGATTCTGGTGGCGCTGGTCTTATCAAGATCTTTGAAGGTATGAGACTTGCTCTTGATGGAAATATCGTTGAAAGAGCACAAGCAACTGAAACACAAAATCCTATTTCCGCTGCAGGAGCGTTAATGGAAGATGAAGAATTTGGTTACTGCACTGAATTCATCATGGAACTTGGTCCTGATTCTGTTAAAAAACCATTCAATGAAAAGAGATTCACTAACGTCTTACTTTCTAGAGGTAATTCCCTCGTTGTCGTTAGAGATGAAAATATCGTTAAAGTTCACGTTCATACCCTCAATCCAGGAACAGTCTTAAACTATGCCCAACAATTTGGTGAATTTTTAAAGCTTAAGATTGAAAACATGACCGAACAGCATCACGCTTTAGAAAGTGGCGCCCAAGTTGAAGCCCATACCGATTTAGTTCCAGAACCAGAAGAAAATAAAGAAAAAGTCGAACACGCAATCATTGCTGTTAGTAGTGGAGATGGCATTGATGAATTCTTTAAAGAAATCGGTGTTAGTCAAATCGTTAAAGGTGGACAAACGATGAACCCATCAAGCGAAGACTTCCTCGCTGCGATTAAAAAAGCTAACGCTAAGAATATCTACATTCTTCCAAATAACTCCAATATCGTTATGGCGGCGTCTCAAGCTGCGGAACTGATTGAAGATCATGACGCTAATGCATATGTCATCCCATCAAAGACTATTCTCCAAGGAATAACTTCTGCGATTATGTTTAATCCTGAAGCTAGTGGAGAAGAAAACTTCCAAGAGATGAAATCCGCTTTGAAGAATGTTAAATCTGGTGAAGTGACATTCTCCATTAGAGATACCGAAATGAACGGACTAAGCATTAAGAAAGATGAATTCATCGGCATCTTCGAAAAAGATATCGTCGTTAATTCCACTGATAAAATTGAAGTCTTATATCAATTACTCGATAAGATGGTGGATGATGAAAGTTCAATTATCACTCTCTTATGCGGAAATGACATCTCCGAAGAAGAGGTGGAAAACATCCATTCTGAACTTGAAGATAAATATCCAGAACTAGATCTCGATATTAGAAGCGGTAAACAACCTGTTTATAGCTTCCTTGTCGGAGTTGAATAAAAAGATGAACAACCTTGATGGTTGTTTTTCTTTTTCCTGTTTATTTATAAATAAATAAGATTATAATAATACTAGTTTTAGAAAGGAGATTTATGATGAGCAAAAATTTAATTAATAAGATTTCCGCCGTTATTAGTGCTGTTGTCATCCTCGTGATTGGCATTTTATGTATCATTGCGAATAACGCTCAAGAAGGTAATGACGCTGCTACCGCTTTTGAAGGTATCTCTTTAACTTTAGGTATCGTCTTTATCGTCGTATCAGTTCTCGCCCTCGCTTTAGAAATTACCCTTATCGTTCTTGCTAAAGGAGGAGCCTTACTCAAAGCAAGCGCTATTGCTTCTGGAGTTTTACTCGCTTTAGGTATTTTCTTCTGCGCTAACAAAACTTCCGCTGGTACATTACTTGCGATGTTCCTTAACTTCGTTCCATATGTCATGGTCGTTATTGGTGGACTTTTAGTCTTGGATGCAATTTTAACATTAGTCTTTGGACTTATGGCTAAAAAAGAAACCAAAGCGGTTGTTATCGTCTTTGTTATCAAACTCGTTATCGGCGCTCTTGCCATCCTTCTTGGTGCCCTTGCTATGGGTGATAACTGGTTAGGCAATAACAAATTCACCATCTTCGGAATCATCTTAATTATCTATGCTGTCTTCACTGGTGTTGCTGCTTTTTTAGCGCCAAAATTCACTGTCGTCGCGATTGTTAAAACAAACGAAAACGAAGAAAAAGCTGCTGAATAATTAATTTACTTCGAATATTAGGAAAATGATGGGGCAACTCCCATCTTTTTTCGTGAAAGAATACCATCTATCTCTTATAATAAGAGAGTATGGATAAACTTACAAAATCCCCAAGACTTAATTACCTCCTCCATCAGATGGATATTTGGACATATCGCGATGTGATTAATCATCTTCCAAGACGATATGAAAATTTCGCTTTGACTGATACCTCAAACATTGAAGATCGTTCAAGAATCGTCGTCATGGGTGAAGCCGTGTCTTTTCCTAAACTTAATCTAGGAAGAAAAGTTAAATCCGTCATCTTTGATTTTATTTCTAGTGACCATAAATACTATAAAGTCATCGCATATAATCGTCCTTATCTCATGAAGATGATTGAGCTTAAAGAAACATACACAATCATCGGAATGTACAATAAAAGCAAAAACGAAATCGATGTTATTAATATCGTTAAAGGAAAGATTGATGAAGGAAATGCTTTAAAACCTATCTATTCTTTACCTAAAGATTATCCAAATCATCTCTTTGTCTCTTTAGTGAAGAAATCACTTGAAGAATTAAAAGGGAAAATTATTACCCACGTCCCTTATTTTTACTTAAATAAATATCGTCTTATTGATAAAGAAAAAGCACTTAACTTTGTTCATAATCCTCATAACTTAGAAGAAATAAGACAAGCCCTTCGCTATTTAAAATATGAGGAAGCTCTGCTCTTTTCTTTAAAAAACAAACTCATCAGAGAAGAAAACCGCTCCCTCAAGAAATATAAAAAGGAGCCAATTGATTTATCTCTTTGTGAAGATTTAATTAATTCTCTACCTTATACACTCACTGACGACCAAAAGAAAGCTAGTGAAGAAATCATTGAAGATATGAATCAAAATTCTTTGATGTATCGCATGCTTCAGGGTGATGTTGGTAGTGGTAAAACCTTAGTGTCTTTCATCGCTTTATACGCAAATTATAAAAGAGGAGATCAAGGCGCTTTGATGGCCCCAACCGACTCTTTAGCGAGACAACATTATCAAAACGCTCTAGAAATCTTTAAGAATACGAAAGTAAGAATCGCTCTTCTCGTAGGTGCAACTAAACCAAACGAAAAGAAACAAATCTATGATGATTTAAAAGATGGGTATCTCGATATTGTTATAGGCACTCATGCATTATTTACTAAATCGGTTAATTATTCTTCCTTAGGTTTAGTTGTTATTGATGAACAACATCGTTTTGGTGTTAATCAAAGACTCGCACTAGCATCTAAAGGTGATTCCGCGGATATTTTGATGATGTCAGCGACCCCAATTCCTCGTTCGCTCGCATCTACCTTATACGCGGATTTAGATATCTCAACACTTAATTCTTTTCCATCGCAAAAAAAGATTATCAAAACCAAGATTGTCGATTCTGATTCCCCGTTTATTTTTAAATGTGTTGATCGTTCACTTGAAATCAACAAACAAGTATACGTCGTCGCTCCTTTAATCGATTTTACTGAAGATGGAAGATATTCTGTTGATTCATTATTCGCAAGATATTACCCAAGATATAAAGATAAAGTCGCGATCCTCCACGGCAAAATGAAAGCGGAAGAAAAAGAAGAAGTTCTTAATCGCTTTATGAGAAATGAAGTTCCTATTCTTATCTCCACACAAGTTATAGAAGTGGGAATTGATGTAAGAAACGCTAATCTGATGGTCATTTATGATGCTTCTAATTTTGGTCTAGCCTCCCTCCATCAATTAAGAGGAAGAATTGGAAGAGATGGCTCTCCTTCTGCTTGTTTATTAACATGCGATGAAATCGATGATGAAAAAGCGATGGAAAGATTAAAAATCTTGGAAGATTCATTAGATGGCTTCCATATCGCCGAAGAAGATATGAGACTTAGAGGTCCAGGAGAACTTAACGGAACGAGACAATCCGGTCTTCCTTCCTTTGCCTTCTTGAATGTCATTGATGACTTAAAAGTCTTCATCACCGTAAGAGATGATGCGGAAAACATCATCAAGGAAAAAGAAAATAATAAAGGTTTTAAATTCATCTATGACCATGTCAAATGGATGATTGATAAAGAAGAGGAAAACAAAAAAGATAAATAGAAGGAAAACCCCTTTTAAACGTCATATCTTTTGATTAATCAAAAAACCAATACAAATAAACACCTATCTATGATAAAATTCATGCTTAGGAAAGAGATAAAACATGAGTAAAGCCGAAGAACTAATTCAACATCTTAACCTTAAAGCCAAGGATATTAGCTATTATGAGATGGCCCTCACTCATCCAAGTGCGAATGCGGATGTCAATAATGGTCATCGTGATTATGAACGTCTCGAATATATTGGAGACGCGGTTTTAGGTTTTGTCTCTGCTGACCTCATCTATAAACTTCATCCAGAAATGGATCAAGGTTTAATGTCTAAACTTAGAAGTTATTTAGTTAAATCTAAATCACTCGCAAATTACGCGAGAAAAGCAAATTTCCATCTCTATATCAAAACAGGTCACTCTATCTCTAAAGATAAGATATTTGAATCCGATAAAATCTTAGAAGATGTCTTTGAAGCAATTATCGGTGCAATTTATCTCGATTTAGGAATTAACAAAGCCTATTCATATATCAAGTCATTCTTATATAACGATATTAAGCACGCTAATCTCGATGAATTAACGGATTATAAAACAAAATTACAAGAAGCAATGCAAGCTGAACATCGTAATAGTGTCACCTATGAAGTGGTTGAAGAAAAAGGACCACCTCATGATAAAACATTTACCGTTGCTGTATCATTTAATGGAATTATCTTAGCTTATGGCATAGGTAAATCGAAAAAACAAGCTGAGGAAGTCGCAGCGAAAAACGCTCTTGCTAAAGGAAGTAACTAATGGGACTTATCGCATTTTTAAAAAATAAATTCAAGAAGAAAGAAAAGGAAGAAATTACCGAAAAATACGAAAAGGGATTAGAAAAATCTCGTCGTAATTTTTCTTCTAAACTTTCTAATCTTGCTTCGAGATATAAAAGTGTTAACCAAGATTATTTTGAAGAATTAGAACAGATTCTTATCGAAAGTGATGTTGGTATCTCTTTAGCGTTAAAAATTATCGAAGAAGTATTAGAAAGAAGTCAAAACGAAAATATCACCGACCCGAACACTATTAACGAAATCCTCGTTGATAGAATGTTCTTGGGCTATGCATCTAAAGGTGACGTCACTAACGAAATCATCTTTAAAGAAGGTATGCCAACAGTCTTATTAGTTGTCGGTGTTAATGGAGTGGGAAAAACCACAACGATCGCTAAACTCGCTCATCGATATATAAGTAAAGGTAAAAAAGTTATGCTTGTTGCCGCTGATACCTTTAGAGCGGGTGCTAAAGAACAATTAACCATCTGGGCTGAACGTCTTCATATTGATATTGTCACAGGTGCAAATGAAGCCGACCCTGCAAGTGTTGCCTATGATGGAATGAAAAAAGCTAAAGAAAAGAATGTTGATTTAGTTATCGTTGATACCGCAGGAAGATTACAAACTAAGTCCAATTTAATGGCGGAACTTGCGAAAATTAAGAGAGTGATGAGCAAAGAAATCCCTGACGCTCCTCATGATACTTTCTTAATTATCGATGCAACGACTGGTCAAAATGGTGTTGTTCAAGCTAAAGCCTTCGCGGAAGTCACTAATCTAACTGGAGTAGTGGTCACGAAGATGGATGGAACAAGTAAAGGTGGTATCATCTTAGCAATTCGTGATGAACTAGGTGTTCCTGTAAGATTTATCGGTCTTGGTGAAAAGATGGATGATCTTGCGGAATTCGATTTAGATAATTATCTCTATGGATTATGCGTGAGTGAGGCGTAAAGATGGATGAATTAGAAAAGGTTATTCGTGTCAATAATCTCTTCCAAATCTATGGACCAATTTTAAGCACGACTCAACAAGAGATGATTAAAGATTATTACGAATATAATCTCTCTCTTGCGGAAATCGCAGAAAACCGTAATATCTCTAGAAGCGCAGTGGATGATGCACTTAAAAAAGGAGTCAAAAAACTCGAATATTATGAGGCACAGTTACATTTTCTTGAAAGAAATGAAGAACTAATGTCCCTCATTGATAAATTAAAAGAAAAAGATCTCGATAAGGAATCAAAAGAGATTCTCAAAGAGATGGAAAGGAGAATCTAAGTGGCATTTGAATCATTAACAGAAAAACTATCTTTGATTTTTAAAAAGATTAAAGGTCAAGCACGTATTACTGAAAAAAACATCGACGATATGCTTAAGGAAGTGCGTATCGCTCTTTTAGAAGCCGATGTTAACTATAAAGTTGTTAAAGAATTTACCAATAAAGTTAAAGAAAAAGCCATCGGTCAAGAAGTCTATCTCAAACTTAACCCAGGGCAAATGCTTGTTAAAATCGTCCATGATGAACTCGTTGAACTCTTAGGTTCTGATGATAGTGAACTCCATCTCCAAAATAATCGTCCAACCATTATCATGCTTGTTGGTCTTCAAGGTTCTGGTAAAACCACAACCGCTGGTAAACTCGCTCTTTATCTAAAAGATAAATTAAAGAAGAAAGTTTTGTTAGCCGCTGGTGACGTCTATCGTCCTGCTGCTATTGACCAATTAGATCAAATCGCTAAACAAGTTGGTGTTCCAATTATCAACATGGGAACCGATGTTTCTCCTGTTTTAATTGCAAAAAAAGCCAAAGAAGAGGCATATAACAATCATTATGATGTCTTAATCATCGATACCGCTGGTCGTTTACAAATTGATGAAGCACTTATGGATGAATTAAATAACATCAAGAATGAAGTTAATCCTGATGAAATATTACTTTTAGTCGATGCAATGGCAGGTCAAGATGCTGTTAATGTCGCTAATGCATTCAATGAAAAATTAGCCTTAACTGGTGTAATTATGTCTAAACTTGATGGTGACGCTCGTGGTGGTGCTGCTTTATCCATCAGACATATGACTGGTGTTCCAATTAAGTTTGCTGGTGTTGGTGAAAAGATGACCGACTTAGATGCTTTCCATCCAGATCGTATGGCGGACCGTATCTTAGGTATGGGCGATGTCATGACTTTAGTCGAAAAAGCCCAAGAGGAAATCGATGAGAAAGAGATGAGAAAAACCGTGAACAAAATGAGTTCCGGTAAATTTGATCTGAATGATATGCTCGCCCAAATGAAACAAGTCCAAAGAATGGGAAGTTTAGGTGGATTATTAAAACTTATCCCAGGTATGCCAAAGATTACTCCAGAACAAACTGAAGCTGCTGAAAAGCAAATGAAATTATTTGAAGTTATTATTAACTCTATGACTCCATATGAAAGAAGTCATCCAGAAGTTTTAAAATATTCTCGTAAAAATAGGGTGGCTCGTGGTAGTGGCACCAATCTCGCTCAAATCAATCAAGTATTAAAGAAATATGATCAAATGAAAGAAGCCATGAAACAGATGGACCAATATCGTAAATCTGGAAGAATGCCTCCAGGAGGATTAGGCGGTCTAGGTGGCTTAAGATAATATAATTACCGATAGGCGAAACGCATGAAAATGTGAAATAGCGGACCCCAATCATAAGAATGACCGGTGATCTAGTTAAGAGAACCGGTTTTTCTTATGTTAGTAACTATCAAAGATTTATAGTAATTTTTCATAGACGCATGAAATT
>JAFSNY010000028.1 GCA_017447305.1 Bacilli bacterium | reverse complement strand
TTCACCATTTAAATATACTAGGCATGGACGATATGCTGTTGTAGCAACATTAGAGCCAAACATCGCTCTTTGAAGAATCGCGTCGTTAAATCCGCTCCATTGCTCAAAACAGTTACCACCATTATGAAGTCTAAATCTAATGTGTTTAGATAAAGACGAACTGGTGTTACCACATGTTTTTCTATCACCGAATATCGCAGTGGTTACCTTCTCGTTATTGTTACCGTTTTCATCTTTATTGAAATTGAGATTTAAAGTTCTTTGAGGATATCCTTTAGACCATCCACCACCGAGTTTAATCTTGCTATTTCTTTGCCAATAATCTTTAGTGACTGGATCGAAATACTCTAAGTGAACTCTCGATTCAGCTTCTTCTTTGATATTGTTATAAAAATAATATGGGCCGCCAAACCATTTCATATACGGCATGGATAAAGAAATAAGTGGAATGCTATATTCATTTTGGCTATCAACTAGATATGTGAGCGACATATCAGTTTTACTCTCTTGATGAACAAATGTAATGTCGATGACACATGCATTATGGAAGAACCCATAATTCATCGTTTTTTGTACGTTGTCTATATAGGTATATGAAACACACCTATCGTTATAGGAGTCTAGTATTTCATCAACAGATGTAGATAATGGTATTTCATCGATTCCGGTTGGAACATTTTCATATATTTCAATCGGTTCAAAAGGTGATAAAGAACAGAGATCATTTAACAACGGCCTTTCACCTGAATAGTTGAAATAGAGTTGATCTTTGTCATCGTTAAAAGCGAATTTCAAATCGAATTCGAATTTATATAAACCAGGTTGATGATTGACATACAACCCCTCGCAAAGTTGATAATAGGTTTCCCCGTCTATTCTCAGTGTCGTGCTTCCTTGATTATAAATGTCTTCTTCGATAGGTTCTGGACCTGGATCAATTGGTCCTGGGTCTACCGGAGTTGGATCTGGTTTTGGTTCAGGTTTTTCAGTTGATTGAGAAGAGAGACAAGACGTGAGAAAAGGAATTAAAATTAATGGAAAATATATCTTTCTATGCTTTTTCATACAACTATTATCTTATAAATTTTTGCAAAAGGATACGACAAAAAGAAGCAAAAGCTTTGCTTTTTTTTAAAAATAGAGATTTTAGCTTCAATTAATCTCTTTTAATGTTTTCAAAAACTTGGTTTGTTGTCATCATCTTCCAAATGACTCGAATTAGTTTTCTAGTTGTGGCAATTATCGCGACGTTTGTTGCCTTTCCCTGTCTTAATTTTGAATAATAATATTCCGAAAAAACAGGCGAATGAATTCTTAATTTTTGAACACTTAATGCAAGAGCGTATCTCAAAATAGGAGATCCTCTTTTTCTAATATGGCCTTTATGATTAATCGTGCCTGATTGATATACCTTAACATCTAAACCAGCAAACTTAATGAGTTTTTCAGGATTAGAAAAACGAGATATATCACCTATCTCACCTATAATCATCGCGGCGAGATTGACACCTATTCCAGGAATAGTAAGAATTGGTGAATCTAATTCTTTCATAAGTGGTTCTAATAATTCATTAAGCATGTCTATTTCTTCATCAATGATTGTGACTTGAGTAACGAGATTTCTAATAATTTGTTCATCAACTTCTGTAGAATAACCAATCGAATTTTTAGCAAGTTCTCTAAGTTGATTGAATCTATTAAAGCTTATCGCACCTTTTGACATTCTTCTTAATGTTTCACCAGTTTCACTTCTCATCCTTGCCATCTTTTGAGGAGATGTATATTCACTTAATAGCCATCTTATTGTGGTAGATTCGAATAGATTTCTTCCCATATTTTTCCTAGATCCATCTTCATTTTTCTTAAAGAAAGAGACAAATTCTGGAAACACTTCATCTAAATATCTTAAGAGATGGTTATAGCAAGCAATCTTATCTCCAAAAAGAAAATATTTTGCTCTTGAGATTTTACGAATCTCTCCGATAAGGTAAGATAATTGTGGGGATGAAGTAAATGGATGAGTTGCTACATATTTAGCAATTAACATCGCATCTAGATTATCCGTTTTGGCCAAGTTAACTGATTCACTGTCGCGAAACTTAGAAATCAGACTTGGATTATAAATCTGGAATTGGTATCCATTAGAGATTAAGCATCTCACTAGACAATTCATATAATGTCCAGTGGCTTCCATCCCTATTTTTATTTGCTCTTTTTCTCCGAGCAAACCTAATTCATTTAAGAGTGAACTAAACCCTTCTCGAGAATTAGAAATATCGAAGCTTTTCTTTCTAATTTCTCCTTCTTGATCAATGATAGCAACAGTATGTTTAAACTTACTAACATCGATTCCAACATAAAAGTCCATAAGACCTCCTTTTCTAGCCGTATTAACCATATCAGCTTATCTTTTCGAATTATCTGTTAATGGAACGTCAAAGCGTTAATCAACCTATTAGCGATTAAAAGAAAAGCCGTATGCCTGAGTATGAAGTCTGACAGTCAAAGCTGTACTAAAATTAAGCAGGATAACGGCATATATTGATTATACTTGCTAGATAAAAAGAAAATCTAACCAGTACATGGCTAGATTACATTATTTGTTAAACAGATACTAAAATCTTACATCTTACAGAACTGGATCCTCATCTTAGTATTAGGGGCTTTTGCTATTATTTTGTTCACTTCTGTATTTTTGAATAACAAAGCGACAACACGTATGTTAATACTGATATTATCAGTATTCGCTTTGTCTATTGTCGTTTTTGCGGAGTTTTATATCACACCTACTGAAGAAAACATAATGGCTAGAAAGATATTGATGTCCATCCGTTATAGTGCGACACCATTTATCATTGCCTTAGTTAC
>JAFSNY010000027.1 GCA_017447305.1 Bacilli bacterium | reverse complement strand
GTATGATGATGAATATGTACTTGATACAAGCAAAGTTGATATGAGCAAACCTGGAACATACGAAGTAGTCATCTCCTTTACTGAAAAAGGAATCACTGTTTCTGAGACAATCGAAATTCGTGTCTTCATGAATAAAGTTGATTATGCATACACAAACACTGATGCATGGGATATTACCTGTGATAACGCCATCATCAAAGTTTTCGCCTGGGGTGGAGAATACGGAGATGGTCAATGGATCGACGTTAGTATCGAAGATGGTGTTCTCTACTTTAGCTTATACGCCAACTGCGATGGATTTAAAATTGTTAGATTTAATCCAACAGCAAAGGATATCATCCCAACAGAAGGCGGATGGCCAGAAGAACTTAACGCCCATATTTGGAATCAAACTGGTGATATTGCAGCAAATAATGTTACCGGAGAATTCTATTTCGGTTAATCAATTCCATATTTATTTAGAAGTGAATCCATTTGGGTTCGCTTTTTAAATAGAAATATTTACAAAATAAATAAGGAATAAATTTATGGCAAACTTAGAAGATATGGGGGAATGTATATCTACGAAATATGCAGCGATAAAATTAGAGAATATGGAGGAAGATACCTCTACGAAATCGATGGTTTTATCTCAAATAGTGAACTAATGATACTGATCGCGGTATTATTCGCCTAATAAAGAAAATGACCATCTGGTCTTTTCTTTTGTAATATAGAAATCTATATATTTAAGATTTTTAAAAATATCGTTATAAATAGAATTTATTTGTGTTAGAATACAATACTCTGAAAGGAGAGCAAATTATGAAAAGTAAGTTATATAAATATCTCATTCTTCTCCCACTTATCCTTAGTGGATGTAGCTTAACAAATAACGATAAAACTAGTGAATCGAATGAATCACATGAATCAGTTATCTCTTTAAGTGAAGAAAGTGAAGAAGAATCCCTTCCAGTTGAAGAATCAAGTGAAGAAACTCCAGTTAGTGAAGAATCTCTTCCTACGGAAGAAAGTTCCTTAGAAGAAGAATCTAGCGAAGAAATGACAATCGTCGATGAATCAATCGAAATCATTCCTGTTTCCGAAGAAGAAAGTGTTCCTGCTGAAGAATCATTAGAAGATGAGAGTGTCCCAGTGGAAGAATCTCTTCCAGTAGAAATATCAAGTGAAGAAGAAGTTCTTGTTAGTGAAGAATCTCTTCCAGTTGAAGAAAGCATTCCTGCTGAAGAGTCTGAAGAAGAATCTCTTCCAGCCGAGGAGAGTGTTCCTGCGATCGTCTCCGAAGAAGAAAGCCAACCAGTCGAAGAATCAAGTGAAGAAATCGTTGATGACCGCGATGAATGGACAATCATGATTTATATGTGTGGTTCAGACTTAGAAAGCACACCTATTTACGATAAGAAGAATAAGAAAATTGGTGTTAGCGGATACGCTAGTCAAGATATCTCTGAAATCTTATCGGTCGCTAATCAACCTGATGATGTTAACATCATCATTGAAACTGGTGGATCTGCAGAATGGGATACTACGCATGACATCGCTAGCGATAAATTAAGCAGATATCACGTTAGAGATAATGAACTTGTCCTAGACAAGACCTTAAAGAATAAATCCATGGGTGAACAAGCGACCTTTGAATCATTCTTAGAATGGGGGTTAACTACATATCCTGCGAAAAAGACTGGTGTTATCTTATGGAATCATGGTGGCGCTTTAGATGGATGCTGCTCTGATGAAAATTATGAAGGAGACACTTTACTTAACAGCGAAGCTTATCAAGCTTTCTATAGTGCGTTCAATGAATGTGAAATCACTGAAAACTTAGAATTCGTCGGATATGACTGCTGCTTAATGCAAGTTCAAGATATCGCTGAATTTAATTCTCATTTCTTCAACTATATGATCGCTTCTCAAGAATCAGAAGCCGGCACAGGATGGGATTATGCAAACTGGGTCGACGATTTATATAAATACGCTGATACAGAAGTCATCCTAGATGAAATTTGTCGTTCATTTATTCAAGGCTATGACGATTATTATGGTGGTAGATACGATAACGACCAAACATTATCAGTCTTAGATTTATCTAAGATGAATGCGTATAAAACCGCTCTTGAAAACTTCTCTAAGAATAACAAAACAACATTCTTAAATAATAAATCCAAAGTCCTTAATATTGCCAAAGCCTCAAAAGAGTATGGCGCAACTAGTATGGATGAAGAAGAATATGAAGAATATATCTATGACTATGGGTATCCTGAAGAATGGTTCGATGAAGATGGCGAATATTATTTACTCCATGGTTATTATCTATACGGAGTAATCGATGCAGTTGATTTCTTCACTAAACTTAAAGCAAACAGCACATTTAAGTCTTTAGCGAGTGATATCGAGAATATTATCAACCTCATTGAAGATATGGTTATCATCAATTGCATTGGTGATGAAGCTGGTAACTCTAACGGATTAAGCCTTCATTTCCAATTTTGCCAATATTGGGCTCCAGAAGCAGCCGAAACTAGCTTCAATCGTTGGAATGAAATCGCACTTAACTGCTATTAATCCTTACTAAATTAATATAAAAATAGTGGAAAACCCTTCAAAAGGTGATCCACTTTTTTTGTTATTTTTGGATTTTTACATAGTAAAGTAAAATATTTGTAACAAAATTAGCACTTACACTTGCCAAGTGCTAAAAAGGCGATATAATATAGTTAGCACTTAGAGATTGAGAGTGCTAAAAGGAGGGCTAAATTATGAATATCAATGAAGTTCCAAATTATGAAAATGATGAGAAAATTCTTGAGAAATTTGGTCGAGATATCAACGAACAAGTCCGTAAAGGTAAAATTGATCCTGTCATCGGGAGAGACGAAGAAATAAGAAAGATTATCGAAATCTTGGCAAGAAAGAGTAAAAACAATGTAATTTTGCTCGGTGAGCCAGGTGTTGGTAAAACCGCAATCGTTGAAGGACTTGCAGAAAGAATCGTCAAAGATGACGTCCCAAGCATCTTAAAAGATAAGATTATTTATGAACTTGATATGGGCGCTTTAATCGCGGGCGCTAAATATCGTGGTGAATTTGAAGAGAGGTTAAAAGCTCTTCTTAATAAAATCAAGGAAAGTGATGGCAAAATCATCCTTTTTATCGATGAAATTCATTTAATCGTTGGAGCAGGTAGAAGCGAAGGTGCAATGGATGCTTCTAATATCTTGAAACCAATGCTCGCAAGAGGTGAAATCGACTGTATTGGTGCGACTACTTTAAACGAATACCGCATGTATATTGAAAAGGACCGCGCTTTAGAGAGAAGATTCCAGCCTTTAATTATTCCTGAACCATCATTGGAAGATTCGATAAACATCTTAAGAGGACTTAAACCTCGTTTTGAAATGTATCATGGTGTAAAGATTACTGATGGTGCGCTTATCAGTGCGGTCACTTTATCTAACCGTTATTTAACTAATCGTTTCCTTCCAGATAAGGCGATTGATTTAGTCGATGAAGCGTGTGCGTCCATCAAAGTTGAAATGGCGTCTATGCCAAGTGTTCTTGATGATTTAATGAGAAGAATCAGACAATTAGAAATTGAAAAAAGTGCGATTTCTAAAGAGAAGGATGAAGCTTCAATTAAACGTTTAGAAAAAATTAACAAAGAACTTTCTTCTTTAAAAGAAGAAGCAGATAAGCTTACCAAGAAATGGGAAAATGAAAAGGAAGAGATTAATAAGAGAAAACATCTCAAAGAGCAACTTGAAAAAAGTAAACTTGATTTAGAGCTTGCCTTATCAACTTCTCAGTACGAAAAAGCTGGGGAACTTCAATATAAAATCATCCCTGAAATTGAACGACAAATTAAAGAATCTTCTAGCAAAGAAGAAGATCGTTTGTTATCGGAAGTTGTCGATGAAGAAGCTATCGCTAAGATTGTCTCTAAGTTAACCAAGATTCCAGTGAGTAAAATTAATAAAGGTGATCGAGAAAAGGTCATCAATCTTAAATCGACCCTTGAAAAAAGAGTCATCGGTCAAGATGAAGCCTTAACCTTGGTGAGTAATGCGATTATCCGTCAACGCGCGGGTATCAAAGATAGTAGAAAGCCAATTGGTTCATTCCTCTTCTTAGGCCCAACCGGTGTTGGTAAAACCGAAGTTGCAAAGTCACTCGCGGAAGCCTTATTCGATAGTGAATCACATATTATCAGGATTGATATGAGTGAGTATATGGAGAAGTTCTCCGTATCTAGACTCATAGGCGCTCCTCCAGGATATGTAGGTTATGAAGAAGGTGGTCAATTAACCGAAGCTGTAAGACGTAATCCTTATAGCATCATCCTCTTTGACGAAATTGAAAAAGCTCATCCTGAAGTCTTTAATTTATTACTTCAAGTCTTAGATGACGGAAGATTGACTGATTCTCAAGGAAGAGTGGTTGATTTTAGAAACACTGTAATAATTATGACCAGTAACTTAGGTAGTGAATACCTCTTAAACGGAAATAAGGAAGCAGTGGACGAACTCCTTCATCAAACCTTTAAACCAGAATTCCTTAATCGTATTGATGAGATTGTCTATTTCTCACCTCTAAGTAAGGATGTTCAAAGAAAAGTTGTTGATAAAATGCTTAACCTTTTGAAGGAAAGATTAAAAGAATCGTATTATTATTTTGAATTCAGCGATGCTTTGAAAGACTATATCCTTCAAAGTGCTTATTCTGAGAGATTTGGAGCTAGACCACTTGCGAGATTCATTCAAAAGAACATTGAAACAATGCTGGCCTCGATGATTATCGAAGGAAAGGTTGAAATCAATAAAGTTTACACTCTTGATTATAAGAATAATCAAATTATCATCAAAGAATAATCAAAATTTAACCCCTACCTGAAATAGGGGTTTTATATTTTTCAAAAAGTATTAAAATGATGTTGGTAATTTAAAGGAGATACAAAATGAAGAAAATTTTACCATTATTGTTAGTAGCCCTCGGTGCATTAACATCTTGTGCGAGTGGCACAAAAGTTTCTAAAGAAGATTACAAAAAAGAAGCTGATGCAGTTGAAGATCACCCATACACAACCGCAACAGTAACTTATTCTTCAACCACAACTGGAAAAGAAGCTGACGAAGATGATCTTGAAGAGAAACTCGAAGCTGGCGAAAAGAACATTAAAGTTAAAACCAAAGCCATCAACGAAAAAGAAAACTGGAAAGAAACCTATAACTGGGATGCTTCTAAGAAAGCCTGGGTCCTCAGTGGTGAAGGCGATGGCGATGGTGCTACCATGTTAGCAATGACCGCTGCTTATTATACTGATGACGAATTGACTGAAGACTATGATGTCACATATTATGTCAACCCATTAAAGGTTAATATGAAAGTTGAGATGGATTATTCTGCTTCTGGTGTCACCATGAAAGGTAAATCCGAAACGACCATGGTCTTTAACAAATATGGTCTTTTGACTAGCGCAACTGGAACAGCATCAACAACAATGACTTATTCCAAAGAATACCTTGATTCTCTTGCAGCTAATTACAAGACATATTATAATGTCGAAGTTGATTTCAGTGCTATGTCCTCTCTTAGTGAAAAAACAAACGCTAAAATCTCAATTTCCTACAAATAATCATTAAGCAACATTTAATTATTAAAAGGTTCGTGGTTACACGAATCTTTTTTATCAATCCATGATTGATGAGATAAACTGATTCGTAACAATTTAATTTAAAGATTAAGGAGTCACAACAAAGTTGAGCAAATCTAATATTTTTTCTTCATTTTGATATTTATTAGATTTAATAAATGCTATAATTATCAAAAATAAACAAAAAGGAGATAAAATGCTAAAACTAGTTAACATCGTTAAGGATTACATCATTAAAGACCAAGAACCAGTTCACGCTTTAAAGGGTATTACTGTTAACTTTAGAAAGAACGAATTCGTGGCAATCTTAGGTCAATCTGGATGTGGCAAAACCACTTTACTTAATATCGTTGGTGGACTTGACCGCTATACATCTGGTGATTTAGTTATCGATGGAGTGTCCACGAAAGACTATAAAGACCATGACTGGGATACGTATCGTAACCATTCAATTGGTTTTGTTTTCCAAAGTTACAACTTAATTTCCCACCAAACAATCCTTAAAAATGTTGAATTAGCGTTAACTATCTCCGGTATTGATAAAGAAGATAGAAAGAGAAGAGCCCTTGTTGCCTTAGAGAGAGTGGGACTTAAAGGTTTAGAAAGAAAGAAACCTAACCAACTTTCTGGTGGTCAAATGCAAAGAGTTGCCATCGCTAGAGCGTTAATCAACGACCCAGAAATCGTCCTCGCTGACGAACCTACAGGCGCACTTGATAGTGAAACCAGCGTGCAAATCATGGATCTTCTCAAAGAAGTCGCGAAAGACTGCTTAGTCATCATGGTTACACATAACCCTGATCTCGCTGAGACATACGCGACAAGAATCATCACGATGAGGGATGGTGTTTTATTAACTGATTCCAACCCATATTCTGATGAAGAAGAAAATAAGGAAACATCAAATAGAAAAGAGAATCCTATCGAAAAAGAGAATAAAGGGAATAAGAAGAAATCTTCGATGTCCTTTTTCACCGCGACAGCGTTATCATTCGCTAATTTACTAAGTAAATTAAAGAGAACAATTTTAATCGCCATTGCTGGAAGTATTGGCATCATTGGTGTCTCTAGTGTTCTCGCGGTAAGTAATGGTGTTTCAAATTACGTTAGCAAAATGCAGGATGATATGTTATCCAATTATCCAATCACTATTTCTGAAACATCAATTGACTTATCATCGCTTCTCAGTGGTTTATCTAACTGGGGAGATAAAAACATCGCTGAGTTCGATTTAAGGACGGAAGTCGGTGTTGATTCGATGATTGAATATCTCATGGATAAATATACGAGTTTCACTTCAGTGAAAACCAACGATATCAACCAAGATTTAATCGATTATATCAATATGCTTGATAAAAAATATGTCGATGCGATTGATTTAGATTACGGAATTGATCCAACAAATAATATCTTTACATCTTGGTCCACCGGTAGAGAGGGTGGAAGAGAAGAGATGGTTTCTCTTAACGGTATCACCCAAATCTACATCAGTGAACTTCGTACGGTTCCTAAATTTGGTTCATATGCGATGTTTGTCGATTTATTCACCGACTTTATGGTGCAACTTCCTGGCGATAATGAATTTATCAGCTCACAATATGATCTCTTAGGAGATTCAAAAATGCCAGAAGATGATAATGATTTGCTATTAGTCGTTGATGAAAATCAAACATTGACCGATTTCTTACTCGCTCAATTAGGATTCTTCACCGAAGAAGAATTTATCAATATTTCTCAAAAGGCCATCTTAGAAAATGATGGAGAAGAACACACTCAAGAGGAACTTGATGAATTCGATTATCCTCCAGCCTTTAAAATTGAAGATATTTTAAATAAGGAAATCTATTACATCCCGGATATTTATACATATCAATCAGTGGAAACAGAAAATGTTGTTTTCACTATTGATTTATCGAATATTTCATCCGCTATTGGCTCAACGAGATTCGACCTCGAATATAGTGAGAAAGCGGATATCTTAATCGGAACAATCTCTGGATTAAGCATGGTTTTAACTCGTGAAGGTACAGTTATTGATGCTACTCGCCCGTGGATTGGCACATGGAACGGTAGTTTTGATATCAACAATGAATCAATCCCTTATAAGCTCATCATCACCGAAGATGAAGCGTATTTATCGATGTTTGGTGGTTATGTTGAAACAGATCATAGCCCATATAACCATATCACCAAGGTAACCAATGGCTATATGTATGATGCAATGCAAACGGATGAGCTAAAGAATGACAAAGCAACAAGAGCAAAAGCCCAAAAGATGAAAATCTGTGGTGTTCTTAAAAAGAAAAAAGGAATTAACTTTGGTTCTTTGAGCCGTGGAATTTATTACACCCCAGCATTTACGAAGAAATTTATCGATGATAGTGTTAACACTAAAGTTGTCAGTTCAAATGAATATGGAGAAGAAGGGCTTAAGCAATATATTCTTTCCAAAATCGACGAAGAATATAAAGCTTATGTCACCTTTGAATATTCTTCTTACGCTTTAGGGCATCGTGGTAGTGCGATTCGAGAAGGGGTCTTTGGCTTTGCCAACTCCTTGAATATTCCTGGTTTATCTTCTTTAAATAATCTATTCTCAATTACTGGAAGCAGTGCGACGGAAACAAATCGCGCTCATTTAAGAAGTCTTTCCGGTCTAGCATCTAAACTCAATGACGCTGGTGGCTATAATATCGAAAGAATGCCAGAAACAATCTCGATATATCCAAATGATTTTGCCGCGAAAAATAAAGTGACTTCTCACCTAAAAGCGTGGAATGAAGATAAGCCACTCGATATTATCACGTATGACGATGAGGGTGTTGCCCATACAAGAACAAAACCCGCCGAAGATCGTCAAGAAGTAACTTATGTCGATACGGTCGAGATGATTGTCTCGGTTATCAATACTTTAATTACTGCGATTACCATCGCTTTAGTAGCGTTCACATCCCTTTCTTTAGTTGTATCTTGTTTCATGATCGCGGTTATCACATACATCTCAACGATGGAAAGAGTTAAAGAGATTGGTGTTATCCGTTCTCTAGGCGGAAGAAAAAAGGATGTCTCGAGGTTATTTATCGCTGAATGTTTGATTATCGGACTTTCAAGCGGTGTCTTTGGAATCCTTATCACCTATGGATTATCGGCGATATTCAATCTTTCTATCATGCAATTTGGAGTTGGTAACATGGCGATATTATCACCATTAACCGCTTTGATTATGATTATGATATCTATCCTCCTTAACGTATTATCAGGTCTTATCCCAGCGATGCACGCTTCTAGACAAGACCCAGTTATTGCTTTACGAACAGAATAAAATGTGATTTATTAAATAAAGAGGAGAAAATGAATGGATTTTCAATGTCCAAAATGTAAATACCCATTAACAGGCACGCCAGATGTCTGTCCTCTTTGTCATACTCCGCTTCGTTATACAGTCGAAACAAATGATGGAAGCGCGATTTCTTCTATGGGAATCGGAATGAATAGTAGGGTTGAAGGAGTTGATACCGGTCTTGCTTCCGCTGATTTATCAGGAATCGGAAGTGAAACTAGCGAAACCGCTGATCCAAAGAAAGATAAAGGCAAAATCCTCGCTTTTAATATTGCAGCGATCATCTTTAATGTCTTTTCTATCGCTTTCTTCATGTTCCTTTTATTGATGCCAATGTTTTTATGCACCAATAACACCATCGATCATTTAAATACGAATTTCTATGATCCAGCTAATTTCATTGAGCCACCTCAATCCTTTGGATATTTAAACTATATAACTACCGCCTTTACGGTTATCTTCCAAAATTCCTCAGGTGAACCAAGTTATCGAACAATATTATTCTATTTCTTACATTTCCCTGTCTTAATTTTAGGATTTATCGGCTTTGCTCTTGCTGTAGCAAGCCTCATCGTCAATATCATCAATTTAATTAAAAAGAAACTTCCTACTTATGTTGCTGAAAGTATCCCTGAAGATATGATTGGCGATCCACTTAATCCTCTTGGACATATCATCTCAATCTCTATCTTCCTTTTAGGAGCGATTTATATTCCTTATGTCTTAGAGATGATTCCACTTAACATCGATTTATTAAAATCGTTCGATAATCTACTCTATTACTCAATGACTCCAATCGTCTTCTTCTATCTCGTAGGTATGATTGCGGTTATCATTGCAGCGATTGTTAAGAGAGCGATCAGATCACTTGTTAATCCAATGAAATAAGGAGTACGAACTCCTTTTTTGTTTATTGTTACATCAAGCAACGAATAAAAGATACATCTTTTATAAAAGTAGTGATAAAATAAAAATAACAAATTTTTGATATGAAAAAGAAACTCATCATCTTTGATATGGATGGCACTCTCTATTTAGGAGATGACCTTTTTGATGGGGTGAGAGATCTTTTTAACTTTCTTAAAGAAAAAAAGATTAATTACGTCTTTTTCACCAACAATTCTTCTCATGATTTAGATTTTTATTATCAAAAGATGAGAAGATTTGATATTCCTTGCACTTTAGAAGATAATTTTTATTCGAGTAGTGAAGTGACAATTTCTTATCTTCTCAAGAAGAAAGTGAAAACTATATTTCCTTTATGTAATGAATCACTTCTGAAAAAGCTCAAAGAACATTTTGATATCGTCACTGAATATCGTAAAGATGTCAAAGTGGATGCGGTTGTCGCGGGTTTTTATACCGAACTTATCTATCAAAGACTTAGAGATGGCTGCTTGTATTTAGAAAACCAAAATCCGTTATTTATCGCGACAAATGGAGATTATCGCTGCCCGATTGAAAATATGAATTTCATTCCCGACTGCGGAGGACTGATTGAATGGATGAGACTCACAAGCGGTAAAAAAGCCAAAGTGATGGGAAAACCTAATCCTGAAGTCATTAATTATTTCCTCGATAAATATCATCTTAAAAAAGAAGATATCCTTGTTGTAGGAGATCGTTTATATACAGATATTCAAGTCGGAATTAATGCGGATGTTGATACATTATGCGTCCTTAGCGGTGAAGCATCACTTGATGACGTTAAAAGATATCCACATCAGCCAACATATATTAAAGAATCAGTCGTATCACTTATTGATATGCTTAAATAGAAAGGATGTTATATATGGAACAAGAAGCTTCTGTCCAAAAACCATTTATTCTCAATAAGAAAAGAACGTTTCTTATTGGCTTTGCCTTTTTTGGAATTTTACTTTTATGGCAAGTCTATGATTTAAGTTGCTCAAAATTTCTTGAGAAACTATTCATGGACGCTTTAGGAACAAATAACAGCGAAGATGTTCAATATCTCGTCGGCGTCATGATGGCGATTGATAACATTGCCGCGTTAATATTGCTTCCAATCTTTGGTCATCTCTCCGATAAGACAAACACGAGAATCGGAAAGAGAATGCCTTATATCTTAATCGGAACCTTTATCACATCGATAGCGTTCCCATTTATCCCAGTATTCTTCCATTTAAATAATCTCGTTGGAGTCATCATTATGATGGCGGTAGTCGTCTTATTCTCGATGATGTATCGTAACCCAGCGGTTGCTCTTATGCGAGACATGACACCTAAACCTTTACGTAGTAAAGCAAATGGTATTATTAACATCATGGGCTATATCGGTGGCTTTGTTGGAACATTATTCACGATGTTCTTTGTCATTTCAAAATATTTAGGAAAAGCAGAAAACCCAGGATGGCAACAAGGAAACATCTGGGCGATTGAACTCCCATTCCTTCTCGGCTCCATCTTCATGGTTATTTCCGCGCTTGTTTTGTTCATCTTCATTAAAGAAAATAAGATTCGCGATGAAGTATATGATGAGATGAAAAGAGGAGAAGAATATTCAGAAGCAACCGATAAAAAAGCGGCGTCCGATGATGATTCACGTATTTCTAAATCAAATTTAATTACACTTTTACTTATCTTAACCGCTGAATTCTTCTGGTTTATGGCGGATAACGGAATTGGAACATTCTTAACAAACTATGTTTCCTCTCACTTAGGTCAAGAAACATCCCTTGGTTCAGTGTTGACCATCGTTGGCGGTGTTGGTTCAGTTATCGGCTTTGTTGTTGGTGGTCTTATCGCTTCTAAAATTACAAGAAAATGGACATTAATAAGTGGCTTAGTCATCACGATTATTGGCTATGTCTTATGGATCGTCATGACCTTCTCAAATATTGGTGTTGGAGGAGAAGGTGCGCCTTTCTGGTTATATATCGTTTGGGCGCTTAAAGGATTTGGCATGTCCTTAGTCCACGTTAATTCTTACCCAATGGTCGTTGAACTTTGTTCAACCAAGAAAATCGGAAGATTCACCGGATATTATTATGCTTCTTCCATGACCGCGCAAAGTGTCACTCCTATTTTGCTTGGCTTGTTACTCTTACATCCAGGAATCCACTGGGACGTCTTACCAATATACGCTGGTGCTTGCGTCTTAATTAGTATCATCATCTTCCTCTTTGTGAAGAATGTTAAGAATACGAAGACAAAATTCAAGAAAGGTTTGGAGGCTCTTGACGTCGATGAATAAACAGCAAGTATTAGATAGACTTAATCCTTTATTCTTACAAGGAATCGCTCATCGTGGTCTTCACGATAAAGAAGGGAAAATTCCAGAAAATTCGATCGCGGCTTTCCGTCTTGCCATGGAAAATAATCTTCCAATCGAACTTGATGTCCATCTCACTTTAGATAAAAAACTTGTAGTCTTTCACGATTCCGATATGAAGAGAATGACAGGGATGAACGGGATCATCGAAAACCTCACGGTTGAAGATTTAAAATCATTTCATCTCCCTAATGGGGAGACTCCTCCATTATTTGAAACAGTATTAGAGATGATTGATGAGAAAGTTCCTCTCGTCATCGAACTAAAGGTTTATAAGAGAAATTATCGTAAATTAGCTAAAGCGGTAATGGAGATGCTTAATAAACATGTGAAAGATCCAAAGAATTACATGCTCATCTCTTTTGATCCAAGAAGTTTATGGCCATTAAAAAAACTTGGTATTATTCGTTCTCTTTTAGTATCATATCTCAAAGAGAATCGATACGTTTACCGTTATCGTCATACGGTGGAGAGTGTTGATCTTGATTACAACTTCTTCCAAAGAGAGAAATACCAAAGATACGTAAGAAAGCATTTCGTTAATGCTTGGACGGTTGAAGATAAAGAAACATTAACATGGATTCACCCTTACGTTGACACAGTCACGTTCCAATACATCGATAAGGAAACAGTGAAGGAAGTCCTAAATTTCTCTAAGGTGATTAGAGGTCGGGGTAGAGAATACTATGAATGATATTGATAGAAAGATTAATAAGCTAAAAACAATGAGGTTATCATTCCTTGTTTTTGGAATAATTTCTCTTGCAGTTGGGATTACTATTCCGATGGTAGCGGGATGGTATCTCGGTGTTCAAGCCGCGAGTAATGAAACAGAGAATTTTGTTTCTTATCTCATGAATGAACCATCTTATTATATCTTTGTTATCGTCTCAACCTTACTTATTAACGGAGGGCTCGCTTTAATCATTTTAAGAGTCACTCTGCTTGGAATTAAATTAAAGAAATCAATCAAAGAAAAAGAGGAAAATAATTTATGATGACTACAGATAAAGAAATTAAACGTTATCAATATGAAATTGATACATTAAAACATAGACAAAAAGTCTTTTTAGGTCTTGGTTTACCATTACTTATCATCGGTGCGATTCTTTTAATTGGAAGTATCATCTATTTCATTCTAGGAACGATGAATATTGTGGCGTCTGGCGCTAATCCTAACCAAGAAGAAGCATGGATGTACGCTGTAACTGTGCTCGTCTATGTATTTGGACTAACATTTGGGATTCTGATGTTTATCGGAGGCTTAGCGTTAGTCATCCTTAGAGGAACGCTTCTCCAGTCCAAAATCAGCAAGAGGCAATTAAGAATAAATGACCTTGAAGAATAGCTCGTTAAGAGCTGTTTTTCTTTAAAAATGGCGAATCTAGAGATAATGTTATTTACATATAAATAAGTAGATGATTATAATAAATTTAGTATGATCAAAATCATCTTCGTCGACATCGATTGTACGATTCTCGATCACTCCTATCGTCCACCTCGTTTTGACATGGACTCAATTAATGCGTTAAAAGCCGCGCAGAAAAAGGGAGTTAAAGTCTTTTTAGCAACCGCAAGAGCGTTTCATTCAGTTGAGCAAATTAAATTATTAGATTTAATTAAACCGGATGGAATGGTCCTCGCTAATGGGGGAATTGTCATCTATGAAGATAAAATTATTTATGAGAATGTCTTCGAGAATGAATTTTTCTATCCATTATGTGAAGCCGTCTTATCACTTGGTCTCACTTTAGAAGCGAGTGAACCTTATTCCAGATTCTTAATTAGCGAACCGACACCTCTCGTCGACGAATTATTCGCTTCTTTCCATGAAGAAACCCCTCCAGTTATGGACTATCATAACCATAAAATTATCACCGCAATGCTTTTCGCGCATCCAGAAGATGATGAAAAGATTAAGGCTATAATTCCTAAAGAATTATCATATTATCGTTTCCATAATGCAGGCGTGGATATCGTCCAAAAACCTAACCATAAAGGGATTGGAGTAAAATTCGTTTTAGATTATTTAAATATTTCTAAAGATGAAGCGATGTGTTTTGGCGATGACTATGGCGATATTTCAATGTTTAATGAAGTGAAGTATGCAATCGCGATGGGAAACGCAAGAGATGAAGTCAAGGGTCAAGCCTATCATGTGACAAATCATGTTTCTAAATGTGGCGTCAAAGCCGCTTTAATAAAGTATAATATTATTACAAAGGAAGATGTAATTATGAAAGAAAACCTTGGTGTTTTAATGCCGGTTGCGTCCTTGCCAGGAAGACACGGTATTGGCGATTTTTCCAAATCATCAAGAAAATTTATTGATTGGCTCAAGAAGGAGCATTACGCTTATTGGCAAATTCTCCCTCTTAATCCATTAGGACCAGGAGAATCTCCTTATATGTCCACATGTTCATATGCAATCGATTTCCGTTATATCGATTTAGATGAACTAGTTAAAAAAGGATTATTAGATAAAGTTCCATCCTATCTTGCGAAATCTAAAGAAGTGAAATATGACCGTGTGAAGATCTTCAAAAGAAAATATCTATATCGCGCCTATTTAAAATATATTAAAGGAAAAACTAACGGATTAAAGAAATTCAAAACCGCGAATCCATGGGTCATGAAATACGCGACTTATGAAGTTTTTAGAAGTAAAAACAAAGAAGCTCCTTGGAATAAATGGCCGAAAGCGGAAAGAGATTATTTCTTAAAACATAAGAACACTCCAAAGAAATATTTAAAAGAAATCGATTTCATCATCTTCATGCAATATGTCGCTCAACATCAATGGAAAGCGATTCTTCGTTATGCGAGAAATAATGGAATTAAAATTATCGCTGATATGCCATTCTACGTCGGATTTGATTCCGTTGAATGTTGGTCAAATCGCCAATATTTCCTTCTCGATGAGAATTATGAACAACTCTTTGAAGGAGGATGCCCACCAGATGCATTTTCTGATGAAGGACAAAAATGGGGTTCCCCAATTTATGACTTCGAAGAACTTAAAGCTAATGATTACGATATGTTAATCGATCGCACCGCCTTCCTCGCTGAGATGTGCGATTATTTAAGACTCGATCATTTCCGCGCATTTGATACTTATTACGTTATCCCCGCGGGTATGCCTGATGCGAAAATTGGAGAATGGAAAATCGGTCCAAGAGAATCATTCTTTGATACTTTATATAAGAAGCATCCAAATATCCAATTAATCGCTGAAGACTTAGGTGAATTATTCCCAAGTGTCTTAGAGCTTCGTGACCATTATAAATTCCCTGGCATGTTCATCGTTGAATTTATGATCTTCGATGATAAAGAAGAATCAACAACTAATACGATTGTTTATCCAGGCACTCACGATAACGAAACATTAATGGGTTGGTTCATGGGAAGAGAAAAGTGGCAATATGATCATCTCAAATGGAAAACCAATTGTTATGATGACGCTCACTTATTTGAAGCAGTGTTTAATTATGTGATTGAAAGACCATCCTTAATGACGATACTTCCAATGCAAGATTTATTAAGACTTGGTAATGAAGCAAGAATCAACACTCCTGGTAAAATTGGCTATCCAAACTGGGTGTGGAAAGTTCCAGATTTCTCCTTCGTTAAGAAGGTATGGTGGCATAATAAGTAGCCAATAAGTTTACTATTTATATCTTAAAATCGGGTTAGAATTCCCTTATATAACATGTTATATAAAATCAGCCCGATTTTATTTTTGACTTTAAAATGTCTCTTTCTAACACAATTAAAGAAAAAGAGTATATAATTAAGAAGAAGAGAAAGATGATTTCATTGAAATAATTAACCTACTATGGATAAGTTAGAACAAATTCAAAGATGCCTTTCTTTAGGTAAATATGAGGAGATAGTTTCGCTCACAAAAGATGAAACTGAGCCGATTTATTTGCTTTACCTTATCGCCGCCTTTATTAGCTTAGAAAAATATGATGAAGGACTTTTAGTTATCGAAAAACATCATGTCATTTTGGAAGCAGAGTTTTTACCTAGCCTCATCGATTTTCATATTGCTTTATTAAAAGGAAAGAAAGATGTCGTAGGTTTAATGAAGGCTAAGGAACATTATAATGAACTCCCATATCACTCCCAGTTAGTAGAAGAGAAGCTTCGTTCTTTTGATGATATTATCAAGATTGTTGTCTCTTCAATGTCGCAAAAAGATGAAAGAATGAGTTTTGAAAATGTGAAGAGACTTCTTGAGACTAACGAAGTTACTCAGTGCTACGAAGGGCTTAAATATTTAGAATCATATTCTTTAGAAGAAAGTATCGATTATATTAAGGATCAATTAATTAATCACCCTCTTTCAATTATTCGTAGTTCTTTGGTTTTCCATCTTGGTGAACATAACTATGATGAAATGGTGGACTTTAAAACTTATCAAGATAAGATTATCAAGATCAATCCCAAGATTATTAACGATAAACATTCACGTTTGAAAAATGAAAAATATGTCCAAAGAGCGTGCGAGTATATTGATAAAGATGTTTCATTAGAAAACATTATTCGAACGATTTATACAATTTATGAATTAGTGATTCTTCCTGACGAAATTGATGAAAATGACGAGACTTTCTTTATGGCTTTGGCGCATCTTGCGAAGAAATATATGAACATCAAAGAAGAGGTTACTAGTGTCGTAAGTGACCTTGCTGATGAGATTGATATGGTGACTAAGGTCTATTTCTAAAAATTTTTATTAATCTCTGATTAATACTCAATTTCACAAAAAAATTTTTGGCGAAAAATCGGAAATTCCTCCTATATACAAGTAGGAGGTTTTTTATCATAACGTCAAAGCAGACCCCCACAGCGACTTTGTTGATGGATACCTCTATAGATAGGGATGAATTTGACAAAAAATAACACAAAAAACTATAGATATTGCTATTAATATATGTGAGATTTTGATATAATAAATATGTAAGAAAGATATCAATAAATTGATATCTAACTTTGATATTTAATGTATATGAAGCTTATAAAAAGGGCATATCGTTTTCGTCTATATCCTACTACTTCTCAAAAAGAATTGATTGAGAAAACTTTAGGTTGTTCTAGGTGGGTCTACAATGAATTTCTTTCTATTACTAAAAAG
>JAFSNY010000026.1 GCA_017447305.1 Bacilli bacterium | reverse complement strand
CTTCAGAGGTTTTAGCTCCCTCTCTAAAAATTTGGAAAATGATTTCCGTTCTAGTGATGATGCGATGATTTGTCGCTTCTTCGATATTTCTTCTTTGGGTTTGATTTAATGGAGCGTTAGTAATAATAGGAATATCAGGATCTTCTCCTATAAGGAGAGTAATTAATTCTTGTATTTTTCCTTTACCAAAATAAAAAGTCTTATCAATCTTCTTAATCTTTTGTGTTAAGCCTTTAGAAATCCTCCAGCCAACCATCAAACACAAAAAATGAGTTTCATAGAAATCTCTTTGTCTAACATTAGCGAATAAGAATATCGCGGGTTTTATTTCGATTTGAGACATTCTTGACCTCTTAATATTAATTTATCAACATATCTTTTTTCTTTAAACGGATATTTCTTTGGATATCCACGGATACGTCCGAATCCGCGAGGAAGATATGATTCACCATTTTTAGTGTCATTCATTAAGCACCTCAACATCGTTAACGACGCTTTCTTTGGAGAATGAGATGTAAGTCGGACAAAGACACCTCCCACGGTGCGGAAAATGAAGCTCATTGACCTGAATAATGATGTCTTAGTGACACCTGGTTCAGAGAGAAGATAAGCGACCCTGTCATTCGAATTTTGAGTGCACGCATACTTAAACAAGCATTCCACACACTTCTTAGAAAGGTTATATTTTGCCCACTGGGAATAATCATCATCAAGGATATCCATGCCTTTTGGAGTTTTCATGTCAGAGACCATAGATCCTTGAAAGACGATCTTTCTTTCAATTTCGCTTTTATTTAAAAAATCAGATAGTTGATTATAAAGATAAAAGGGTCCTAGATAATTGGTGCCAATCGTGACAGGGAAGCCTTCTTTGGTGTATTCTCCACCTTTTATTGGACCAAGTAATCCAGCGTTACAAACTAGACCATAGAAATCTTTATACTTATCTTTGATAATCTTAACGGCATTATCGATACTTTCAAAAGATGCTTGGTCATAAAGCAAAATATCAACATTTGGGTTATCGAATTCTTTGCAAAGTATTTCTCTTGCCGCGTTAGCTTTTATAGCGTTACGGCACGCCATAACGACATGAGTTTTCTTATAAAGAAGGTGGCGACATAGTTCAAAACCGACACCTGCATTGGCGCCTGTTACAATAATTGTTTTATTTTCTAAGTCAGGAAACTTATCTAAATACTTTTTAATACTCATTATTTAAAAACTAAAAAATACAAAAGGAATAATCCGACCACTATTACAGTTAAAACACTGACAGAAATAATAACGGCTAATAATATTTTCTTATCAGTCTTATTGTGGGGATCAAATTTAGGATCATGATCACCACGTGGTTCTAACTTAATCTTCGTATTCCAAGGCATATTTAGATTTTATCTTATAGGCTTGATTTAATCAAACCTATTCATCCTCTTCTTCTTTCCATTCGAGGTCAACTACTTTGAGTTTTTCAACTGTAAATTCATCAGCTTTTAAGATGGTGAATCGATAATGAGAGAAATCAAAGACATCGCCCTCTTTAGCGAATCTATCTAAGATTTCTTGGCAGAAACCACCGATGGTTGAATAATCAGTTTCAAAGTCTTCCTCTTCCTGGTATCCGATAAGTTCAAAAGCGTCATCGATGTTCATTCCACCATCAAGGATATAAACGCCTTTGCCTTTTTCAATATATTCTTCATCGATTTCATCGTTTTCATCAAAGATGTCACCAACGATTTCTTCTAAGATATCTTCCATGGTGACGATACCTTCAGTGCCACCATATTCATCCATGACGATCGCGATATGAATCTTGCTTTCTTTAAACTCAGATAAAAGGTCTAAAACTTGACGATTACGAGGAATTTTTATCGGCTGGTATAAGAGGTCCTTAACATTGATTTTTTCATGTTTAATGATGTAGGGGGTCAACGCTTTTACTGGTAAGATACCAATAATGTTATCAACAGTTTCCTCATAAACAGGAATTCTGGAATAATTCAATATTTCCCCTTCTTTAATCACTTCATTGATATCGTCTTCGATATTGAAGAAATAGACATCAACACGTGGAGTCATAATTTCAAAGGCTTGAATATCGTTTAAATCAATAGCGGATCTAATAACATCGGCTTCGTATTCTTCAAATAAACCTTCTTCTTCGATGGCGTCCACCATTTCAGAAAGAACATCTTCATCAATCTTCGCTTCTTCTTTGGAACGTTTGGTGAATAATTTACCAACAAGTTCAAATAATAAAGAGATTGGTTTAACGAAAATAAAGGTCAAATATTTAAAGAAGGAAACTGGGTAGGCATAGGCTAATGCGAAGCCAAAATTATAGCGTTTCGCCACTATTTTTGGAATAAACTCACAGAAAATGATAACCACAACAGTTAAAATTATGGTCATGATTAATTCACCTGGATGGAAGCCGTTATACTTAGCTTCTAAGGCTGTTCCGATAATGGTAACAATAGATGACGCAAAGATGTTTGCAACGTTATTGCCAAAGAGAATACCGGAAATGGTGAATTCATAATCTTTAGCGAGTTTAAGGGCTATTTTGGCTTTTTTGTTCCCTTTTTCCGCTTCTTTCTCTAATCGTAAGTGGTCCACTACTCCGTACGCCATATCCGCACTAGAAAAGAAGGCTGAGAAGAGAAGGCATATTCCGACGATTAAGTAAAAATACCACGCCATTACTTCTTACCTCCTTTCACCTGGATTGGTTCGGAGATATCACTAACAAGTTCTTCTAAAACATCTTCCATCGTCACCATGCCGATGACCTTTTTATTTCTATTGGTAACTAAAGCAAGGTGGGTGTGATGTTTTTTGAAGCCGTTGAATAAGTCATCAATGTTGATGTTTTGTGAGACGTAATATGGTTTAACGAGTGTTGATCTAATTGAGATTTTAGGGTTTTTAATGAACTTCTCTAAATAGATTTTTACATGCAAAACCCCAACGAAATGGTTGTAATCGTTGTTATAAACTGGAATTCTGGAATACTTAGTGGTCAATAATATTTCACCAAGAGATTCATGAGTTAAACCCTTGATATTAATCGCAAAAACGTTTTCGATTGGAGTAAATACTTCTTTAACTTTTGTATCGGAGAAATCTAAAGCGGATTGGATAATTTCACTTTGTTCTTCTTCAAATAATCCTTCATCAGATACTTTTTCGACGATGTTTTCAAAATCCTCTTCGGTGATATCTTCTTCATTCTTGTTTTTGAAGATTTTATTGATAAGTTTAGTTAACTGTTCGAAAAGGATTGTAATTGGATAAAGGATAATCATTAATCCATAGATTGGATATATAGCAATTAACGAATATGTGTCTGGAATACTTTTGGCGATTGTTTTTGATAATGCATCACCAAAGATATAGACAACAAAGGTCATGATGATTGATGAAATAAGTGCGGCATAATCCGCCATCCCGGTTTTTTCGAAATATTTGACGAAAAGAATCGTCGATAATGACGAGATAGCGATAGCGACAATATTATTTCCAATGAGAACCGTGGTTAATGCACGGTCATAATGATCAATGACTTTTAATACAGTCTTAGCGGCGTGACTTCCATCATCCGCTTTAATCTGCATCTTGAATCGGTTGGAACAAGCTAATGCGGTTTCAGAGGCGGAAAAGAAAAATGAAAAAAATAGACAAATTCCTATTAACGTCCACGATATTGGGTCCGGCATCAGCCAACCAACTCCTTTCTTGGTATAGTTTACCGAGTGATTATAAACATATCATAAAGAAATACATATATCAACAATTCGCACGTATAAAAAAAGCGTCCTTTATAAGATGGGACGCTCCAAATGTTATTAATTATTCTTTGTCTGATAATGACTCTTCACTATCATCCACGGCTGATTCGACGTAATTGTTTTTTAAGTCTTCCGCCCAATCGATATTTTGAACGGAGTCTTGTTCTAATTTATCGATTTCACAAGCATCACGAATGAGGTTTTTCGCTCTTCTCATCGATAATCCGCTTCTAACTTTAAAGGCGAAGCGAATCTCACTATAGATGTTCTTCTTTCCAACATCTTGGAAGGGAAGAGTTGAACTATCGTAATCTTTTGGATTTAGAGCGAGGTATAATTTGAGACTTTTTCCCGCGATTGTAAGTTTGCAGTATGTCTTGCAGTGGAGTCTAAATGTATCACCAGAATTAGAGATACGTGATTTAAGTCCCCAAGAAAGTAATTCGTTTTTAAGTTCGTTGTAGTTAGCTTTCATTTCCTTATCCGCATCAATCATTCTTTGTTGGAATGGAATACGAATAATTGGTTTTTTCTCACCGTTAACTTCTTCAACAGCAATTGATTCGACAGCAGCTTCATCTTTAATGGTTTCTTCAGCGATAGTTGTTTCTTCTTTCTTAAGTTCCTCGCTGACCTTTCCTACGATTTCTTCAGTGACGTCCTCAACATTTTGCTCTTTAATGCTTTCAGGAGTGTATCCGTAGAAGTTTTGCACTATTTGGGTTGGGACAGAGCCTTTTCTATCAAGTTCTTCGCGGACGATTTGACGAATAAGATCAATCATCTCAACCTTATCAAGATTTTCTTTTTCTATATGCTTTTCCGCTTCTTTTTGTTTAAGTTCCTCTTCCTCCTTGATTTCTTGCTCTTCGATTTCCTTGGCTTTTTCAAGTTCTTCAGTGAGTTCTTCTTCTTTTTCTAATCGAACGACTTTAATCAAACGAGAGATAACGGTGATCGCAAGGATTAATCCAAATAAAGAAGCAAGGAAGGCAAAGAATAATAACGCAAAAACTCCAACCTTCGCAATATTTGGAACTGAAGTTGTATTAATTAGATTAAAATATGAAGTCGCTGCAACATTAGCGTTCGCGCCTCTATATGGGTAGAAAGACGCGGCAGCTTCTAAACCACTGAGAAGGAAAATAACAGGGATAATCCAACCCATAACTTTCCTTTTTTGATGGGTTTTGATGCTATACATAAACCAAAGGAAGATTATTAAGACAGAACATAAAACTATCGAAAAACAACCGATGGTTAAGAAGACTTCTTTCCAGTTGGCGAAATGGGCAAATGATAAATATTCCTTGATGTTAGTGACATGAGAAATAGCGAATCGTTTTAAATCATCTGGACCATTTTGATAAGCGACAGAAAGGATTAAAAAAGGAATCATCCAGAGGGTGAAGAATATAATACCCCATACAATAATTTTATTTCCTTTTTTCTTCTCCATAAAAGATTAGCCTTTCATGCAATGAATATTTTACCCCAAGAAATATAAAAAACCAACGATATTATTTCAAAAATCGTCGGCAAAAACCCAATATTTTTTTAGATAATGATATTTTTTACGATGAGAAATCTTTAGATAATTATTGGTTCATCATCCTATTGATAAACGTCCGATAAAACTCTTCTTCCGCTTTCTTAGCGAGCGTCTCATATTGCTTTGCGAGCCTCAAATTCTTTTTGACACCTTTGCCGTTTTGATAACAGTTTGATAGTTCAAGATAGATGTCTGGGGTGCACGCTTCTTTCTTGATAGCAGTTAGAAGAAGTTTGATTCCCTTATCAAAATCCTGCTTTAATCCACCTAGTCCACGGATATAATGTCGGCCAATCATTCCTATCGCTTCTTCTTCATACATTTCCGCTTTGATAGCGAGTTTATAATACTTTCTGGCTTCTCTATGATTTACTTTTGTGCCAACACCAAAATCATAATAGTAGCCCATGAGATAGTAGGCTTCATAAGCGACATACCCACCACATTCAATAGCTTTTTGTAAGTAAATAAATGATTGGTTACGATCTTTAACGTAAGGCTGATATCTTGTCATAGCGGCTAAAACGATATATGCGATATTGCATCCTTTTTCCGCGGCTTTTTTCACCCATTCTAGTCCTTTGACGATATCTAGATGATAAAGGGATTCTCCGTATATTAACATTGAATATGGATACGTTCCTGCTTCTGCGGAACGATATAGGTATTCAGTGGCTTTGAGGTGGTCTCCATGAACGCTTTCTCTGATATACATCATGTAAAAACCATATCCATCTCCTCTACTAGCAGCGAGTTCATAATATTCCCAGCCCTTTTCATTGTCGCGGTCAACTATATTCATTTCACTATAATAAAAATCGCCGAGGATACCAGGGGCGCGAGGGCTTCCTTCTTCTGTTGCAGATAATAAAAGTTGGAGGATTTCTCCTCTTAATTCAATGCCTGAACTACGAGAATATTGATCGTATAGTTCTAATGCTCTTTCAACTTTTTCTTCAGTAGTCATAATTTACCTTTTTAACAATTCGATTGGCTTCTTTCTTGAATAAATAAAGGACGGAATAAACGCCGCTAAGAATGAAACCACTATCGATAAGAGTATGATGATAACACTCCAATGAGGGAGGATTAATACGATATTGTCAAGAGCTAGGTCTGTATTAGTTGACGCAAAATAATGTCTAACAAGAGGAGCAATGATATAAGACAAAACAACACCGAGTACTCCACTTATCAGTCCTAAAATTGTGTGTTCTATTTCAAAAAGAGAGAAGACGTACCCTCTTGAATATCCACTGGACCTTAAGATAGCAATTTCTTTGATGCGAGATAAAACCATGCTGAATAAGAGGGCTAATGATAATATTCCTGAGACAATCAAAGTGGTAATTGATATTACATAAAGGACGCTTTCAAGAATAGCAAAATATTGGTTGAAATATCTGGTAATCTTAACAGAGAAATCAAGATACTTAAGTTCATACGCTTCATCTTTTAATTTATTGTATTCTTGAATTTTTAATACGTATCTATCTTTAATTTTTGGAGAAGAATTATATATTTCAATGGATGATATTTCATTGTTAACGGAGAAGAATTTACGGCTTTCGAAAAACTCAATGAAAGACAATATATAATCTTCAATTGAATCGAATCCGTGTTCGTCAACAAAGTTTAAATAACCATAGATATGAGGAATATTGATTGTCGATGATGAATCTTCTAAAACAATGTGGTTATCAATTTCATTAGCGATTTCACTTTGAGAATTTCTTTCTCTAACAGCTTCTAATTTCTTTTCTGGAATTAGTATTCCATTAAGATTATGTGGGAATAGTGTCTTTTCTGGTATTTCCGCAATTCCAACGATTTTAACATCATCGGTTTTATTGTTTTCAATGAGTTTGCCTAACTTCGTAGAGTTTTGTAATTTTGTATATGCTTTCAAGGTCTTTGTTTCAACTTCATCTTTAAATAATGCATTTATCTTCTTTTGAGCATCTTTTTGTCCGTTAACATTACCATCATAATAATCGTTAGCGTATTGAACAAAATAGTTGCTTATCGCTCTTAAATCTAATCCTTCTTGAGCGAGGGTTTCTTTATCTTTAAGGAATCTACCGGTAACTTCTTTGGTGTCGATAACAGAATATAAATCATCGTGATTGCAAAGATGAATTGTCTTATTTAACGCTGTTGAGGGGTCATCTCCCGCTTTTAAACCTAGTACTTTAGCGATATCCGCGGTGACAGAATGGCCTCTTGCGTAGACTAAGACCGCTTCATTATCATTTATGGGGAAGCGTCCTTCTATCCAGTTATATTCCTTTTTAAAATATGTTTCATTGTAGACGAGATTATTAATAAATGAGTCTTTACCAAAAAATGACTCAATATAATCATTCAACGAATTATTGCTTTGACTATCAAATAAGCGATAAGAGCCATTTTCTTCGTAGACAATGGAATATGATTGATCATTATTAGTCGTGAAGAATGTATCTTCTTCCTTATCCTCTTTTAAATAATCAACAAGCTCATCAGTGATAATGTTTTTATGAAGAGATTCGACGATGTTTGTGTCTTGCATGATATTAATCCCTACATGGTATATAGGCTCATCATTATTGAGAATATCGATATAGGAGATATTTTCATAATAGGAAGAAATAGTGAGAGGAGAATGATGAATAAGTTCATTGACCGCTTTTGTGACAATCGCGCGACTTCCACTAGCTAAACCAATAATCATCGAGACAAAGAAAAACGCAATCGTTGATAAAGCGACGAGAAAAAGCGATTCTTTTAATTTATGACGAATATGAAGGAAAGCCTTTTTAAAGATTCTTGAACGATAAACTTTATTCTTATTATTGATATTAGATGATGTCTTTGCCTCACTCGAATAGCTGTCTTCTTGCTTAATCATTCCGTCCTTAATATAGATAACACTATCCGCGTATTTCGCGCATAGTTTTTCATCATGAGAAACAACGATAACTAATTTATCTTTACTGATTTCTTTTAAGATACTGATGACATTTTCAGCGTTCTTGCTATCTAAAGAAGCGGTTGGTTCATCACAAAGAAGAATCTCACTGTTAGCCAAAACAGCGCGCGTAATCGCGCATCTCTCTCTTTCTCCACCAGATAATGTTTCTGGTCTCTTTTTTAATAAATGATAGATATCTAGTTTTTTTAATATTTCTTCTGTGCGTTCACTTTTTTCACTTTTAAGTAAAGCGTTATCGAGAAGAGATAAATAATCGATAAGATTATGATCTTGAAATATGAAAGAAACTAGATTTTGACGATAATGGTTTTTCTCTTTTTCTGAAAAATGATTGATATTATAACCGTTATAATAGATTTTACCACTATCTGGTGTGTCTAAAGCACCCATCAAAGAAAGAAGGGTGCTTTTTCCACTACCAGAAGGTCCTAATATGACAAAGAGTCCATTATTAGGAAAGGACAACGAGACATCCTTTAAAACAGATATCTCGTTGGTCCTTCTAGTATTAAATGTTTTATTAACGTTTAATAACCTAAACATTGATTTTAGTAACTATAACCATAGTCGTAGGCAAATGAATATTGATTACCAGCGTATGTAAACTTAGCAACTCTATTAATGTATGTGAAGTTAGTAAGTTCTATAGCTTGTGGCTCGACTATAGAACTGGAGCCATAACGATATGTGGTGTCTCCAACTTTCACTTCATATGAACGGGATTCGTATAAAACTGCGTTCTTTGTTACTGGAGTGACGATGTCTTCAGATAATTTTTCGTTTAAGATTATTCTTCTTGAAGTGACAACTAAGTTAGTTTCATCAACAACAACAAATTGATAATCAGCTCCATCAGCAGTGACTTTGACTAAGTCTCCAGCTTTCTTATTTGCGACATAAGATGCATCAAAATCTAAATAGCCATAACTAATGAATTCCATGCCATCAACACTATAGCAATTATCATATGATGGGTTGCTGCGGAAGGAATTTTCTCCAACAATATAACATCCGGTAGAAGTATATGAGCGAGTGAGGTGCGCTTCCATTATTTCTGGATCAGCAACATAATAAACTGCGACATAGAGAATGTTGCCATCGTCTCTTCTTTGCAATCTAGCAAATACATTCCATCCAGCTTTGCTGGTATCAACTGTAACATTGACATATTCTCCAATATCATAATCATATTCTTGATAATGGGCTTCTTGACCTTTAGTAAAAACATAATCAGGCCATAATTCCTTAGAACTATCTAAGCGATATTTTGATGTTCCTTCGTAGTAAATTGTTGGTCTTAAGACATTTACCAAGTCTTTCACCTTAACATTAACGGTTGAACCAAATGTCCTAATTTCACCTTTAATAGTTACAGTAACAGCGCAAGGAACATAACCAACCTTTGAAGTATCAATTTCAACAGCAAAATCAGTAATTGTTAATTCCGCTAAAACTTCTAATCTAGCGGTGTAATCAGGATCACGTTCTCTTGCATCAGCATCCATCGCATCAAGTTCTGCTTGATATTGTGAAACTTGATCATTCCATGAAGTGACACCAGCAGCGGATAAATAAACACCTGTATTGTTATCTTGATAGCGGATCCAGAAATCTTCACCAGTTAAAGTGTCTCCTTGATAGACTACCCTGTCAATTTGAACAAAGAGGTCAGTAACTTCTTCTGATGGTTTAACTTCACTACCCTGACGTCCTTTGGCTCCAAAGATACTGAATAGTGCATCATCCATCTTTTCATAGAGGGTGTGCCACCATTCATCTAACGCTCTTTGGAAAGCAATAGCACCATCTTCGGTAGTGACATCTTTAGTAGCAAAGATAGTCGTTAATGTAGCGATTTCATCAAAAACATCAATTCCGAATATTCTCATGAATTCGAGAATTAATGACTTTTCATTAGTGGTTAAGCTAGCGATAATTTCGTTAACTTTAGCGAGATATTTATCGCCTAAAGAGATTAAATCAATACCGCCAGAATTTGAAGCGAGGATTAAATTAATGAAATCTTCAGCTTCAGCTTGATTGGCTGCTCTAAGTAAGAATGATGCTAAAGCAGCAATGTGATCGCCACTTAAGGATTCAACTCTTGCAACAAAGCGATCGTATTTTGCTGCTGTTTCGTCATCAAATTCACGGCTTCCAACGATAAGTGGAAGAGCAACATCAACGATAGCATCTAAAACAAAATCTCCAAATTTAGCATCCATCAAGATTGCTTTTAAGACACCTAAGATTGTGGTTTTGTGTTCGAAGAGCAAATTGATGATTTCAGAGTTCATCTTTGAATTATCGCGTTCAAAGTATTGAGCTCCGTGATAAGTATAATCATATCCCTCAGCTTCATATTCGTACTCGGTACAGAAATCGAGCGAATCGTTAGTAAGGTTGGTACTTAATACTTGCATAAGGTCTGCAGCGATTGTGGCGTAAGCATCAACGAGAAGTTTGCAGTCTTTGACTAAGAGCTCTTTAGCTATATCAGCGTGGCTATCAACGAAGTTAATAACACATTCTGGGATAATGTATCCATTTTCCGCGATGTTTTTATAACTAGCTTTTTGACTTTCAAATCTAGCAATGCTTGCTTCTGAGTAATAATAATCAGCATATGCAGCTGGGAATCCAGCAAGATTCTCAGTAATGAGAGGATTCTTCACCTCTTCATTAATATCCATGATCATTTGGTATTTTGAATAATCAAGTCCATTGACAGTTGGGTTATACCAAGATTCCATTGTCATTGAATCATATCTAGCTTGATATTCTGCACGATATTCCCTATTAATTCTTTGAAGTAATGGGATGAGGTTGTGTAAATCAAATGAATTGATTAATTTTAATGCTCCATAATAAACGTCAACGAATTCATCACTTGCATATGTTTCTATATTAGAAGTCATGGAAGCAGCTGAATCGTAGAAATCAAAGAATGCAGAAGCAAGTTCTTCACCAACTTTAAGTTCAAGCATGTAGCTAAGGAATTCATCAGCAAAACCTTCAGAGCTAGAATTCTTAGCTAAAACTCTCTTGGCTTTAGCAATAAGTTCATCGCTGTAGGCTTCGACAGGAACATTTTCAATGTAACCAACTTCTCTACTAGTGTCACCTTCATAATCAGGGACACCGGTGTTGTCTTCAAAGCTTTCACTAGTTCCGCTTGGAGTTGATTCACTAGTTCCAGTTGGTTCGCTTTCACTAGTTCCCGCTGGGGTGGATTCACTTGTCTCTCCTGGTGTGCTTTCACTAGTGCCGCCTGGGGTGGATTCACTTGTCTCTCCTGGAGTGCTTTCACTAGTTCCGCCTGGGGTGGATTCACTAGTTCCGCCTGGGGTGGATTCACTTGTCGTAGAATTACTGCTATCAGATGGTTTAGCAGAGTTTCCACAAGCAAATAAAACAGGACAGACAAGGCCAATACATATTAAAAGTTTAGATAGTTTACCTTTCATAAATACCTAGTACTATACAAATAACCCCCTTGTAAGTACTTAATCCTTTCTTAAGAATTGAGTTGTTATATTGGGTTATGCTTGAATCTATTTCCTTTATTGGATTAGTATTCAAGGGAAGGTGTTGCAGACTATTCCATAAAACCAACAGCAATTATTATTGACTGGTTTTAGGAGGGTATAGCTGCAACTTTTACTATAAATGGTTATTAGTTAGTTACAGGTTGATTATTATATCGACACTGGTTGTTTACTAGGTCACACGGTAAAAGATTGTAGTTTCAGATGCACGCTTTCAGAAAGGAGACACATTTATGATATGTGTAGGAATTGATGTGGCTAGTGATAAACACGATGTCTGCATCATGAATCAGGAAGGCGAAATATTTAAACGAATATTTACCATCCATAACAGCAAAACTGAATATAAAAAACTTCTTAACGAGATTGAGGCCGCTAAAAAGTTTTGGAAAGATTCGAAAGTAAGTATAGGTATCGAATCGACCGGTGTTTATTCAGGAACTCTAATTAATTATCTTTCTAAGATTGAGGCTTACAAGATAATTCACATTAATCCGATCTTAACCAATATGTTTCAGCATTCAGAGGTTATCCATTATGCAAAAACGGATAAGATTGATGCGAAAGGCATTTGTAACTTCTTATCAGAGAAGAAAAAGAAACTCTATACCTATACGCCACCATCATACACTATGTTGGAGATGAAATCACTTGGAAGAGAAATGAATCATCTCAATAAGCAAATAAACAAGACCATTAATCGCTTAACCGGATTGCTTCACATTGTTTTCCCAGAATTCTTTGAGGTGTTTGACAAAGTCAAGGGAGCAGCTTGCTTAGAGTATCTAAGACTATATCCAACGCCAGATATGATTGTTAGAAAACGCTCATTAGATGATGTTTATAACAAATTAGATAATCGCGGAAGAAAAATTGATACCCTTGATAATCTTATTAATCTCGCTAAAGAGACAGTTGGACATTTCAACAAAAGTGACGCTATAACTATTTCTTTTTTGGCCAGTCAACTTCAACTCTTCTATTCTCAAAAAGAAATGATGGTTGATAGAATGGATACTCTTGTTGTTGAAAATGCCATGAATCTTGCTTGGATTCCAGGGATGGGACCAATCACCGCTTGCACTATTATGGGTGAAATTGGTGATATTACTAATTTTCATGGAGCTGATTCTTTAGTTGCTTATGCTGGAATTAATCCGATGGTTTATCAATCTGGAAAATATGAAGCTAAGGGATTATCAATGTCTAAGAAGGGATCACCTTATCTTAGAAACGCAATTATCTTAGTTTCTAGATTAATCGTTCAATACGATGAAAAATTCAAAGCATATTATGAAAAGAAACGCGCTGAAGGCAAATCATATAATATTGCAATTGGTCATGTTTCGAACAAACTTACTCGTGTGATTTATCATATCCTCAAATATAACGAACCATACGATGAAACCAAATAGCTGTAATTAGCTAATAACCATTTATAGTTTTCAAAGAACGATGGATGTTTTTGATTCTCATCAGCACATCCTGTTTTAAGTGTGCTAACAACTCTATAAACACACTTTTTTACGAAACTGACTATTTTCACTTGATTTCTTAATAGTTAGCTCCTTTTTATAGCAACTCCATTATAGAAAAAAGACTTTATATTAGCAATATAAAGAATATAAATGACTTTTGCTTATATAAAGGATTAGTTGATGATATTTAATTTAGATTGACACTCTTTATGATGTTGCTGCTTTTCTTTATACATCGCAACATCCATTTCATGGAAGAAGCTATCATCGGTCATTGTTTTATCAAAAAAAGCATGACCCATGGAGAATACAATTTGATAAGATACCTCTGTATTTTTGTTGAATTCATCGGTTGCTTTGCGAATAAGTTCTTTTATTTCGATGGTTTTCGCTTCTAGTTGGTCAGCTTTATTCACTGGCATTTGAATCAATATGATAAATTCATCACCAGCAAAGCGTAATGGTAAAGAGTTTTGATCCGAAATGTTTAAAAGGATATTAGCAGCGTTAACAATTGCCTCATCACCAACGGAGTGGCCTAACGAATCGTTAATCTCTTTAAAATAATCGATATCAAGCATAATTCCACTATATACGTATCTAGAGTTGCCTCTAGCAACAATTAATCTATGTTCGATATAAGAGCGGTTATATAACCCTGTTAAATCATCAACAAGAGATAGTTTGCTTTGAATATTAACGTGTATTCCCAATAAACCAATCGCACACCCTAGCCACGCTAAAGAGATTCCATACCAGATAACTTGAATGACACATCCAATGATTACAGGTGAAAGGAACATCCAAATTGGAAAGAACTGCGATTCTCCATGTTTAAGATGGGTTTTGATATAAATAACAATACTGATAACGAACGAACTAATAAGGTAAACATAGAAAATGTAACCTGGTATCTCCCTAACATAGGCATGATTGCTATCGAAAGAGAAGAAAAATCCAAGGAAGATATTAGGAATTAACGCTAAAACAAGTCCTCCCCACACAATTAAAAGAGGAACGTAAAGCGCTTTTGATCTTTTGGCATTATGGTTTAAATGCAAATCTGAATATAAAACCCAAAGAACGGAAACGGTCGCTGTGCATGCATATAAAAGAGTATTCACGGTAACATTAGTCACCCTAAAAAACATTTCCGCTCTACCATCAACTAAAAAACTAATTGTCTCCAAGATTGGAGCAAAAATACTAATTAAGATAAAGATAGTGAAAACACGATCTTCAAGACGGGTGTGGCGTCTAGTCATCCAACGACTAATTAATAAGATAATTAAAATGACAACACTGGCGCCATTAGCAATAGCAACTTCTTCAATATGCACGGACTATACCTATAAGCGATACGCTATTAATATTTTTTCACTTTCTTAAAAAAATTGCTACAAAAAACATGACTGCTATAAAGATAAAGCAATCATGATTTTGTTTAATTGTGAATGAATTGGGGGTTGCGATTATTTATTAAGATACAAAAAGAAGTTCTTTTTTCTTTTTTTCATATTCTTCTAGCGTAATACCCCATCATCAAGAAGTTTTTTATATTTTATGAGCATTTCAATTTTTTGATCTTCGGTAAGAGATTCAACATTATCTGCCTTTTCTTGCTTTGGCTCGACATAATCCACACATCTTCTATTAAGATCTCGGATACTTTGTTCATATTCTCCTTGAGAAATAACGCCTTTCTGACGCAAGTTTTTTTGGACCTCAACTCTCCTATCGCGCTCTTCAACTGACAACTTTTTGTATTTTTCACAATAAAGTTGATAGGAACTTTGGATAATCTTTTTGTATCTCATGTAAGTATCTCGGGAAATGTATCCATTTGAAAGCGCCATCTCATTGCGTGCATTTTGACGTTTATACTCTTCCTCATCAATCGGTTCAACTCTTGAGGTATAATAACTATCCTCGTAAGGCATTTCATTATAATCGTGTTCAAATCCGCATTTCGAACACCTAAAAGTTAATTTTGGTTTGCCCCCTCTCCCCATGGCTAAGCCAACTATTCCAAATAAATGAACTCCTAGTGTTGCTTTAGAACTATCAAAACCTGTTTTACCAGTAGAAACAAGATTCCAATCCTCATCACCACAACACGGACATTTGCAAGGGGCTGCGGACATAAAAAAACTCCCTTCCTATTTTCCACCTTCAAAATCAATATCTAACCAAATTCTTGGGTTGTACCAAGAAGATGTATCGTAATCCCTACTTAATTCATGAATCATGTCACTAACAAATGATTCAACTTTTCTTTTAATATCTGATTCCACCCATCTCCTACTAGCGTCTTCATATAATTCTACTTTCATACGGAGAGTGATGCTTGAATAACCGGTGTCATAATATCTAATATCGACACACTTAATTCCGGAAAGATATCTTAAATCACGTTCCAAAGAATATATCTTATCTCTCAACGCTCTTGAAGCGGTATTTCTATCTAGTTTTTCCATACACATATCCCCTATTTACTTATATTTTACTTTATGGAAGCCTAATAAAATAGCAAATCGTTTTATATGAAAAGCTCGCTTCACTCAGCGAGCCTTTACATTTTAACTTTTACGTCTTTCGTTACCAGTTTGAGAATAGTATTTCTCTTTTTCGAGATACATCATCTTATCTGATTCTTTAAGGAGATCACTAATTGGTCTATCTCCCTCGAGATTGAAACTATATCCGATTGCACATGTATATGGCGTTTCTGAAACATATTTCTTGATTTTATCAACAATTGCTAATACTTCATCTTTAGATGTTTTACGACAGACAATAATGAATTCATCTCCACCAATTCGATAACCCGATTGTTTGCTTTTTAATGGACGAGCAAAGCATAGGGCAAGTGTGGTTAATGCTTCATCACCAGCAGCGTGGCCGATGGTGTCGTTGATATTTTTAAGTCCGTTCATATCAATAGAGATAAGAGCACTGATACTTTTTGGGTCATTACTCACATCAGCGTAATAAGCATGACGGTTTAAAAGACCAGTTAAAGAATCCTTCTTTGTTAATTGAAGAACGGTAAATTCATAATATGCGAATAATGCGATAGCAATGATTAAACAGAAGACATTCGCATATGCATCACGGAAGATAAATGGTAAGACTAATCCTGAACCTAAAGCGAAAGCAAAAAAGACAATTGGAACGATTTCCATTAAGCGTTTATTACTGCGTTTAACTAGTAAATAAATGAGGAATGCACTATATAATCCCACCATAATGTATGGAATCAACCATACTGGACCACGGACTAATTCGTTATTTTCTCCGATGCTAAAAACAATCCCGGTTGGAATAGAAATTACATTTACAATAATTAAAGCAAGGGCAGGAATAAAGACGAACCAACGCATTCTTTTAACGAATGTAATACTAACTTGAGCGATGATTAATGGAGTGGCGCTATATCTTATGGACATGAGTATTAAACGAGCGAGTCGATATTCAGCTTTCTCAGCAAAATAGAATTCCACGAAGACCACGATTGATAATAAAAATATCGCAAGGGTCAAAATATACATGCGAATAATCGTCTTTTTATTTAAAAACACTGTTGTAAACAGAGAGATTACAAACGCTAATAGGATGAGGATTAAAGGCCAGTTTTGAATTAGGTACTCTTTAAACATACGTGTTTATTATATCTAGAAATAATAAAAATGGATATCAAATTAATGAGAAAATTAAGCGAAACGCATGAAATTTATTTCATAGTTACCCCAACCCATGACATTGTTGATTTTGCCAATGTTGTTAGCTAAATCCTCACAAAATCACGCACTTTAAAACCTTACAAAAGCTTATTTCAGGCGTTAAGTCATTGAAATT
>JAFSNY010000003.1 GCA_017447305.1 Bacilli bacterium | reverse complement strand
ACTAAACGTCCTAGCGTTAACAAACTGTACAACTGAGTCAGTATCAGCATCTCGAGACGAATTGAAATATGATACTCCTCAACAATTATTATATAGGATTATTCGTTCAGTAGCATAAAAAAGTGACCAAATATTTTGGAGAAAAGGAGATAATTTCAATGACTTAACGCCTGAAATAAGTTTTTGTAAGGTTTTAAAATGCGTGATTTTGTGAGGATTTAGCCAACAACATTGGCAAAATCAACAATCTCATGGGTTGGGGCAAGTATGAAATAAATTTCATGCGTTTCGCTTATCCTTCGTGGCCCTTTTTTGATTATCAAATCGACATTTGATAGAATAAAACTAATATATGGATAGCAAGATTATTTTAAAAACAGATAGATTGATTCTTAGAGAAATTACCGACGACGATTTTGATGCGCTTAAAAAGGTCATCAGAAATCGTGATGGAAGCGCTTATGATGATGAATATGTTTGGAAATGGCTGAATTGGTGTAAGTCGTCATATCAAAAATATGGTTTTGGACTTTGGGCGGTCATATATAAAGACACAAACGAAATGATTGGAAGCTGTGGTGTTTCAATGCAAATAATTGATGATGAATGGAAACCTGAGATTGGCTACCATTTAAGACGCGATTATCATCGACAAGGTCTAGGAAAAGAAGTTACTAGGGCAATTAAAGACTATTTCTTTACCCATTTTGATTTTGATGAAGTCTATTCATATATGGACGAAGATAATGTTGCCTCTTATAAAACCGCGGAAGCAAACGGGATGACTTATCTTCATTTATACACAACGAAAGATGGTCATGTTTGTCGTGTATATAGAATCACGAGAGAAGAGTGGAAACGTAATTTATGACACAAGAAATAATAAATGATGTTAATAAATTGGTTGAGATAATTAATGGCTGCGAGATTGACGGAGAATATAAAGGCTATTTAGCGTCCCCTCATCTTGAAGTTATGGTTGATCTCATTTTAAATAATCTCGATGATTCTAGAGAATCACTTTCCTATGCTTATGACACTTTGATATTCATCGCGGATAGATATATGATGATTGGTCGATTATCCTTATCGGCGATTTATAACAAAAAATCGTTAGAAGTTGGTTTAATGCTTTTTGATAAATATGGCAAGATGATTCCTCATGATATTGAAAAGGTTTACTCTAAAGTTCTCCACGATAGAAATTATTATGTTGATGATGACTGTGAAGATATCCTCCTAATGCTTAAGGGAAAAGGGATTATCGATGACGAAACCTTGCTAAACATCTATAACAAACGAATGAAATCTAGAAGAACGTTAAAAAATGACCCTATCGAGATGAGTGATAAGTATCTTGAGGTTATTGATGAAGTGGAAGAAATGGTTGATAAAAATAGAAAAACCAGAGGGATGGGATCTTGCCACGAGATGTGGGCTTTAAAGGCTAAATATTTAAAAGAAAAGGGAATTATTTGGAGAAGTCTTGCAATAATGAACCCACGAATGAGATTTGATTGATTAACATCTTAAAAAATCCAATCTAATGGAGATACATATCATTATTTAAGAATTTAATTGCTGTTATCTGGCAACTTTTTCCTATCTTATATTCAACACTAAGTACTTATTTCGCATATGTGAGTAGTAAATCATTTCCTATAAACCATCAGTTTTTAGTATAATAACGACTAGGAATATTTCTATATTTATGAAGAAATTAGCGATTGCTTTTGATTATGGCTCTCCTCGAGTTTCTTTTATCAAGGAAATACTTAATGGGAAATATGAAATTTTGGAAGCGTGTGGGCTTGATCAAACAAGAAAACTATTAGATGAATCATTCAGTTATTTATCTCTTCTTATTGTCGATAATCCATCGAGTTTTAAAAATATCGACATGATATTAAAGCAAATACATGGACGAAATAATTACATGTTTTCCCTTCCAGTTTTACTTTTGTCTGATTTAGAGCTGATGGAAAAAGATGATAGATATCTTAATTCCCCAGTCATGGGAATCGTTTTAACTAGCGATAGTGAAAGAACGATATTAACAAGGGTGAATAACTCTATCAAATTATCTGAATCCATCTCGTTTGATGCCTTCTCTGATATGCTTAAAGTCCTCCCTTCTTTAATTTATCTTAAAGATAAAAATGGAAAATATGTTTTCTGCTCTCAAAAATGGCATCATATTGATGAAAGTTACGAATCAATCCGTGGAAAGACGGATTTCGATGTCCGTAAAAATAAAGAAAACGCTATTTTAGCGAGAAAATCGGATTTACAAGTAATTGAATCGAAAAAAGGACAAGCCTATGTTATCAAAGAGGATGGCAAAGATGGACTTGAATATTTCCAAATCATTAAAGAGCCACTAACGAATGAAAATGATGAGGTGTATGGCATCATTGCTCTCATAAACAATGTCACTGAATCCGAATTATTAAGACAAGAATTAAGAGAAAAATTAATCAAGGATCCATTAACCGGACTCTATAATCGCTTGTATTTTGAAGAATTGATTCATCAAGAGAACCCTAATTTAGAGTATCCTTTGACAATCATTTCTGCCGACTGTGATGATTTAAAGAAAATCAATGATGAGTTTGGTCACCACGCTGGTGACATATACATTTGCTATGCAAGAGATGCTCTTTTAGAGAATTTACCAAAAGGTTCATATCTATTTAGAATGGGTGGAGATGAATTCATCGCAATGGTTCAAAACACTAATATAGAACAAGCCAAGCAAATTGTTGATGGAATTAATGAATCAATTAATAAGTTTAGAAACCCTCAATTTGAATTAAAGATGTCTGTAGGTAGCTGGACACTTATGGATAAAAGCATTTCTTTAGAAGGCGGTGTCGCTAAGAGCGATGAAGAAATGTATAAAGCCAAAAAACAACATAAAGATGCCTCGAGTAGGTATGACATTTAGAACTTATTCAACTAAAGATTATCAACTTGTTTGTGATTTTTTCATTGAACTCAACAGAGATAACAAAGATCACATTCATTGGAACTGGGCTAGATTTGAATGGATGATGGGTCATCCTGATTTTAATTCTGAATTAATAGATTCAATTGGACTTTGGTTTGATAATGGAAGATTAATCGCTATTGCGATTTATGATCACTATTTTGGAGAAGCCTTTGTTGGAGCGCTTCTTGAATATCAATCTCTATATCCTGAATTATTAAAATACGCTTTTGATAATCTAAGAGGTGAAAACGGATTAGGAATTTCTATATGCAATAACTCACTCTATGAAATAGAGGAAGCTAAAAAGCAGGGTTTTGTCATTAATGAACAAACAGAAACAATGCTTCTTATTAAACTAGATAAAGAATTTTATTATCAATTACCTAGTAGTATTCATCTTGAAGAGATTAATCCAAACGAACATCTCGAAGAAATGCTTTGGCTCTTTTGGCAAGGATTTGACCATGGAAATAACAAGGAAGAATGTATGGCGGAAAATAAGAAAACTAGTAGCGTTCGCCCACATTTTAATAAATTCTTGAGTCTTGTCGCAGTCGATGAGAGTGGAGAAAAAGTTGGTTATTGCTCTTTGTGGTATAATAATAAAACCGACTATGCATACCTTGAACCTCTATGCGTTATTCCAGCATTTAGAAAGAAAGGAATCGCAAAAGCGTTGGTCTACGAATGTCTTAATCGCGCTAAGTCATTAGGCGCGAAAGTGACATATGTTATTTCCAATCAGCAATTTTACAAAAACGTTGGGTTTACGTTTGATCGTTTATTCACTTTTTATTGGAAGAAATAGATTATGAAAAAGATTCTTGTCTCAGGTTTAATCAATATTGAAACATCTTTGAAAGTTGGTTCTTTCCCTATAAATTATTCCCCAATTGAATATCCATTTTTCGGAGTGGAGAATTGCGTTTCGGGAGTGGGATATAATGTTGCAAAAGCACTAGAAGTGCTTGGCAGTGATGTTGATCTTCTTTCTATCATTGGTGATGATGTTAATGGTGAAGTTATCAAAACTGAATTAAAAAGAAATAATATCGATATTTCTCATCTCATCAGTTATCCAAACACAAAGACGGCGGAAAGCGTCGTTCTCGTAGACAAAGATGGAAAGAGAAAAATCTACTGCGATTTAAAAGACCTTCAAGACAGGGAACCGCTTGATGAAAATGTTATCCAGCCAAACAACTATTCTTTAGCGGTCCTAACCAACGTCAATTTCAATAGAAAACTACTCGAAATCTTCCATAAGAATAGAGTAACTATTGCTTCAGATGTGCATGTATTATCTTCTTTAGAAGATGCATATAATGATGCTTTCGTGAAATATTCAAATATTCTCTTCTTATCAAATGAAGCGATTATTGATCGAGAAGCTGATTTCATGAAGCTTATCTACCAAAAATATCATAACCATATCATTGTCTGTGGTTGCGGTAGTCAAGGCGCATTAATGTACATTGGAAGTGAAGATAAGTATTATTATGAACCCGCAATTGCTCCTCGAGGCATTGCTTCCACAGTAGGAGCGGGAGATGCTTTATTCTCTGCTTTTATTCATTTCTATAACAAAGGAATGGATTTATCTAATTGCTTAAAGAAAGCCGTTTTATTCGCGGGAATTAAGATATCTTCTTCGGGTGGATCAAATGGATTTGTCAAAGAAGATGAACTGAAATAATATCGATTATCTATAAATTATTTGCCTCGTTTCTAACTAAAAACGAGGTCTTTTATTTAGTGTTTAATATCATTTTTCTTCATGATAGAATTATCATGTATGTAGTTCGGAGGATTATCTCTCATGAATATAGCGTTAATTATTGCTGGCGGTGTCGGCCAAAGAATGGGACAAAGCATCCCTAAACAATTTATTTCGATTTATGATAAACCAATTATTGTCTACACTTTGGAGGCTTTCCAAAAACACCCAAGCATCGATAAGATTTGTGTTGTTTGTGTCGAAGGATGGCACGATGTTTTAAGAGCCTATGCTAAACAATTTGGTATCACAAAACTTGATATTATCTGTAATGGTGGTTCAACAGGTCAAGAATCTATTTACAATGGACTCAAATCATTAGAAGGTGTCGCAAATGATAAGGATATCATTGTTGTCCATGATGCGATTAGACCAATGGTGTCTAGTGATATTATCTCCGACTGTATTCAAACTGCGGAAAAACACGGGAACGCTGTCGCAGTCATTCCATGTCAAGAAGCGATGATGGTGTCGAAAGATGATATATCTGCGAATGGAAGTTATCCACGTCATCAATTAAAAAGAACTCAAACTCCACAAGCAATGAAATATGGTTTATTCATGAAGATGCACGAAAAAGCCTTATCTATGGGTATTACATCTTCTGTTGCGACATGTACGATGATTATTGAAACTGGTGGAGTGGTCTATTATTCCCAAGGTTCAGAAAAGAACGTTAAATTAACGACCCCTGATGATGTTGATATTTTTAAAGCACTCTTGAGAGTGAGAGAAGAAGGACATAAATAATGTTAGAAGAACTTAAACGAAGAGTGTATCAAGCTAACCTCGCTTTAGTAAAAGCTGGTTTAGTTATCTTAACTTGGGGTAATGTATCAGAAAAAGATGATGAAACTGGATATATTGTTATTAAACCAAGTGGTGTTTTATATGACAAAATGAAAGAATCCGACATGGTTGTCGTTGATTTAAATGGCAAGGTCATCGAAGGAAATCTCAATCCATCAAGCGATACACCTACCCATATTGAGATGTATAAAGCACATCCAGGTATTAAGGCGATCGTGCACACTCACTCATTCCATGCGACCGCAAGGTCTCAATCAGGTCTCCCTCTTCCTTGCTATGGAACAACGCACGCTGATTCATTTAAAGGTGAAGTTCCTGTGACAAGAAAACTCACTAAAGAAGAAGTGGAAAATGACTATGAAAAGAATACTGGAAAAGTCATTAATGAATGCTTAACAGGTGTTAAAGATATATATGCATGCCCTGGTATTTTTGTGAATAACCACGGTCCATTCACCTGGGGGGAAAATGCATTTAAAGCGGTTGAGAACGCTTTGATTTTGGAATATATATGCGCTTTAGCGATGGAAAGCAAAGCAATTAATCCTCACCTTGGTGAGATTGATAAATTTTTAGAAGATAAACATTATTACCGTAAGCACGGTAAAGATAAATATTACGGACAAAAAGAAGAGAGATGATTGCTAGAACTAATCATATGAGAGATACCAAAAAGCTGGTTGGTTCTCTTCCAGCTATTAGATACACGAAACCAAAGTATCTCTATTTAGCTATGGCCAACGCTAGATGTCCGAAAGCGGAACTCTACATTAAAGAAGGAGACCATGTTAATTCTTGCCAAGTAATTGGAATGCGTCATGGTCCATTCTTTGATCAACCTATCCATGCGACATGTTCAGGAACATATATTGGTTTAGAAAAGCACTATCACCGTAATGGAAAACTCACAGATTTCATTAAGATTGAAAATGATTTTAAGGACACTCTTGATTCAAGTTTAAGAATCCGCACTCCTGAAGAAATAGAAGCCCTCACTAAAGATGAAATGACAAAAATCATTGAAGACTGTGCTTCTGTTGGTTTAGGTGGTTCATCTTTCCCAACTCATGTCAAATTTAAAACTGATAAACCAATTAAGGTTATCTTAATCAACGGAATTGAATGTGAACCATTCATTACCGCTGACCATCGTTTAATGCTTGAATTCCCATACCGAATTATGGAAGGAATTCAATACATCATGAAGGCTTTTAACTGCCATCAAGCAAAGATTTGTATTAAATCGAAATATCGTGATATCAAAGAAGTCTACACTCAAGTATTAAAAGAATACGCTGGAAGCGGTATTGAACTTTGCTGTGTTGGTAACTATTTCCCTCAAGGTTGGGAAGTGGAAATGATTAAAAGTGCGACTGGAATCAGACTTAAACCAGGAGAACTCCCTTCTAATCGTGGAGTGATGAACTTCAATGTCTCAACAGTTGTAGGCATTTATAAAGCTATTAGATATAACATGCCAGTCATCAAGAGAAATGTTACGGTTACCGGAGATGGCATCAACTTCCCGAAAAACTTCCGCGTTAGAGTAGGTACATCAATTCGTGATTTATTACCACTATGTGGAGGGTATAAAGATCCAGATAAAGAAAAAGTCTTTATTTTAGGTGGTCCAATGATGGGAGCGTCGGTCCCAAGCGATGATTGCATCATCACCAAAACAGTGACATCAATTATTGTTCTTAACAAAACAAACTATAAGGAAGAACCATGTATTAGATGCGGATCATGTGTATTATCATGTCCTGTCCATCTTGAACCAGTTCAAATTATGAACGCTGTTAAGACTTTAGATAAAGAGAGAATTAAACTTCTCAATCCTTTGAGATGCATTGAATGTGGTTTATGCGCATACACGTGCACCTCAAAGATTCAAGTAACTGACTATGTCAGGAAGGCTAAGATTATCGCGAAATTATGAACATCATCAAAGAAAGTGCACCACATTTAAGAAGAAAAGCTAATGTCAGTCGCATGATGATTGATGTTTTAATCGCTCTTGCCCCGACATTAATCTTTTCATTCATCGTTTATCCGATTAACACTTTGATATTCTATGTCATTTCTTTATTCATCATGATTGGCTCAGAATTCGTTTTTGTCGGATTAAAAAACATGATGCCGAAAGACGGAATGAAACATCCTTTCAAAGAAAGATTTGCTTACGCATATAAAGGAAAGATAACAATTAATAACTTCCTTGCTCCAGCGATATCGGCGGTTATATTTGTTCTTATTATGCCTGCTGGCGCTCCTATATACGCTGTCATTGTAGGTGCATTAGTGGGTATCGTTATTGGTAAATTAGTTTTCGGTGGACTTGGAAGTAATATCTTTAATCCTGCTGTGGTTGGAATGCTCTTTGCGAAGGTTTGCTTTGGATCACAATATGTTAATGTTATCCCAACATGGTATTACACAGTTCCAGATGCAGTTGCCGGAGCTACTCCTTTAGGAATGATTGCTAATGGAGCGTTTTCAAATATCAGTCAATATCAATTATTAGATATGTTCCTTGGAAGAGTTCCAGGCACTCTTGGTGAAGTATATAAGATTACCATTCTCGTTGGTATGGCCTATCTCTTAATTAGAAGAAGCGCGGATTTCCGCATTGTTGTTTCATATTTAGGAACATTTATTTTCCTCTCATTAATCGCTGGATTATCAATCTTCATGCTTGATAAAGAAATTAATCCATTTATGTTCATGCTTTATAACTTGTTAAGTGGTGGTGTCCTCTTTGCTGCAGCATTCATGCTGACCGATCCAGTAACAAGTCCGATAAATTCACCATCACGCATTATCTATGGTATGGTCGCTGCGGTAATGACAATCTTTATTCGTTTCTTTGCCGCATTACCAGAAGGTGTTGGATTCTCCATCCTCATCGCTAATATGGTCGCGGTGTTCTTAGATCACTACGAATGGAGCAATCCACGTTATACCTGGAAAAACATTTTAGCGATGTCGCTTATTGTTTTGCTTTCAGGCACAACGGTTCTCTTAGTTATAAGATTTGGAGGCGTTTATCATGGGTAAAAAACACTATGTCATCGTTTCCATAACTTTAGGCGCAATCGCTGCTATCAGTGCAGTTCTTATTGGTGTGACTAACCTTGTTACCAAGGATCGTATTATTCAAAACGAGAAGAATAGAATTGCCGCAGGAATTAAAGAAATATTTGGAAATAATTCATTGATTTCAGATGAGGAAGATTTAAAAGATAATGGATATGCATATGTAAATTATTCATACACCGTTAAAGCAAACGATGAATTCTTTGGATATGCATTAAGAACAACAGGGTCGAATATGTATGGAAAGATTTCCCTTCTTGTTGGATTTGGAATGACTTATTCCTTCAGTGGCATTTATGTCATTATCAACGAACAAACATACGCTTCAACATTAGAAGATAATTACCTTATTCCATTAAACGAGGGAAGCAAGGAATTAGATGATGTTGAATGTGGTGCGACTTATGGTGCGAAACTAGTGAGAGATATGATTAACGAAGCTAGCGAAGTGATATTAGAGATTTGGAAGTAGAAGATGAAAAGAGAAAAAGGTTTTACTAAACGTAATTTCTTAAAAGGCATTCTTGCTGAGAATCCACTTTTCGTTTCGATTCTCGGTACCTGTCCTGCTTTAGCGACGACAAAAACTGTTGAAGCTGCGATTGGTATGGGTATCTTATTTACCATTGTCTTAGTTTGCTCCAGCATCTTGGTTTCTTTACTAAGAAAGATTATTTCTGAAGAGATTAGAACCCCAGCTTATATTGTTATCATCGCCACGTTTGTGACGATTGTGAAGATGTTCACTAATGCTTTCCTTCCAGAACTATATCTAACATTAGGAGTTTTCATTTCCTTAATTGTTGTTAACTGCATTGTCTTAGGTAGAGCGGAAGCATATGCGAGTAAAAACACAGTCTTCGATTCATTAATTGATGCGTTAGGAATGGGATTGGGTTATACCTTAGCAATCATCACTATGGCCGTATTTAGAGAAATTCTTGGAACAGGAGCGTTCTCCTTTGGAAAAATCTTTACCTTCATTCCATATTTCAAATTACAAATTATTCCTAAAGGATATGAAATATCATTATTCCAAAATCCTGCAGGTGCCTTTATTGTCTTTGCTTTAATTCTCGCGGTTATCGCTTTTATCAAAAATAGAAAAGCGGAACTTAAGAGCAATTTAGAAAAACAAGAAAAGATTAGAAAGCAGCAAGAAGCCAAGATGGCCGCGGAAAGTAGTGGAGGTGAAAGCAAATAATGATGAAGATATTAGTAACTTTCGTTCTCGCTATTATATCGAGCATGTTAATTGATAACGTCGTCTTATCAAGATTCTATGGTATTTGCCCATTCTTAGGCGTATCTAAGAAAGTCAAATCTTCCTTAGGTATGGGTTTAGCTGTTGTCTTTGTTATTATGCTCGCCACACTTATTTGTTGGCCTTTATATCAATTACTTCAATTAGCAGGCATAGCCTTCATGGACACTGTCGCGTATATCTTAGTCATCGCTTCTCTTGTCCAACTTGTTGGCTTATTTATCAAGAAATATTCCCCAACACTTTATAAGAATTTAGGCATATATCTCCCCTTAATTACCACAAACTGTGCGGTTTTAGGTGTCGTTCAAAGCAATACAGATCAAGCATTAACATTCCTTGATTCTATCGCTAATGCGTTAGGAACATCGATTGGATTCTTAATCGTTATTGTCTTATTCAGCTGCATTCGTGTAAGACTTGAATCAGCGAACACTCCTAAAGCATTCAAGGGATTACCAATCGCTTTAATCGTCGCAGCAATTATGGCGTTAGCCTTTATGGGTTTACAAGGATTATTCTCAGGTATTAATTTATGAATCAAACTGGTTATTTAATTCTTTCTATATCCATACTCGTTATCTTATTAGCGGTTTTTATCGTATCATTTATTCTCTATAAGAGAACACCCTTACCAAAAGGTTGTGAAAAACTAAAAATCAGTGAAGAGAATTGTTCAGCTTGTCAAAATAAAGGCTGTGAGTTTTATCAAAAGAAAGACGAGGAGGAATAATCATGGAAATACTTTGGGCAGTACTTATCCTTTTAGGTCTTGGATTATTACTTGGTCTCGGTCTTGCTATCGCAGCGAAAATTTTGCACGTCAAAGAAGATGAAAGAATTGAAGAAGTGGCTAAAAAACTTCCAAATTATAACTGTGGATCCTGCGGATACGCGGGATGTAAGGCGATGGCGGAAGCAATTGTCACTGGAAAAGAAGAAAATCTTAAAAAATGTAAACCAGGGAAGGAAGATGCTAACTTCCAACCAATTATTGATTATTTAGATAAACATCCAAATGAGGATGGGAGTAAAGTTAAGGTTCATCTATGATGAAAAGACTCCTTCTCTTCATTCCCCTTTTAACTTTAATATCTTGCTCACAAACTAAAATTGTTAATAGCAAGATTTTTTGTTTTGATACGATGATTAACATTAATCTCTATGAGGGAGATAGTGGCAATCTTAAAGATATTGAAGGAATCTTCACTCGTTACGACAAATTATCTGATAACTACCGGAGTAGAGATGTTCATAATGTCTATACGATCAATCACACGAATGAAGAAGTTGTTGTGGATAATGGATTATATAATCTCCTAAATAAAGCTTTTAGTGTTAAAAATGAAGGAGCGGCATACTTTGATCCATTATGTGGTTCTTTATCTAAAAAATGGAAAGAATCATTAGAAAAAGGCGAAGTATTAAGTGATGAAATAATTAATGAAGAATTAGAAAAAATGCATGTATCCTCCATTGAATTTAATGAAAACAACAAAATTAAGCGTCTAGGAGAAGCGGAAATTGATGTTGGAGGAATCGCTAAAGGATATGCGCTAGATGAGGTTTATACTTATCTTAAAAATAAAGATATCAGCCATTACTTAGTTAACGCTGGATCATCAAGCATTCTTGTTGGTGAAAAGAATAATAAAAGTGGATTATTCTCTATTGGTATTAATGATTTAACTAATGCTTATATTGAACTTAAGAATTGTTTTGTTTCGACTTCAGGAGTGTCCACTCAAGGAGTAAAGATTAATGACGTCACTTATTCACACATTATCAATCCAGTAACTGGAAGTGCGATTAATAACTATGACGCAGTGATTGTTATCTCAGATAAAGGATATCTAGGAGACGCCCTATCTACTTCGATGATGATGAACAGTGTTGATGAAATTAAAGAGATAGAAGAAATACAAAATGTCAAAACCATCGTTATCAAAGATAAGAAGATTGTTTATTCGAATAAAGACATCGAGGTCAAATATCATTAATGGATAAGAAGAAACTAAGAAACGATATCTTTTTAATTGCCGCTTTACTATTAATTGCGACGATTGCTTTAATTATCTTTAGTTTTTCTTCTATTAAGAAGAATCTCATTGCGAAAGTCTACGTTCAAAATGATGTTAAAGAAGTTATCGATTTATCTAAAAAAGAAGAGAATGATTACTTCGTTCAAGGAACCCATGGGGAAGTTCATATTCATACTTATAATGGTGGGATTGCTATTGTTGAATCGAATTGTCCTCACCAAGATTGTGTTCATATGGGATACGTCTATGAAAGCAATAAACCTATCATATGTGCGTATAACGAAGTGTATATCATAATAGAAGGCAAATCCTTAAATGATGCGGAGTTAGGATAATGAACGTTCATAAGATTACTTTGATTGCTATCCTTACCGCTGCAGCGATAGTGCTTGCTATCGTTGAGTCTTTTATTCCGAGTATTGGTATCCCTGGAGTGAGGCTTGGATTAGCTAATATTTTGATTCTCATCACCCTTTATGAATTAGGCATACTAGAAGCCATTTTTGTTAATTTATGCCGTGTTATCCTCGCTAGTTTTATTAGAGGAACCTTTTTATCGATGGGATTTTTGATGTCTTTTACTGGCGCTTTCTTGTCCCTAGGTGTGATGATTCTTTTTTATCTATTTATCAAGCAATTCTCTGTTCTAGGGGTAAGTGTTATCGGATCAATCTTTCATGTTATTGGACAAATAATTGTTGCGATATTCTATCTAGGCACACCATATGTCATCTTCTATCTTCCATTTATCGCTATATTTGCGATTATCACAGGTGTAATAGTGGGAATAGTATCAAGAATTATCATTAAATCTGGTGTGATTAAAAAGCAAAGAGAAAAATACAACTTTTAATTATCTCGCAATCAGATAAATTAAAAAAACTATTCTTTTTTACGCGTGCATAATATTCTTATAGGAGAGGATGAATAAGTGACATTTTATCTTAGCGCGTTCATTATTACCGAGTTATTGATGTTGGCGATGACGTTCCATGTTTTACATTACTCTGGGTTTAACAAGAATCAAAAAGAATGGTTTATTGCTACCTTCCTTGTCATTATGTTTAATTCTGCGGCGGAATATGCGGTCCACTGTGGATATTATGATAAGATTTTCGCTATCCCATTAACAATTTTAACAGTCATTCAATTCTCTTTATCTCCTGTCCTTGCAATGCTTTTCACTGGTGCCCTTGGATTAAATTATCAAGGACGTATAGCGATTATCTTTTTTGGAGTTAATCTTTTAATTGAAACTATTGCCGCACCATTTGGTTGGGTGTTCTCATTTACTGAAACTGGGTACGAAAGAGGATCTCTCTTCCTAGTGCTGTACGGATTATCATATGTTTTAAGTTTAGGTTACCTTGTCGTATCTTTATTCTTTGTTGGAAGAAAGTTCAGACATCGTGATGCGATTACCATCATTGCAATTATGGTTGTACTTGTTGCTGGAATTATTCCAATGAGTATTTTTAAGATTAATGTCGCATATCTTGCCATCGCTATCGGATCATCGATTTGCTACATCTACTATAACGATTTAGTCCAAGAAGATATGAAAGCTGAACTAGTTGCTCATCAAAAGAAGATGTCCGCAATGCAGGAAAACATCATTTCCGGATTAGCTAACTTAATTGAAAGCCGTGATATCGAAACAGGAGAACATGTTGCGCGTACCAGTTTATATGTTAAATTAATCGCAGAGAACGCCAAAAAAGATGGCGTGTACTCCAATGTTATCGATGATCACTTTATTTCTTTGTTGTTTACACTCGCACCAATGCATGATGTTGGTAAAATTGTTGTCTCAGATAAAATCTTAAAGAAACCAGGTAAATTAACACCTGCGGAATATGAAGAAATGAAAAAACATGCTTCTGAAGGTGGAAATGTTGTTAGAAAGATTTTAAGCAACATCACTGATGAAGAGTATTTAGATTTTGCCTCTAATCTCGCGACTTGCCATCATGAAAGATGGGACGGAAGTGGATATCCAAAAGGATTAAAGGGAGAAGAAATTCCTCTTGAAGCAAGAATTATGTCAATTGCCGATGTCTTTGACGCACTTATTTCAAAAAGATGTTATAAAGAAGCAATTCCTATCGATGAAGCGATTGAGATAATAAAGCAAGAATCAGGAACGCACTTTGATTCAAAACTTGTCGATATCTTCCTAAAGTATCAAGATCAATTCGTTGAAGTTAGCAAGAAGGATTTAAATGAGGGGTAGCCCTCTTTTTTCCTATTTAATTATCAAAGAAAAGGATATTTCTAGTATAATTAGAAATAATGATATAAAGGTGGTCGATTAATTATGGAAAAAACAAGCAAATATAATCCAACTGTAGTAAGAGTAATCTCCTTAATTATTGGAGCTACTTTATCCATTCTTGTTATTGCTCTTTCATTATTAACAATCACCTATGCTTCAGAAAATGACTTAGATAAAGCCACTCTTTTCCTTCTTTGGGTATTTATTATCCTTGGTGTTATTCGACTCATTACGTTTATTAAAGAACCAAATAAGATCACCTTCGCAAGGTTTGCTGTCTTATTCATTTTAGATGTAGCCCTAGGAATCATAGTTTTATACGCAAAAAGCAATGAATATCTATTCTCATTAACCGCAGGATTATATTGTTTAACTATAGTTATTGGTCGAATCTTTAGAATTATTGGTGATTCTTCACCTCGAAATATTGTTCTTAACTCAATTATCATTCTCGCTGCAGTCCTTGCTGCGGTCGGATTATTAATCCCTACTGACGCTAATACAGTATCAGTTGTCACTATTGAATGTACACTAATGGCAACGTCAGCAATCTTTGAAGTAGTGGCGGCCACCTTTTCCAAACTCAAACTCAAAGTTTTAATTAAGATTATTTTTAGAACATACGCTTTAGAAGTTCTCTTTGGACTCCTTGCTAGTATGATCGCATTTTCTTTGGTTTTAATGAGGATTGAACCAACAATAGATAATTTTCCAGATGCGTTATGGTATAGTTTCGCTGTTGTGACCACCATTGGCTTTGGTGATTTTGCTGCTGAAACTCCTACCGGAAGAATCCTCACAGTGATTTTAGGATTATATGGAATTGTCGTCGTTGCGATCATCACCAGTATCATCGTTAACTTCTACAATGAGACAGAAGGAAAGAAAGATAGCAAGGAATTTAAAGACATTAAAGACGAAGCGGAAAGCGACGCTAAACACACAAAGAAAAAGAAATAGTTAAGCTGGCAAACGCCAGTTTTTCTTTATTAAAAAATATAAAAAAATCAACAAGAAGCAAAGCTTATAAAAAAATATTTGACTTTAAATTAAGAAAAAACTTACAATATTAGTGCAAAGCGAAAGCGATCAGGAAGTCCCATCTTGATTGGCGACATGTGATGCAAAATCGTAATCTATCATCCATTCAATTTAATAAAAAAGATTAGTTGAATGATTTTGTCGTTTGAATTAAGGAGACTAAAACAATATATGAAAATGAAAAAATCAAAAATTATTGTGCCAGCTCTCGGATTATTACTTCTCTCAACCGCCGCTTCTGTCAGTGGAACCGTTGCATGGTTCACTGCTAATAGAACCTATTCATTCACCGCAGGCGAATTCGCGGTTGTTAATACTAAAGATAATCTTGAAGCTTCACTTGGCGCTGGTCTCGGTACATCTGCTGATAACGAAAACAAGAAAATTACCGTTACCAACAGTGCACATGTCTTAACTGATGCCTCTTTCGATCACACTTCCTTAACACAGGACATTATTGCTCCTGATGCCGAAGGCAAGAAAGTCGGAAAAGTTATCCCATTAGCTAGTGCTCTTTATACTGGGGATGCGTCCTATGGTTTACTCAGAGAAACCAATGTCTACACAGCATTTACTTGGACAATCACATTTACAATGAGATTCTCCGCAAATCCTACATCTGATGTTGGCTTATTCTTAAGCTTAGGCTCCAACACTTGGGTCCACGAAGCTTATAAAGCCGTTGGTGGAGAAAGCGGAACCGGTTATTATACCGATGACAAATTAACAGTCGCTGCTCCAGGCACATTAGTTGCAGGTACAACATATTACAAAGAATTACCAGATGACACTGGTAAAGCATTCAGAGTTGCCATTGTTCCAACCACTGTTCCAGCCAATTCCCTTGGTTTTACAAAAGTTTGGGCCGATAGACAAACCAGTGCAAAATGTCAATTCGTTGATGGATTAAGTGTTGATACAGATCTCGCTGGTACCGCTTATGGCACCGAAACCACACAATTCGTCAATGGAACTAGAAGTGCAGCTACTGCTGGTTCTGGTAAAGTCCTTATGGATAGTGCTGATACAACAGCCGTTCCAACCTCCGGAACAATCACTAAAGCCGCTGCTTTATCTGGATATTCCAACTACCTTGGATATTTCCACAGAGCTGAAAATACTGCCGTTTCCATGACATACACTTGTGTTGCTTGGTACGAAGGTACTGACGAAAACATCACCAACGATGAAGAAACCATTTATGAACGTGTTACTACATCAATGGAATTCGGTGTTTATAACGTCGCTGATGCATAATCTATAACATCAAAAATAAACTCACCTCGGATGTAAAATTCGGGGTGATTTTTTTATATTTTTTCCGCTTTGAAGGTTATAAAAAAAATATTCTTGATTAATCAAGAAATAAAAATACATTGCATTATTTAGAAAATGCTATAGAATATCACTAGGTTTTTATCCAAGGATTTTATTGTATGAAGTTTAAAAAGCCACTACTAATCGTCCTAATCGTGCTAGATGTTGCCATCACTGTTTTTGATCTTGTAGTGAGTATTATCATGCTAGCTCAGACAGCGGCAAACCCAGATACTCCACCAGATACATCAACATTTATAGGTTATTTGCAAAAGAACACAACATTCTACCTTTGGGTGTTTGTCATTCCATTATTTGTGTTACTAGCAGCGAATATTATTGGTCTTGTAGTCTTTGTTAGAAAATCCACTAAGAAAGAACCTGTCCAAGTTAACGACTTGACCGAAGAACAAAAAGAAGCGTTAAGAAGAGAACTCCTCAACGATCTCAATAAAGAAAATGAAGAAAAATAGAACGATGAAAAATTCGTTCTTTTCTTTTATTTTTTATGCAGGCATTTCCTTATTAAGAATATGTATAATTAACAAATTGAGGAACTTCACTTTTTTGTATAAAAAAGTTTTAAAAAAAACTATTGAACGATTGAAATAGTCATGTTAAGATATGCACGAGATAAAAGCAAAGCCACAGCGATGTGGCGACGCAAAGCTACAGGGTCTTTATTACAAAGATAGCCAGTTGCCTTAGGGATGAAACATCCCGCCAATGTATTGGATGATAGGCACTGGCTTTTGTTTCATTCCATGGGACAAATTTATACCTTCGAGGTAAAAAAACTTATGTATGACAAAGTATATGTAAAGAAGAAAGCGAGGAGAAGAGCGGCCGCGGTAGTTGCAGCAATATCAGCAATGGGAATAACCTCCCTAGCCATCGTTGCATTCCTAGGACGTTACACAGGTACATTCACCATTTCGTTAAAGAACCAGGAAGTGGCCTTAACGTTATCCGAAAGATCTGATTTTACAAATACAACGTCATTCCTAAGACTTAGCGCAGTACCACAGTTTGATGAATATCAATTCTCAAGAGTACTCGAAAAGCAACCTGATAATGAAGAACTCGATTACACTTATGGAGCTTCGCATTATGATTCGAAAGGAAACATTGATGCCTATAACTTCCTCAAGTACACATTCTTCGTTAAAAATGTTGGAACTTCATTTGCTGGATATGATCTCAAAGTTAAGCTAACGGATGACCAAGTTGCAGATCCAACTAGAGCAGGAAATATCTACATCTCAGATCTTATAAGAGTCATGATTTATGAAAATGATTTAGATGACGAACACAATTACGAAGTGTACGCCAAACCAAAAGGTAGCGATGAAGATACAGTCCATGTTACTAAGACTGGAGAAGTAACAAACCAAGAATTCATTAGCCAAAGACCAAATTCCGCCACGATGGTGGAAACCGATGAATATCCACTCGCAAAAAACTTCTACGATAATTCGACCGCTGTTAAATACACCGGCAAAACGTTAGATAAGGGACAATTTAGAAGGTATACAATCGTCACTTGGTTAGAAGGATATGATCCACAATCAAGTGCACAACATCTCGCACCTATCGGTGCATCAATTAAATTAGGAGTTGAAATAACTGCATATGAAAATTAGAAATTTAAAGAAAATAGCCGTTTCTACAATGGCTCTCGCCATGGGCGCTGCCCTCGCGGGTTCAATCTCTGGAACTGTTGCATGGTATCAATACTCAACTAGATCAACAGTTTCATACTCTGGTGCTTCCGCACACTGTACAGAAAACTTACAAATTAGATTAGGCGCTATCGCTGCCGAAGCTGGACCAGCCGTTGCTAATGGCGCAGTCTTCGAAAATGGTGTTAAATATTACACCCGTGCTACCGATGCTTCTGGTGCTGGCGAATTAAACGATGGTACCTATGCCTACACATTATCCACAACTGGTGATGGTGATGCCACCGCTGATGCCGCTGATAAATACTATCCATTAGTTTGCCTCGGTGCCGATGCTACTGATTGGGTTTCTGACTTAAGATTAGCCGCTGTTCAATCTTACCTCGCTATGGTTCGTGGCAAAGCTGACTACAACTTACGTCCAGTCACCTCTGGTGCTTTAGCTCTTAACGCTGCTGCATCCACATTCTACAAGAGCCCAATTTATCAATATGAAAGCAAGACCGTTTGGGGTACAGCATCTGCTTTAGATTTTGCTGAACTCAATCTTGAATTCAGAGTCGTTGATGTCAATGGTTCTAGAACTGCTGGCGACTACGATACATTCTTAGCTAAGAAAGTCTACTTATCTGATCTTGAAATGAACAACATCGTTGTTGCTGGTAAAGAAGATATTACTGACGCTCTCCGTGTTAGCTTCGATGGAACAAATGATATTACATATTCCACCCATGGTGATGATGTTAATGTCTTTGGTAAATTAGACCTCAATAATGATGGTGTCTTCGATGTTCAAGAAGCATACGAATACAACATGCTTGGCATCGTTGCTGATACCGCTGCTAGAGATGCAATCACCGTTAAAGCCACTGGCGACATGGTTGGTGTTAGTGCTGATCAAAAAGTCTATGAATGGGATGGTTCCGCTTGGGTTGAAACAACTCATTACTGCCTCTATGGTGATGATGCTCAAGTTGCAAAATCAACCGAACTCGATCCAGCTAACTTAGCTGATGACAGCGATCCATATGCCATTTCTGGTACTGAACTCTTCACAACTGCTGCTGATGGCACCCCAGTTGGCCTCACCGTTCGTATTTACCTCGAAGGTTGGCAAGAATTAGGTGGAACACCAAGCGCTCTTTGGAGTGATGAAGACTATGTTGGTTCTGCTTTCAGAGTCAATATGAGATTCTCCTGCGACGCACACGTTGAACATAATTAATTCAAACAAACAAAAAAATAGATAACGACAATTTATCGGTAAGGTCGCACACATATACGTGTGTGCGGCTTTGCCGGCGCAAATCTAAACATTATTAATAAATAAGAAAGGAGTGTAGGATGAGCGGATCAAAAGGTTTCAAATTTTTTATTAGCGCGCTCGCGATTGTAGTTGTGTCCGCGTTTGCAGGCACAGTCTCAGGCACAGTTGCGTGGTTTGCTTATTCTACAAGAGCCACTGCGACTTACTCCGGTGCTTCCGTTAGCGAAGGTGAACTTATCCAAGCTGGATTAGTTTGCGAAAGAGACTATTGGGCTGGAGCGACCGCTGAAGAAACAGCTGATAACCATCACGAAATGGAGATCAACTATGGTCTTACATACGAATATGTTGATGGAAAGCATATTTACTTCACCGATCCAGGAACCGGAATTAGAGCTAGCGCAGTTAAAGCCTATCTTGCTCAAACAGGATATGCGATTGATAGACTAGAACCAGTTACTTCTAGATACTATACAACCAATATCGCTGATGAGAACGTAGGAAACGATCTTACTCTTTACAAAGCTCCTTCTCATACCTATGTTCTTAATACACACACAGCAGAACACACTCAATACACCAAAATCAAATTAGCATTCAGAATCTTAGATAGTGGTGGTTCTAGCATTTATAAGCAAGGCCAAAGTATCTGGATTTCTGGTGTTTCCTCTAAAGCTAGTGGTGCAGGAAATATCGTTGAAGCTTTAAGAGTCTTTATCGATGGATCTGCTTCAAGTGGAAAGAGATATATTCTCAATCCAAATAAGACCACTGATGGTAGAACCGCAGTTGCTGGTTTATTAAACCTTTCTGGTGACGATGATTATTATGACACTGATCACGGTGAAGAAATCGTTTATGGTGATTATGATGGCTCATTAGTGACCACTCATATCGTAAGTGATTCAGACTTTGAAGATATTAATGGCACAGGTAATACTTCTTCCGAAGCTACAACATTCTATGCCAAGCACGAGAAGAATATGGATGTTTATGACTATTCTTATTCCGATTTTATTGCCGGAATTAGACCAAGATACGCGGAATATAAAGGTGTTAATGACATCTATCCTATCGATGATAGAGGAAGTCTATCCGGAGGAATTCCAGCTTGCGTAACTGCAACAGACGAAGATAATAGTAAGCGCAATGCTTACTTGGATTTAACCATCTGGCTTGAAGGATGGGATCACGTGGTTATCGATGAAGAAATCGACCACGCTTTCAATCTTAATCTTAAGTTCCAGATTAATAGAAACTAACAAAAATGGAAATTCGTAAAGTTATTATATCTGCGTTCACTGGCTTAATCTCATTGGCCAGTCTTTCACTTTCTTTTTCTATCGCGTGGTTCGCTGCGGGCACGCAGTTAAATGTCGACCAATTTGAAGTCGGCATTAGAGGAGAAAGAAATTTAGTGATTTCCACATCTGATGATTTGGATTCATTTAAGAGTGAAATCACCGAAAAAGATTTAAATGACTGCGGACCATTCGCCCCTGTTAGTTCAATGTTTGACTACAAATGGAAAGACGAAGAAAACCCAATTCCATCATTCTATGAATATGTGGATTCAAGTTTCTTCCCAAGTAGCGGTATTCCATATGATCCATCAAGAATTGAAACCGGATTCTTCCAACAATCAATCTATTTGATGTGTGATGATGATGCTTATATCAGTGTTGATCCATTTACGACATATTTTGAAAGCAATGTTGAAGCAAATAAAGTTACAGCGAGCAAATATGTCAAAAAGAATCCAAAAGCTAACTATGATGAAGTGCTTGCTGGATTAAACAATCTTACCAATTCGTTAAGATTTTCCATCTATGATGTCAGTGAAAGAAAATACTACATCATTGACCCCACTAAAGAAGAAGTAACTTATTTAGGTGGCGTTCTCGATAATGATAAAGACAAATACTTTGATGTCTTTGAAGACACTCATGGGGAATATAGAGAGGTGTTATACGGAGAAGTAATTAACCGTGACCTCGCTGTATATGAGGATGTTGGAGATGAAGATATCCTCGCTCATGGAAATTATAGTGTTTTTAATGCTAATCATAAAAAAGACACAAAGCGTTTCTTGAAAGAAGAATCATTATCCAGAGGGCTATCATTTAAAGAAGAAGATTCGCTCTCACTAGAGGATATCGAATCGGTCGATATAGAAGAAAATCCAATGGTGATTAATCTATATCATACCGTTCCAAAAGAATTAATCTTCTCAGTCTATTTAGAAGGCTGGGACCTCGACTGTATCAACCAAACCATGGGTGGTAACTTCGCTGCTCAGATCCAATTCAAAATTTTAAGGGAGATGTAATATATGCAAGCATACTTTGAATATTTAAGAGAATTCCTCACTGAATTCTTCCGCCACTTAGGCACTTTCTTTTACAAAGGCTTAATTTCACCATGGACTGATGTCGGTGCAAATTTTGGCCGTTATAACTCCCTCCTTTCCGCTCACAGCGGTGAATTTGGTTTCTTTGGTTGGTTCTTCTGGGTCTTATTCCTTATCCTTGGTATTGGTCTTATCGCCGGTCTAGGATTCCTTCTTTTCATCTTTCTCCGTCGCTATATCCGTTTCGTGAGAAAAGAACTCGATAAAGATGAATTAGCAAGACAAGTTGAAAGACTTAATTATGAACTTTATCAAGCCGTTCAAGAAAAAGATAAGATTTTGAACCTCAAAGTCGGATACATGGGTCTTAAAGCTGACGCTGGTCAAGCTACAGAAGAAGAACAAGAAACTATTAGTGAAGTTTCTTCTCGTTTCCCAAAACTCGTCCGTGTTGATAATAAATATCGTGATTCTGATCCAAATATTCCTGATCGTGAAGGATTATCACTTGAAGAATTATGTAATGCGATTAGAAACTACGCAGCGAGCCAATGGAAACTTTATTACACCATTAATACGATTAGACAATTAATCGCAGGTATTGCTACTTCTAAGCTCATCATCTTAGAAGGTATCTCTGGTACAGGTAAAACTTCTCTTGCTAACGTTTTAGGTAAATTCTTTAACTTCCCATCATCCTTAATCCCAGTTCAACCTTCTTGGAAAGATAGAAGTGAACTTATCGGATACTATAACGAATTCACCAAGAAATTTAATGAAACCGAATTCCTTCGTTCCTTATACGTTGCGACATATCGTAAAGACTTAAACATCATCATTCTCGATGAAATGAACTTAGCCCGTATTGAATACTACTTTGCTGAATTTTTATCCATCATGGAAAAGAAAGAGACTGCGGACTGGCTAATCGACCTTGTTCCTGCGCCAATGCCAGGCGATCCAAAGAACTTTAAAGATGGTGGTAAATTATTAATTCCACAAAATGTCTTATTCTTCGGAACAGCGAACAACGATGATAGCACCTTCACTATTTCTGATAAGGTTTATGACCGTGCTATTTCATTATTCTTCGATGATAAAGGTCGTCCATTTGAAGCGGAATATCAAGAATCTATGAGTATTCCATATTCTCAACTTGAAAGATTATTCAATGAAGCGGTTAATCAATACCCAATTTCTGAATCAATGCTTGAAAAATTCGAAACACTCGATAACTTCATCATTAAGAAATTCAAACTTACCTTTGGCAACCGTATCTTAATGCAACTCGATAAATTCATTCCAACATACATTGCTTGTGGTGGAAAAGAATCAGATGCCTTTGACTTCATCTTCACCAATAAGATTTTAAAGAAATTTGAATCTTTAAATATCGCATTCTTAAAAGATGAACTTAAGGAACTCGATGCGCAACTCGATAAATTATATGGAAAGGGCAATTTCCCATTAGCTCACGCTTATATCGAAAACTTAATTAAGAATAACTAGTTAGGATCTTTATGCCACCAAAGAAATCAAAGATAAGCAAATTATTTGATAAATATTTAGCGAAGATGGACGCTCTTAAAAAAGAGGGCGACGCTCCGCTTCTTTATAATGAATTAGTCAAAGGCAAAAATGCTTATATGAGGATTGATCGTTTAGCGACGTCCTCCTTTGATTTAACATGGATTGATGCGATTGAAGATGTCTTATTTGATTTAGGAGATATCGTCAAAAACCCTCGTGAAGTCACGAAAACAGAAGCGGTTTTAGTCCCAGTTGAACTTGCAAGAAAAATCAGCTCTGAGAGCGTTATTCACCTTGCTAGCCACACCCAATACATTAAGACTGTTGATGAAAACGGTGATGTTATTCCAAATAAGATTATCAATATCGCTAACGAAGAAGATATCCATACTTACGAAAATAGATTTATTGCCACCCTTATCCGTCGATTAGTCTTATTTATCGAAAAGAGATATGAATTTATTAAAACCTTCGCTCCACTTCAAGATGAGCAGATTTTATATTTTAAAAACAACTCTGTCATCAATGGCGCGGAAGTGGAAATTGAAACAAAAATTAAGGTCCGCGGTAAAAGTGGAGACTCCGTCAGCATTGCTTCTAGTAAATTCATTTCCCGTATTGAAGATATTAGACAATACGTCCTTTATTACTATAGTTCACAGTTCATGAAAAAGATGAAGGTGGACCGTGATGTTAGAAATCCTATCATCATGACCAACATCTTAAGAAAGAACCCGAAATACCATAGATGTTATGAACTTTATCGCTTTATCGAAAAATACCAACAATTAGGTGTTGATTATCGAGTTAATGAGAATGTCTCACTCTTTTCCGATGAAGAAATTGATGAATTAAACACCGTCGCGTTCACCAATTACCTCGCTCTTAGAGATAAAGACCATTCTATTAGAGTTAAATCATTAAGCAAGACCTATAAACCAAAGATTCTCACCTCATTAGATGATGAGCAATTTATCTATGACGATTTATTAAAAGGTCCATTTAGTTTCGTCAGAGTGGATGATCCATATCAAGCATATCTAGATTCTAAACTTAAGAAGGATCTTCCTGCTCACCCAACTAAAGTTGAAAGAGAATACTATAAAGAAGAACTCGCCGCGAAGAAAGAAAACAAAGAAGACAAGAATCAACTCGAAAAACTCAAGAAGAGAAAGAATAAAGAAGCTTTCGAATACGAAAAGAAAGTTCAAAAGATTATCGCTCAAAGAGAGAAAGAAGAAGAACTTCGTCGTCAAAGAGAAGCCGAAGCTGCGCGTAGAGAAGAAGAGAGACGTCTTGATGAAATTAGAAGACAAATCATCGCTCAAGCAAGAGGAGAAGAGCTTCCTAGAGAAGAAAATCAACCAGAAGAAGCTGAAGCAACTGAAGCAAGAGATGCTAACAGAGAAGAAGCCGCGGTTGAAAGAGATTACCATGACATTGAACCAAGAGAGCAATCTGAAGATGTCGAATCGATTTTTGCTGAAGGAAATGAAGGCGAACAAAGAAGTGAAAATCCTGAAGTCGTTAAATATATCGACTCCTTATTTGATAAACTTGGCTTAAATGATGACACAGTTGTTTCTCCACTTACGAGAAAATATGTTGAAGATGTCGAACCAGTAGAAGAAATTGAAGGCGCAGAAGAGATCGCCCTTAGAAAAGGTCGTAAATTTAGACAAAAAGATAACCCAGAAGTCGAAAGATATATCGATAAAGTCTTTAAAGACCTTGAAAACGAAGAAGAGCCTTCATCTATTTATCTTGAGCCAAAGAAAGTCCGCAAACTCGTTGAAGGCGATATCAAACCAATCAAAGAAGAAGATGATGTTTCCGCAATTCTCACTAAGAAAGGTAGAAACGTTAAACGTCGTGATAATCCAGATGTCGTTAAAGATATCGATAGTTCATTTGAAAACTCCGGTGATGAAAATATCGCTCCTATTTCCATTCCAGAAAAGAGAAAACGTCAATTAGTGGAAGGTGATATCGCCCCTATCAGTGATAGTGATATCGCATCCATCTTCTCGATTGCAAAGAAAGCAAGAAAGAATAAAGATAACCCAGAGGTCGTTAAATATATCGATCAATTATTCGATAAAAATAACGATGATAAAGAAGTTGAAGCCATCACTTTGGATCGTAAAAAAGAAAGAAAACACTATGATTTCGCGGATATTTCCATTATTAGTGATGATGAAGATATATCCTCAATCTTTTCTAGTGACACAAAAGAAAGTAAACTCCAAGATGATGAAGACATCATCAAATATGTTGATAGTTTATTTGAAGGTGAAACTAGAGAAATTGATGTCAGTAAGTTCATCGTTTTAACACCTGATGGATATTACTGTGGAAAAGATAAATTCTCAGAAAACAAAGAAGACGCATATGTCTTTACGGATTTTGATGAAGCGTTTGAGATTAAGAGAGAATTAGGTGGAAAGGTAGTTAGACTATGATGGAAGAAGAAAAAAACATCGTCGAAGAAACATCTAATTCTGAAGTAGCAGTTAATGAAGAAGTGAAAGAAGAAGTCAAAGCTTCTGAAGTAGTCACTGAAGAAAATAACGGCAAGAAGAAGAGAGAAAAAAAACCAAAAAGTAAGGCCAGAATCATTATTGAATGGGTCCTCACTATTGTTTTTGCTGGTTTATTCATCTTCGCAGGCATTGGACAAATCAATGCAATGATTAATAAGAAACAAAACTTCAACCAAAACCTTCCATATGGTTATGGTAGTTTCGTTGTCCAAACTAATTCTATGGAGCCAACTTACAAAGTTAAGACTGCGATTATTACCCATAAAGTCAGTGGAACAAAGGTTCTTGAAATGTTTAACAAACCAAACGTTAGTCATGTTGTTGCTCAAGAAGGTAATATCATTGTTTATGAAGCTTTATGGACAAATGATGACTTAACAGCGAAAGAACATGGCTATGTTGATCTTTCTTTCATGGATGTTTATCAAAGTCGTTTTGCCCCACATAATTCAAAATATTATGATCAAACTAACGTCGATCGTCCAACTACAAAAGTTATGACCCATAGACTTAGAGAAGTCCATGTTGATTTAACCAAAGAAGAAGGCAAAGGACGTTATGTATTTGTAGTTGCTGGTATTAATGAACAAGGTAACCAATCCGTGGTTGGCCAATACCAAGCATTTAATGAAAATTACATCCTAGGTGTTGTTATTCTTAACAGTGCATTCCTCGGCGGATTCTTCGGATTTCTTTCTTCCCCATGGGGTTTATTAGTCTTCCTTTTAGTCCCGGCTGGATATCTTGTTGTCACTAGTGTTTTGGATATCTTTAAAACCATGAAAGACGACGAAGAACCAGAAACTGCAGGTGCAGGAGATGGAAAACCAAGTGAAAAGAAAGGCGTTGATTCTTTAGATTCTTTAAGTAAAGAAGATAAAGAAAGGTTGAAAAGAGAAATGTTAGATGAGATTATGAATAAGAAGGGAAAATAACAATGAATTATCGTAAACGTAATTTACTCGCTACCATAATCTCAGGATCACTCTTTGTGATTATTCTTGCTCTCGAGCTTGTTTTCGCTTTGACTGGAATCGCACAAAAGATTCCTGTTTTAACAGTTTTATTAATTGTTTTCGCCCCTGTATTCGCTATTATGGCTATTGCCTTGTTAATTCGTTTTCTCTCCTTAGAAAGAGCGAATAGACAACTTATTAATGAAAACGTCTATAACTTAGGTGAAGCTATTGCTTTCTATGATTTACACGCTTTTGATGTGAAAGTTACTACTTTGTCGAAAAGTAGAAGAGCTAAATCAAAGGCTGGACAATATATTATTGCTTTTACTTGCTCAACACTTATTGCTGCACAAAACCTCGACCGTGATGAAAACTACGCTGCGTTCAACGGAAAAACCGCAGAAATCGTTGAGAAAGTATTAACTCCAGAAAAGAAAATCGGAAGAAGAACCAACGCATTCTGTTTTAACCACGGTGTCTTCTTAATCTACTTAATGGTGGATGAGGACCGTGAAATCCGCGATGTCGTTAATAATATTTCCGATGAGTTATTTAAAACCGAACAAACCGGAACAACATCTGTTTCCGTTAGTCCATTCTTTGGTGTCGCTCCTCTTGAAAAAGGTGCTTCCGTTGTTGAAACTGTTGAGAATGCTTCTATTGCAAGAAACGTCAGTGAACGTAACTTCGAATCATTAACTTATTATCACGAATCATTTAGAAAGCGTTCTTCTAGAAGTGAAGTTGAAGAGATTTCCAATGCTTTATCTAATAACGAGTTCGTCGTTTTCTATCAACCTAAGTTTAACTTAGCGACAAGAAAATTCGTTTCTAGTGAAGCTTTAGTTCGTTGGGATTCAAAAAGATACGGCTTACTTTCCCCAGCAAAATTCATTCCGATTGCGGAACAAGCTGGTTTAATCCATGAAATCGATACGTTCGTCTTTAAGAGAGTGTGCGAAGATTTAAATGAAGCGAAGAGACGTGGAAGAAGATTAATCCCTGTTTCCGTTAACTTCTCTTTGTATGAATTCTTCTCCACAAACTTCTTAAATTCCATTTTGGAACTTCTTGAAGAATATAAGATTTCCCCATCATTAATCGAAATTGAAATTACCGAAGCGACATCTCAAACCAATACCTTCATGTCAGTCTCCATTATTAAAAAGTTAAGAGACCGCGGAATCCGTGTATTAATGGATGACTTTGGTGTTGGTTTCTCTAACATTGGTAACTTACGTAAAATTCCATTCGATGCGGTTAAGATTGATAAATCATTTATTGATGATATTGTCACTGACGCGAAATCGAGAGCGATTGTTAAATTCTTAATCGAACTTTGTCAAGCTAACGACATGGAAGTTATCGCTGAAGGTGTCGATAATAAAGAACAATGTGAGATTTTAAAGAAAATGAAATGTAATACGATTCAAGGATTCTATTATTCAAAGGCTTTGCCAATTAAAGAATATGAAAAATTCTTGTTATCTAACCCATTTGAGAAGAAGGAGGCATCTAATTAATGATACTTATCCTTGGTAGCACTCACGACGATATTTTATATTTCGAAAGTGTCATGACCGAACGTCATGAAGAAACCATTTTCGATATGTATAAAATTGAAATTGGCAAAATCTTTAATCAGCAAGTCATCCTTGCTTATGATATTTATACCTCGTATATGTCCGCTTTAGTGACTAATTACATCATTAGCAAATACTTTGTTATCTTAGTCTTTGTCGTGGGTAAATGCGTCACTTATAATACAGACTTTAAAGCGGGAGAAATCGCGGTTAGTAAGAGAGTGATTATCGGCGACGTTGATCAAGTGTTAGAAGCTAATGTTCGTTTAGGACAACTTCCTCACTTCCCTCGTTCTTTCTACACTCAAGAAGATATTAGTGATGTCATCTTAACCTCACTTGAAAAACGTAGCTTTAGTAATTTCCAAACTGCAACATATATTTCCGCTAACGTCATCTACGATAGTGTCGAAAAAATTGAACATGCATATTCCGATGGGTTTATCTTAGGGCATAAATCAAATGTCGTCTTTGACTGTACTTCAGGCGGCGTTTGTATCGCTTGTCACATCGCTAAAGTCCCATATATCGCGGTTAAAGTTGTCTTAAAGAAAGTCGGAGAAAAAACTAATGTTGATAATTACATCAATGTTTTGAAAAAATACGCCGACGTCGGAAAAGCCATTGTCACCACGATTGGTGAAATTGGACGTAATGAAATTATTAGGAGTTAATGATATGAAAGAGAAAAAACCATTAACAATATTACGTTCGCTTAATTTAATCTTTGTTGGACCAGCCGCTATCCTTGTTTTCATGATTGTTGGAACGATTATTCTTTCCGCTTTATATATCAGCCAAGGACATATTGCTTTATTAATTGTTCTTATCGCTTTGGTCGTCGTTTTAAGTGGTTTATATGCCTTAGCTACTATCTTTTCGATTAAAGCGTTAAAATCCATCTTTGTCGATGGTCTTTATTCCGTAACTAGAGAAGCATTAGGGGATATTAGAAACGGAAAGATTACCGAAGCTAGATATCCTGAAGGATTAGGTGTCAAAGAATTTGATGTCTTAAATGAAGATATTGAAGTGACAAATACCTCTCTTAAAAACGCTTTGATGATTTCTTATGATTTATCCAAAGCCGACATTCCATTAGAGCATGTCTACGACGATGAACATATCGTTACCCTTGAATCATTTGTTAAAAACCTTCCATTATTAATTTATTGCTCACAAAACTACCGCAATGTCGTCATGGAAATCTCGTATGATTTTGATAATGACTCCTTAACCAACGAAGAGAATATCCGTTTAGTTAGTTTTATTAAAGATGCCTTTAAGGCCTTCCCATACTTCTTAATTTCCTCAAATGATGATAATAGTGGTTATTACGTTTTCATCCCTCATATGAACTCTTTTGCGAGAATTAGAGAGATTTGCGAGAGCATGATGAAGAGCATCTCTGTTTCTAAGAAAGCATATGATGGATTAAAGACAATTCCAGCAAGATTCTCATTAGTCTGTTATCCTCACTCTAACATTTCTGAAATCTTCTCTGATTTAAGATATGCGAAGCGTCAAGGTTTACCAATCAACTTCTATTTACCAGACCGTATCACTTCTGTTTCTCGTGGTGAATTAACACAAAATAACATCAATCTTAATTACATGACGAAGATTTTGAACTCCTTATCAGAACTCCGTGTTTCTTCAAAAGAAAGAGAAAATTCTTTAAAGATTATCGAAAGAAATATGGCCACAGCGGCAACATATTTAAGTATTGATGAAGTAGGCATTATCTATTTTGATTCCAATACATCTAAAGCAAGCGTTATCGTCCATACTTTCACAAATGATAACCATGTCTTTAATTTACACGGGAATGTCGATCCTGATTTCTTAAAGATTTGTGATGAGAATAAAGATCCAGATTATTCCTTCTATTTCTCTAATCGTTCACATGCAACCATCAATTTAATTAGAATGCTTGATCGTTATGGAATTAGTAGTGGATTCTATTATGTTTTGATTGATAGAGGCGTTCCAAGAGCGGTTGTCTTCTTCTTTAACCGTGATAAAGAGATGGTTTTAGATTCCTATATCCGTGAATCATTATTCATCTTTGCTTACCGCATTAGTGATTATTTATTAATGAGTCAAAATGAAGATAACTATAACGATGCTTATCGTGAAGTGAACGCCTTGTTAATGCTTTCCGATTACGCTTTATATCGTATTGATCCTTCAACATATAAGATTGTTTCTTATTCTGAACACTTCCCAGTCTTATTCCCTAAAGTCAAAGTTGGAGAATCATGTTATAAAGCTTTATATGGACTTGATTCACCATGTCCACAGTGTCCACTTAAGACCTCAAGAAAGATGATCATCGATTTAGAAAAGAATCGTTATGAAGTTTCATTATCGCTTAATGAACGTTTAGTTAAACTCAAGAGAATGGTCGTCCATAAGATTGCTTCTACATCTACATCATCCGATCGTTTCGATATGGATTTATTAATAAACTCATATCCGTCTCTCGCTATCGCGTTAAGATCCGCATACTCTATCCATGGTCGTGGATATTTACTCCTCTTACGTATCGATAACTTAGATCAATTAACAAAAGATGTCGGTTCAGAAGGATATTTATATATCCTTAGACAATTCATTCATGAAATTAAGATGATCACTAAATACAGCGCGAACATCTTCTATCACGACCAACAAAGCATCGCGATTTTACTTAATGAATGTGGCCAAATCGACGTCGTTAACTTATGTGAGCAGATTTATGAATTATCAAAGAAAACATATTCATTCGATGAATATCATTGCAGCTTTGATGTCACATATCTCCCATTTAACTACCCACAAGCATACCCAGAAGCTGAAGACTTCCTTAAATACGTTTATCGTTATTACATTAACCGCACTTACGAAATTAATAAAAACTTCATCTTCTTCCCAGATGGAGATTACTCCAGAAGTGCATCTCGTAACGAATTCATGCTCGCTGTTATCGATGAACAATTTGGTGCGAATACCTTCCAAGTCGTTCTCCAGCCAATTGTTAGAGCCTCTAATGGCGCAATCTATGGTGCTGAATTATTTATCCGTTTAAGCGACGAATATCGCGCTCAAGTCTTCAATACTGAAGAATTAGTTAGGGTTGCAGCGAAAAACGGCAAGATCTCCCTTATTTCTAACGCTTTGATTAAATATATTGGTGAACTCTATCAACAATATGGTTTAACCATCTTTAAAATCTTCGGATTTACCAGATTAACGATTAACACTGACTTCTCTTACTTTTCAGATCCAAACTTCTTTGATAACATTTATGAACTTCTCACTGACTATCACTTCCCACGTGGATTCTTAGGATTTGAAATTACTGAGACCGAAGTAATGAACAATAGAGATAGATTTGAAGCGATTTCCAGAAGATTAATCTCTAACCACGTCGCCTTGATCTGTGACCAATACACTGGTAGTTCATTATCCATAGAAGTTTTAAAGAATCTTGGATTTGAAGAGATTAAAATTCCTCGTAAATACGTTGGTGACGTCGAAGTTAACAAACAGCACCTTAATGAAATTACCTCCATCTTAGAGGTCGCTAAGAAGAGCGAAATGAAGGTCACGTTCGTCGGTGTTGAAAACTCTAACCAATACATCATCTTAAGAGACTTGGATAAGAACTGTGGCTTACAAGGATTCCATTTCTATAAACCACTTGATCGCAGCACCTTCATCGATGTCTTAAGAGATAACAACAACACCAAATAATAACTAGAATTATGAATAAAAGTGGATAGAAAAACATATCCACTTTTTTGTTATTTAATACTAAAAACATTTCCTATATATGGCCTTTAATTGACTTTATGCCTAATTAATTTAAAATTAAGGGCGTATGAGAGAAAGAAGATACCCTATTACCATTGTCCTTCTTTGGGTCACTATTATCTTTACTGGATTTATCGGTGAGAATGTTGCTTTGCTTTCTCCTGATCCACGTCATGGATATCAATTAAGGATGTTTTTATTAATCTCCATAATGACTTTAGCCTTTGCTGTTATGTATGTTGTTTTGGAACTTAAGAAAAATAAGAATAAACTAGATGTCATCCTTTTAGCAATCCTGGGCGTTATTTTCATTGTTAATTCATTGATTATCATGCTCCAACCATCCCATCAGGAAATAGTGGGAAAAATCGCTACTATTAGCGTTGATTTCTCCTTGAAAGATAAGATTATTTTCATCGCCCAGTTATTCTTCATGATGGTGACTGCTTATATCTTCTTAGGACCATTTAAGAAAAAACCATACGCTTTAAGAGTGCAGAATTGGATGTATTGGGGTCACACAATCTTTGCAATTATCACCTTTATCACCTCAATTATTCTCGATTATAAAGAATACGGATTATTCTTCTCCGAGGGTGGTGAAGCATATATTCACGGTATTAAGGCTTATTACACTAATCCAAACTTATATGGCACGACAATGATGTTTGCGTTACTTACTGTCATGGTCATGCAAATTAAGAAACATCGCTTCTATAACACTATGTTGATGGTGTTCTTTATTGTCGCCGGTATATTCTCTGCTTGTGCGACCACAGTGTTCGTCAGTGTCTTCGTTTTTATTTGCTACTATGTGTTTGATGCGATATATAGTTTCAAAAGATCTCCAACATTAACATCGGTGAGAATTATCTATGCCTTGCTATTAACTTTAATTGTCACGATTGTCACGATTATCCTTTATGACTTAAAGGTGGTTTTTGTTGAAACCCCAGTTAATTTCTGCTTAAAGAGATATATTTTTGAAGGACAAGGTGGATTTATGTCTTTTGAAACCCGTATCCCAATTTGGCAATGTGCGACAAGAGTGTTTTTATCATCCCCAGGCAGTGCGTTATTTGGAAACGGCTATAATCTTGCGACCCGTCTTGTTTCCGCGGATATAAAGGCTAATATTGGATGGAATTTAGAAGCTCCTGATTATTATGTAATGAACTGTCATTCCGCTTTCTTTGAAATCTTAGTAAGATTTGGAGTGGTAGGCCTAACAATCTATATTGGGTTATTAATTGATTTCATCGTCTCAATCATCTATATCTTTAAGAAAAAGATGGTGAGATACGCTTTCGTCTTCCTCCTTTGTTTCATCGCGGTTGTTATGCACGGTATAACAGAAGTGACGATGTTCTTTGATATCACGACGAAAGGTATAACGATTACAATCTTCTTTTTTGTTCCAGTCATCTCTCAAAGAAGAATGTTTATGAGCGAAGGTAAAAAAGACTCAATTCCTTATCGTCACTTAAGACCTTCGTTGCTAAGTTTTAACACTGTGATGAAAATCATCTTTAATGTCTTATCAATGGTTTTATTAGGTGCATTCTCCCTTCTTTTCGCAAAAGAGAGCTATAAAGGACTTAACATTATTTATGTTTTAACCATCCTTGCTTTCTTAGTTTTCTTTATCTTTGTTGGAGTGTTAATTGATTGCAAAGTAAATAAAAAATCATTTAAGGAATGCTTTAAAAAGGATATGAAATATACCTTTGCGAATAATTTACTAATTATCGCGATTACATTAATCGTAGGAGTTATTTCTTCCTTAGTTATTTCTTACGCATTCACAAATTCGTTATTAACTCAGCTTGTGACAATACTCTTCGTATCAAGCGCTTATTTCTTTCTTTGGATCTTTATCAAAAATGATGAGAATCATCTCACCATTAATGAATTAAATAATTATATGCTATATAAGATTTCTTCAAATATTATTTAGCGTCGTCGTCTTTAACTTCTTCCGCTGTAGAATCTTCAGTTTTGATTTCCTCAACTTCTGGTTCTTCAGTTTTTATTTCTTCAACTGCGGAATCTTCAGCTATAGGTTCCTCGGTTTTTATCTCTTCGACTACTGGTTCATCAACCTTTGGTTCTTCCTCGACCTTAGCTTCCTCAATCTTAACTTCTTCAACCTTTGGTTCTTCCGCTTTTACTTCTTCAACCTTTGGTTCTTCTTTGACCTCTTCAACTTTAGGTTCTTCAGTTTCTTTCTTTTTCTTTGGTTTGGAGAGAAGATAAGTAAAGAGTATTCTCGCTCCGTGAGCGGCGCCAATAAGAAGTGGAGATACGAGTGAAGCGACTAGGATAGCTTTTCCATAGTTGATTGGATTTTCAAATTTCACTAAGGACTTAACTAATAACCAACCAAGTAATACTCCTAAGAATAAAGAGACAAGGGAGAATCCGCCATATAAAAGATAATCATGGACTGTTGATTCTTTGTTTTCTTTATTAAAGATGTAGAGGTTATAAACGATAAGAGCGAAGAATAAGATAATAAAGACGATAAAGAGAACACCTACTCCCGCTGATTTATTATCGAAATATACCTCTGATAAGAGAATACAAATAGCGATTAATAATGAATATAAAGCGTTGAAGATATGCTCAACTTTATATTTAGCGATTTCTTTACATGGTCTTTTGAATCCCATGAAGAAGATTTTGACTTTTTCAACAAAAGCGTTCTTGTTTTCTTTCTTTTCCTTTACCTCTTCTTGGTTAAGTTCGAGCACTTCACATGCTTTTGTGACTTTTTCTTCATCAAAGTTATTCACTAAGTAGTGCATGAAGATTTCTTTTTCAGATCTATTATCAACTGGAGTGTTTTTAACTTCTTCTTTAGCGTCGCCTTCAACTTTAACAATTGGACTACCATCTTTTCTAATATAGAGAAGTGGACATTCTAAGATTTGAGAGGCGAACAAAACACATTCAACTTGATCAGCCATTTCTTCAACATTAAAGATGACGAAATATGGCTTATATTCGTTGATGAATTTTAGCGCGGAGGTAAGTTTTTTAACTAATTGTTCGTTTGATTCTTTGACATCAAGTTCTTTTAAGGTGATTAACTTATCAAAGAGTTCTTTTCTAGTGTCTTTAGAAAACGTTTCTAAATTAAAGGACGCAAGAAGATAACCAATTCCTTTGATATTGACCTTAGCTTGAACAACATCACAGATTTTAACTTCTTTACCTTCTTCATCAGACAACGAAAACACCCATGGAGATTCTTGATTCTCATAATTGGGTTTTAATAATTCTTTTGCAATTTCATCTTCCCCGTTAAGTAATGTAATCGGGTTATTGATATCGATAACGATATCGGTTTCTTTTTTAATAAATCTCATACTAAATATGATACAACAATATAAGAAAATAACAAACTAATTCATTTTTATTCAAAAAATGAGGTTGATAGTTATATTTTTATATCTCAAAAATTATTTTTAGAAAAAGTAAAAATCGTCTCTAAACCCCTATAAATAGAAGGGGCGTTATGATAAAATCATCTTGATGCACTCTATTTTTAAGTACCAATTTATCTACCATCCATCGTTCCATGAAGGACTAGTGTATAACGTTAGTTCAAGGGATGGATTTATCGATGTTTTCTTCTTTGAAAATCAGATAAGTAAGAAGCTTTTATTTGATTATGTTAAACAGAATTGCCATGAACTTGTTTCTCCGATGAAACTCAAAGATATCATCTCGACAACACTGATCGATTATATCTTTGATTCGTGGACTCAAGATAAAGGAAAGAAATATGTTTCCGATACTAGAATAAACATCACTCTTAACACAGATTATGAAGTTAAAGCCTACGTGGTAGGAACACATAAATACCAAGTAAAAATCAAATCCGATGCTGAAAGGCTATTATTTGATTGTTCTTGCCCAGTTGTAGAGGATGAATGTAAACACACTTTCGCTTTGATGAAATATCTAGCGATGAGTCTCATTGATGATGTCATGGTTAAGAGAACACCATTTGAAGAAATGTTCCATCAAATGAGCAATCTCATAACAAGAGAATATTTTGATTTAGGATTTGAGATGATGAATATTTTCTCTGAAAAAGAAGAAACAAACACCAAATCCGTCTATCAATTCCTTCGTGGATATGATTATTACACGAATAAAGCCTTTATTCCTCTTGTTCTTAATCAAGACATTTTTAAGGTTCTCATTAATGAAGCCGATTATGATTCAAGATTGAAGCTAAACAAGGTCCATCAGAGATATCAAAGAGCGATCGAAGGTAGAAGCACAAGCGTAGAAGATATCTTGCTTTCTCATATTTTCATGAGGAGATATGAAGGTATCTTTGCTTATAATTTCTATTCAACTTATCTATCTCCGTTAGGGATGGAGGCTATTATTTACGCTGCGCTCCATGCGAATATCGATTTAGAGATGATTCAACAAATCACAAAACTAAATATAAAAGACGAGGATATCGTGAATATCTTCAATCACATCACTGATAAATCCGCGAAGAAATATCTCTTTTTGAAATACCGTCATCTCTTTAGTAACTTAAGTAAGGAAGAAATCGAAAGACTAGAGTATTCGGTTGAAGAAATATATGAATTATTCCTTCATTCACAGAAAGTGATGCTTCCTCAAATCGTTTTATCTCATTATCAGAGGTTTATTGATAATCATATGGAAGATTACCTTCCAAAAATGGTTAAAAATGCGATTGATGGATTAACTTACCGAAATGACCAATATTTAGAACTATATAAAATCATTGAATCATTAGACGATAATTCGTTGCTCTTAAAGATTGATTTCAAGAGCAATCTTCAAGATGGAGAAGCGATTATTAACCGATGGAGGGGTTATGATGACATCTAATCAACTTATCGATAAAGTCAAAAAGATTGCCTCAAACATTTCTACCGCCTTGATTAGTCCCGAGGATCTTTCTTCATACCATAAATACTTTGAGATCCATTATTTATTTAAAACTGACAACAATCATAAGTTCTTACTTATCTATCTAACATTTAAGCATGATGATAAAGCATTGCTTTATATCGAATATCTCTTCAAGGGAGATAACATTGTTTTAAATGCTTATAACGCTCCTGGGGCGAAGAATAAAAGAGATCTATTAGTCTTTATTCCTTATATGGTTAATGACTTAGTGGATAATAATGAAGACTTTAGATACGCTCTTTATGAAGAATATAAAAATCTCATTGATGAAATGAAAAAGGCTGCAGAAGAAGAATTCTATCTCTCCTTTAAAGACTTATCGGAAGATATGGATAAAAAGGAAAGAGTGGATGTTTCCGCGCCTGTCCATTTATATCCATTATTTGAAAACTTTGGAACATATTATGGTCTTTCCTTAAAGATAGGAAGAGGAAATAAATATTACATTGTTAAAGATATACGTGACTTATTAAATGGTATTAAAAACAACACTGAAAAAAGATTTGGTAAAGACCTCTCTATCGTTTTAAACAAACACGTCTTCGATGAAACTAGTCAAAAACTTATCGAATTAATTATGAAAAGTGTTAATGTTTCGGCCACTCCAATTGGTAGGTATGTTAATCTCAAAAGCGCTCCGATTTCATATAAAGTATTTGAAATATATAAAGGACAAAGAGTGGAGATAGACAATAATTCTTTCTTAGTAAGGATGAATGAAATCGATGTTAATATCCATATCGATAAAGACTATAAACTATCACTAGATTATCCAGATAATTATGTCTTTGAAGAAGATTTAGCTTGTCTCCTCGATTATGGCGTGTTTATCATCGACCAAGTTAAAGGTGATGAAAACTTTATTAATCTATTAAAGATTATTAATGAATCAAATTACCCATCGATTTCCACACATATTGAGGAATTTAAATATTCCATCATTCTTCGATATATTACGAGATTTACTTATGATGAAGCAATCGCTGATGAATTTACCTTTGAAGAGATACTCATCAATGTCTATTTTGACTTGAGTAAAGAGATTATCACCTATCACGATGAGATGTTTGATATGAATGGTGTTTTAATCGAAGAAAAAGATTTAAACCCATATAATCGCGCGCAGTTCAAGAGATATAAACATCTCCTTTCCAATTATGGTTTTAATGATGAAAACAAAATGGAAAACCCAAGCGATATATGGAATTTTTTAACTAGCGATTTCTCCGAACTTAAAAAAGTCGCAAATGTCTATTTATCAGATAATATTCAAAATAAAGTTACCAGTGTTTTCGCTCCTCCACAAATTAAAGTCAACTACGGTAATAGCATGCTTGATGTCTTAATCGAGGAATCGACTTATTCCGAAGAAGATTTGATGAAAATCTATCAAGCTATTAAACAAAAGAAGAAATATATATTCCTTAGGAATAATGTGATTAATCTTGAAGATCCATCAAGTGAAGATTTTAAAAACCATATCGATGAATATGACTTATTAGAAAAGAACAAGATTGTCACATATCAAAAACTCCCTGTTTATTACGCTTTTAAGTCTCTAGATGGAAGAAAAGGCATCTCGATAACTAACGAAGTTAAGGCAATTCTTTCTAATATTAAAAACTTCAAAAATAGTGATATCACAATCGAAAAGATTGATGGAGAATTAAGAGATTATCAAAAAGATGGAGTGAGGTGGTTAACCATCCTTTATCAAAATCATCTATCTGGTATTCTCGCGGATGATATGGGTTTAGGAAAAACCATCGAAATCATCGCTTTCTTAAAAGGTGTTCAGATTGATTCTCCAATCCTTATTGTCTGTCCAAAATCACTTATTTTTAACTGGTTGAATGAATTCCAAAAATTTGATCCAAAATCAAAAATAAAGGCGATATACGGTAATAAAAAGGAAAGAGAAAAGATTATTAAGCGTATCTCTTTAGAAGAAAAAGTCGTCTATATCACCTCATATGATTCATTAAGACAAGATGAAGAATTATATATGGATAAGCATTTCGAAATCATGATTCTCGACGAGGCTCAAGCCATCAAGAATTCAAAAGCTAAGAAAGCTATCACTGTCACCCATATCAATAGTGAAGTCCGCTTCGTTTTAACTGGCACGCCTATTGAGAATAGCGTTTTAGATTTATGGAGTATCTTTAATTTCCTTATGCCTGGATATCTTGGCGATATTGATTCATTTAAGGATACCTATGAAAATGGTGGAGATGATTATAAAACTCGCTTAAGAAAGAAAATCGCTCCATTCATCTTAAGAAGAAATAAGAAAGATGTATTAAAAGATTTACCTCCAAAATATGAAGTTGTTTTCTCTTCTGAAATGAACGAACCTCAAAGAAAGATTTATGAAGCCCATCGTTTAGAAGCGAGAAACATCTTAAAAGAAGGAGGAAAAGCCTTTGATGTTTTATATCTTCTAACTAGATTAAGACAAATATGTATTAATCCATCTTTATTTATTGAAAACTATCACGATGGTAGTGGCAAAATTGACGCGTTGATGGAGATTGTTCAAGATAAAATAGATGAGGGACATCGCATATTAATCTTCTCGCAGTTTGTTAAAGCGTTAGAGTTAGTTGAACAAATATTCAAAAGAAGTGATATTTCATATTTAAAAATCACTGGTCAAACCGAAAGTGAAGAAAGAATTAGAATCACTAATGAATTCAATAATAACCGCCACTATAAAGTTGTTCTTATCTCTTTAAAAGCAGGCGGAACTGGATTAAATCTTACCGGCGCAGATACAGTTATTCACCTTGATCCGTGGTGGAATGTTGCCGCTCAAGAACAAGCTACCGACCGCGCTCATCGTATTGGACAAGAAAAGAATGTTGAGGTTATCAAACTCATCTGCCAAGACTCGATTGAGCAAAGAGTGGTGGAACTTCAAAACATTAAAAAGGAACTTATTGCCTCATTAATTAGCGACGATGAATCCTCAATTGTTAATCTCTCTTTAGAAGATATTGGATATATCTTGGGGTGACTTCCTCCCCACTTATAGAAAATGGGGGCTTCCCACTCAAGAAATCTAGTGATTTCAGTATCAATGGGCTATCCCCGAGAGTCCCTCGGTTAAGTTTGTTTTATATCAAGACAAACAACTTGTTTATAGTTATTTAATTAGAAGGATTAAGAATCATTCTCATTCCTTCTTTTTTAATATTAACCGCGGTATTATGGTCGCGGTTATGTTTCACTCCACAATTTGGGCAAATCCAGGATTCAGTTTTAAGTAGTAGATCAATTTTCCGATATCCACATTCAGAACATAATTGACTAGATGGGAAATATTTATCTACTTTTACTAATTTCTTATTTAGCCACTCTAATTTATATTTAAGCTGATTTAAGAATGTGCCAAAGGCTAAATCACTAACAAATACACCTAGTTTTAATTCTTCTTTCCTTTTAGATATCTCTTTTAAATCTAAATCCTCAACAAAGACGTAGTCATATTTATTAGCAATGTATCGACTAGTTTTATGTAGATAGTTCTTTCTTTGATTAGCAATTCTTTCATGTAGATTAGTAATTTTAAGAAGCCGCTCTTTATAGTTATTACCACCCCTTACCATATGAGACAGTTTTCTTTGCTCTTTTGCTAATTTAGTTAAAGACGATTCATAATACTTAGGCATATTAGACTTAGTTTCAGAATCACTAACAAATAGATTTGCTAAAGAGAAATCTAACCCGATGGAATTAGTTAATTCTAGATTATCTTTACTATGTTTCTGATATCCTTGATATTCTTCTTCGCCAAGAAGAGAAACATAATAATATTTCCCAATTCTAGAAACACTGACCATCGAGTAGACAAATGATTCTGGTAGCTGACGATGATAAACAAATTTTACTCTACCGATTTTAGGAATTTGGATCTCATTACCTATAATACGGATAGAGTCATTGATATTCATCGTAATATAACCATAATCATTCTTTTTCTTTTTAAATACTGGGGAGTCACTATCATGTCGGAAGAAGTTTCTATAAGCTTCGAATAAGCGAATAACGCTTTGCTGTAAAGCAATAGAATCAACTTCCTTTAGATATGGATATTTGTTCTTATGTTCTGGAAGTAATTTTATAAGGTCATATTTATTAATCTTATAATTATGATCTTTTTCATATTTCTTTTTAGTAATAGAAAGAAATTCATTGTAGACCCACCTAGAACAACCTAAAGTTTTCTCAATCAATTCTTTTTGAGAAGTAGTAGGATATAGACGAAAACGATAGGCTCTTTTTATAAGCTTCATATACATTAAATATCAAAGTTAGATATCAATCTATTGATATCTTTCTTACATATTTATTATATCAAAATCTCACATATATTAATAGCAATATCTATAGTTTTTTGTGTTATTCTTTGTCAAATTCATCCCCCACCTATATAGGTATCCATCAACAAAGTCGCTGTGGGGGTATTCTTTGATGTTATGATAGTAAATTGTAATGTTAATTGCAACACTTAGAGATAGCTTCAGACATCAATTTTGATGGAGATATCCAGTTGTTACATTTCCTAGGTCTATTGT
>JAFSNY010000025.1 GCA_017447305.1 Bacilli bacterium | reverse complement strand
ATGCCATCTTTGAATTTGTAATCAGTGGATTTGGCTACTTCAACACCACTGAAGATTGGGACTTCGTAGTTAGCGAGTGGACCATAGGCAATACCATATTCACCGACTTGTGTTGCAGAAGCGGAGATTGCTTTGCAATGAGAAGAGATGATGAATGGGATACCATCAATGGTTTTGGCCTTATAGTCAACAGTGTGGACTTTTCTACCTTCTCTAGTACGGAGACCAGCGAATGCACGTAAGTCATTCTTGTTGAGGATGAGGACACAGCCACCTTCGACTTCTTCATCACCGCCATAGGCGTAGATGATATCATCGAGGGTATTTTCATCGATTGCGCTGATTTCTAAGTCAACGGAATCTGCCAACGCTTCACAGTTAGCAGAGAAGATGCCTTTGAAGGTGTTTGTGGTACCTGCACCACGAAGGATTTGCTCAGAGATTTTCTTTCTTAAAGCGATATTGACGCCTTTGAGAACTTCAGCGGAATAATCTGCTGCTGGGAGTTTCTCTAACTCTTCAGTGATTTCTGCATAAGCAGTGACTTTGACTTTGGAGATTGTTAAATAACCAAAGGTTGGTTCTGCTGTGGTATATGGATCACCTTCTGCAGTTAATCCACCAGTGCCATGAGATTTCACGAAGGATTTCTTATAGGTTTCGCCGCCTTTAAGATTGACAGTGTGAACTTGCTCGACAAGAGTAGAAACTTCACGGAATGGAACGGGTGCGATTTTGTCATCGACATGTTCAGGGAGTAAAACTCCATCAGCGGTTACGGTGACAGTACGGCCTTCTTTTAAGGCCACTCCACGAGCTTCTAATTCTTGAGCGGTTTCAGTGGATTTAGTTTCAATAACGACTTCAGGATTGAATTTGGTTCTCATATTGAGTTTCTTTTCAATGGCCTTACGTTCGTTAGTTAATTCATCAACTTCTTTATCGTAGGCTTCAAGCTTTGCGACATCAGTTTCAGAATCGATTAAGCCACGGATTTCATCCATTCTGGCTTTGATTTCTTTTAAACGTAATTCTAAGTTCATGTTGAACCCCTTTCTAAAACTTTGTTTTAATGGTTAGTCTTTTCACTAAGACTGTTCTTCGTTCTAAGTTCTCTGCATTCTCCAATGCCTTTAGTTCAGCATCCGCCAACTCTAAAGAACGAGCACTTGCTTTGATAGAAGTTTGGTCGTAGGCCGGCAAGTCTACGACAGATACATCAAAAAGCCTATCAATTGCCGTAATAGTTCTTTTTGGTAAATCACCACTTTTATCCCAGCTTTGACTTTTAACAGTGAAAGCAAATGACATCTTGTCTAATAATCCAGCTTCGATACATTTGAAGATGTCTCTATTGCTGGTTGTATCGATGAGTTCGGCTCTGATTTTGAGACCCTTTTCATCAACTTCTAAAGAAAGAGAACCATTTCTGGTCCTCGCTATGATTAAGGTTGAGTCATTGTGATTATATTTAAACGGCACATCTTTCATATTTGCTTCTTTAAGTGCATCTGGAGAAATGACTTCTCTAAATCCATGTTCTTCAGTGCCTATGAGGGTTTCTTCATTAAAGACAATCGCATAACCCTCAACAATCATCTTTTTAGTTTCTTCATCAGCCCTACCTTCTAGGGTCGAGAATCTAGTTTCCTTCTCCATCAGTTACTTCCTCCTTGGATTTAGGTTTTTTAAATAGTTTATCTAGTTGATATTCATTAGCTTTATCAGCATCAACATAGTTGAGCGATTGTAATCTTCTAGCGCCACCTTCTATTGGTTCAAAGCCAAGAAGGGCTCTAGATTCATTTAGTGAAAGAATTCCTAAACCCATCAGTTTCTCAATCGCAGACACCTTCGTGGTCCAGGAAGCATATTGAAGTCTTTCGCTATAGAAGATTATTTGTTCTCCTTTTTCTAATTGACCTCTAGTTAATAAGGCCTTAGAAAAGGCTTCACTCATCTGAATGGCGATACCTTCAATCACGCCTTCATAGAAAGCGTTATATTCAGTTTCGTTATATTTGTTATCGAAAATAGCATCACTAACACCAAAGTAAGAAATAATCTTCTTTTGCAAGAATGTCAGTGTTGTTGAATCAATTAATTTAGGATCAGTTGTTAAAGGAACATAGTCGCTTTTTAGGTCAACTGGAACAATGGAACTACCACCACTTTCAATAGACTCTTTTAGAGCATCATCGAATTCCTTCTTTTGAGCGGTCTTATCTTTTTCATTAAGTAAACCGTTAATCTTAAGAAGGCCTTTGATTTGAAACGATGATTTAATCGCATTATCAATTCCCTGTAGTAATGAGTCATTTATCTTGATGGTTTTAAGTAATGAAGAATGGTCACTAACCGCAGAGGTTCCACCAAAGACATCATTAATTCCGTAGAACCTTCTCAAGTGAATGATTGATTCATATGGAAGTGTATATTCTTTTCCATTAGAGAAATAAAAACGGAAGAACATGCTTCCGCCTTCATCTTTTAATGTTTCTACTGAATTTGGCTTAAGTGGCCATAACTCTTTTAAATCATAGTTTTCATCATAAACTGGATAAATAAACGCGTTATTGTTTAAAAATAACAAAGTTACTATTCGATAAATAAAGTCATAAGGTGACATCAAATAGTTCGGTTGAAACTTTAATAAATAAGAGAGATTCCCTTTTTTCTCTTGAACTGTCTTGTCATCTTCGGTCTTTACATATCGAGGTTTAAGTTTAGCTGAGTGAGTAGCAATTCTATCAATACAAATCTTTACGACATCAGAAGCATTAATGTTATCTCCGAAGTCTTGAAAGATATTTAATGTCGATTTAAATAGTCGAGCATCATAATCAATGGGCGCCACTACTTTTTTCTTTCGTTTAAAGATATCAAATAATCCCATTAGAGCCCTCCTAATTAATCATGTTTTCATAGTCGGTTTTGTATCTATTTAAAACTGCATAGGCAATTATTAATGCGACACATCCATCTATTCTTTTAAGTTTGCTATTTAATTTGCTCGGTTGAATATTTCCATTTAAGTCAACTTTCGCTTGGGTGTTAGCAAAACACCACTTCAAGATTGGATTGTTATTATAAATAACTTTCTTATTTTTAAGGTCTCCCTCAAGCTGTTTCATTGGTTCAGAAAGCGTATAGATGCCTTGTCGGATTTTTTCCATTGTAAATCCTGCATCTTCCATTTCTTTTACCCAATACTGTGAATTCCATGGATCATAACCAACCCATAAAGGTCTAATGCCCCATTCTCTTACCATCTTGATGAACCATTCGGTAACTTTAGAGAAATCGTTCTGACTACCTTCAGTTAATGTAATAAGTCCTCTTTTTACCCAAATGTCATATGGAATCTTATCTTCTTCCACTCTTTTACTAACTAAGTTACTTGGCATAAAGAAATGAGGAATTACATATTTCATTCCATCTTTAACAATGAGAAGAACTGCTGCTGTTAGGTCGGTTGTACTAGATAAGTCAACTCCACCAATTGCGTAACTATCTTCTAAAAGTGGTAATTCGTAAAGAGTTTTATTATCAAGCTCATTAAATGTGAGCCAGGAACCAGATTCAATTTGTTTAATATTAAAATCTTTACAAAGCATAGTTACTTTTGTGGCCATATCATTTCTGGCTTTGTTCATGATGTCCTCAAAATAAGACTTTGTCTTTATTGTTCCTAAAGAAGGATTAGACTTTTGCCAAGAAGATGGATCATTAAAAATCTCATCGACTGAATCTTGGGTATATAACCAAGGAAGAATTCTTTCATCTTGAATCTCGCCTTTTATCATCTTTCTTACATAAGCGAGTTTATTATCAAGAAATCCATCAACAGTTGTTCCTTCTGTGGTAATGATAAATATCAAAGGTTCTTTTTTAGTGGATTGAGATTGCTTAATCGCATCATAGACTTTTGAATCAGTCATTTCATGCACTTCATCAATACATCCGACCTCGATGTTATAGCCATCCTTATTCCTACTTTGAGCGGATAACTTCTTAATCTTGTTTTTGTTCTTTGGAGAATAAATATAGAAGATGTTCTTTTTGGAGCGTTTCTCGTTGCGTAAAGCTTTGCTTTGCTCACGCATGTTATTTATCTCTTCAAACAAAATGGATGCTTGGTCATTAGTGTTACTAGCGCAGACAATATCGGTTCCACCACTAGAGAGAAAGAATTCCGCTAAGTCGATTCCTGCAATAAAAGTAGTCTTACCGTTTTTTCTAGCGATAAGAAGTAATGCTTCATTAAATCTTCTAAGGCCAGTGTCCGCCATCTTAAAGCCATAGGCACATTCTAAGAACGCTTTCTCCCATAGTTCCAAGATGAATGGTTGACCATTAAATGGTGACTTGGTGTGCTTACAAAACTTCTCAATGAATTCAATTCTTAACTTTCCAGGTCTTTCATCGTATGTATATCGCGGATTATCTAAATCGCGTTTTAAGCCATTTAAGACACTTTTTAACTCTTGACCAGCAATTATGCGACCTGAGTTAATTTCGTCTAAATATGATAGGAAAAAACTCATTCTTCGCTATTTTCTGCTGGTAAATAGGAATCAGGAACTTCGTGATAATGAATTTCTGAGTCTTCTTTACCCAGAATTAATCTAGGACCAACGATGAATCCATCCGTTACTGATTGGAGGACATGTCCTTCAGATGCCACTAAAACGCGGTGATTGTTTTCATTAATGATTTCCATAACCCCTCCTATCCGATTGACCAGTTCTTATTTAAGGCGATATCAATATCACCACTTTCAAGTCTTGCTAAGTTAGTGCTTCCTAAAGTTAAGACCTTCGCTCCTGCTCCAGTTAAATCTTTAAGGGCTCTAAACATCGCTATCATTGTTTCTCTAGTTAAAGTAGAAACATTTGAGAAGTTCGCATTTATATTGAAGTTGCTTTGTAATGTGATTTTGCTTAATGAGACTAAATCAGTTGCAAAAGCGTTCTGAGGAATCGCGGTTGTTAACGAATTAGGAATCCACACTTCATTTAAAAGTGGACAGTTTTTAATAACATTAGTGCCACCAGTAAATGAAGATAAATGATCTGGCAAATAAAGCTTCTTTAGATTTGGCATATCCCAGAAAGCATAGCTTGATAAAGAAGTAAGTCTGCTATTTGCTTCAAATTCCACAACTTCACAAGCGCATCTAGAAAGAGCATATTTTCCCCAGCTGGTTAATGCTTTAGGGAATTTAATGTTTCCTAGGCCTTCCACTCTATAAAGAGCATTATCTTCTAAAGTGGTAAGTTGAGATCCTTCCTCAAATTCAATCTTGGTACATCCAGATAAATAAAATGAATGATGTCTAATCGTTGTAACCGTATAAGGAACAAAAACCGTAAATTGGTTACTGGCTTCCGCTAAAAAGTAGGAAGTCGTATAAGTAACTCCATTAGGGATTTCAAATCTATCAAATGTTCCTTCTACTAATTGAGAGAGCAATGTGAATTCTTCAGAAGAGTGAATAACACCTAAGTTTCCTTTTAGGACTGTTGCCACTACTGGTTCAGAAGCATAAATAACATCAGCGGTAATTGTGCTATCGCTATTAGCCACTTCATCGCAACTAATAAAAGACATCTCCCAAGCGCCTTCATATGCTGTGATTGCTTTAGGGATTTCAAATTGATAATTATGAACGCGATAAAGATAACTTGCTTTAGCGTGAGTGAATTTCAAATAGTTATAAGTTGATTCGATTTCTTCATCAACATCAAAGATGAGCTTCACTCTTTTAGATTCTCGATAAACGGACAACTCAAATGGATCTACACCGACTTCAAGTTTTCCGTTTTTGTTTACGTGAATATTAATTTCGTAAGCCATGTTACACTCCTTTCGCGTTTCTCATAAATTCATCAAACTCATCATCTTCATCAATGACGTCACTTCCCATGATTCCATTTAATGTTTTGATGATGGCTTGATAAGCACCAACACTTGCTAAGAAAGATTTATAAGCAGGAGACTGTTTACTAGTTCCATCACTAAAGTGAAGGATTGCGCCATCCCTATTTATTTCACTTTCTAAATCATCTAATTGATCCTTTAAAAAAGCCGCTTTCTTAAGAAGCTCATCAACTAATTAAGATTTCTTTTGATCCACATCTTTGAAGAGGGATTTTAATCGTTCGTATTCTTTTTTTACGTTCTTATTCATGTTCCCTCCCTAGATTTTTTCTTCTGGAAAATAGGCTTTTTTGAAATTTTAGGCCTCGCATAATTCTGAGGTGGGCGCGTCGGTACTTCAGAGAAGTAAAGTCAACTCGACCGGGGTGGGTATAAAATTATTTTTTAGAAACTAAATCACCATCAGCTGTAAATAAATATGATTGATGTTTACCAACACGATGATGTACTTCGTTATGACAGTAGTCACAAAGAAGAATTAAGTTATCAGGATTGGTAGCCACAGTAGGATCGTCTACGTTTTGAATGGTGAGATGAATCTTATGATGGACTTGAGTGCCTGGCTTTCCGCACATGACACATAGTCCCTTGTCTCGAAGGATGACTAGTCTTCTTGCTTCATGCCACCTATCGCTTTTATAAAATCGTTCTAGTTTCTTAGGTTTTGGTGAGGACTTTTTATGTTTCCACTTTGCCATTAACGGATTAATCCCCATTCAGCAAACTTCTCAAAGCCGCCTATACGTTTAATGTAATTTCTAGCGATTTTAACAATTTCTTCATAAGGTCTACCATCAACAAGTTCATCACCAATCGCACAGCTGATTTCTACTGGCCTACCAGTTTGCTGTGCTTTTAAGTGAGCATAGATGTTAACGGACACATCAGCTTTACTGAGGTCTTTGCCATGAAGTCCACCGCCAGTAACTGCAAAGCCCATATCAGAGCCAAGCTTACGGTTAGTAGCGCCACTATCAACATCACTTCCACCTGTCCAATCGCCAATTGGATTAACTTCTGCAAGTAAACCTAAGATTTTAAATGATTCTTTTTTGACATTGCTTTGGCAAATGATGAATCTTTGAGCGTCTTTATCCACGATGAATTTTCCATCATACGGATATTTTTTATAGATAGTTTTAGCAAATAAAGTTAATGCAAATTCCTCTCCAGTAATTGGAATGCCTTTGAATATTCCATTATCGCCGCATCTAACTTTGTCTTTTTGGTTATTAGCGAGATGTTTATCCTGTGGAACATAAATCAATTTAACTTCATCGATATTCGCGATTCTTTTAACAATTGGTATTATATCTCTATGTCTAAATTTGACACTAGATTCAATGGTTATAAAACAAACCCCATGACCAAGCAATACTTCCACTGCTACTTTTGGGTTTTCTTCCTTCTTATAAGCAAAATCAACAATTGCCCCTGCAATGCGATCTGCTAATTTGTCAGGATGAGATGGATTGACTTTTTCAAACATTAAATTCTCCTATCAAGGACTTTGTCCTTATTTAAAAATGATAAAAATACCTTTATTGATTACTTTGTAATGAATAAAGACATTAAAAAGCCCCATTTTCTGGGGTAAAAATACTGTTTTTATAGTGTATTATTAGACTCTTGAGAATTTATTCTCTAAGAGACAAATAATAAATTTAGTGTTCTTTCACCAGTTTCCCAGTGATATGTTCAATTTCGATATAGAACATTGCTGTGGCATCTAGATATTTCTTAATTTCATCATCAATGTAATCTTCATCTTTTGTGAATT
>JAFSNY010000024.1 GCA_017447305.1 Bacilli bacterium | reverse complement strand
TTAACTCACAAATGGATAATAATTTTTTATGTTCAGAAACGTCGTTTATGGAATTAATTAAAGTCAAACCAACAGACATTAGTTTTTCGTTTTGCTTATTCAAATTTTCAATCAAATCATCAACACTTCCGATAGTGTTAACTATGTGCTGTTGTACGATTAAATCTGGCAATTCAATTTCTATAGACTTAATCAAATCAATTGTTAATGCGCCTTGGGCAGAATGTTCAGAAGCTCTCTGCATTGATGTGATAATCGTTTCCCTGCCGAGATAATAGCAGATGTAAGATGAATTACAGTTTTCGGTAAAATTTCTCAACCATATTACGTTTCCGTCTTTGAAATAAAAATGGTCTATATCGACATGCCACGGGTATCCTCTATTAGCTCCAATTGCAGAAAGCAAAATATCTCCCTTTTTAGGCACAGGCAATTTAGATTGAATTATTTGGTTATATCTGTTTTCAGAGATAAAAATTGTTGGTTCAGCGTGACCGCGTAGAGAAGACTCAATAACTTCCTGACTTCTAAAGAAAGGAACACCACAGGTAGTATATTCGCGTGCAAATATTCTTCGACTTGATGTTACTTCACATAAATCGCATATCTTATAGTTCATAGAATATGAAAGAATTTTATAAAAAAGTTAAATCCTCTGATTATTGCTTATCGATTTTTGATGGAACTCATGATTCTCCAAAATACAAAAGTTCTGGGTTTCCGTTGGTTACTTCAAAATGCATTGTCGATACAAAAATCGATGCATCACAAGCTCCTCTTATCAGCAAAGAAGACTATGACCTTGTGAACAAAAGAAGTGCTGTTAAGCAATTTGATATTTTGATTTCAATGATTGGTGTTAATGCTGGGATTGTCGGCTTAATCAAAGAACAACCCAAGTATGCAATTAAAAACGTCGGTGTTTTTAGATGCAAAAGCGAACTGGATGCGAGGTATCTGTTCTATTATTTGCAATCAGCAATTGGTAAATACAATTTAAGGAGTTCTATGGCTGGCTCTGCACAGCCATATATTAGTTTGGAACAGCTGAGAACAATGCTTTTCTATATTCCAAACGATCCGCTTAAACAACACATAGTTAACACTATTTCATCTCTTCTTCTAAAATCTCTTTAACTTTTTCTTCTAGTTCTTTTCCCTCCTTCATTAATTCAAATAACTCGGCAGAGGTTTTTCTAAGCTCTTCTTGAATCTCTTCAGGAGAAAGTTTGTTAGATTCATCTGCTCCAGCATATCGTCCCGGATTAAGTGTGTAATCCTTGGAAATGATTTCGTCGAGAGTAGCCCTCTTGCAGAAACCAGGGACATCTTCTAAAACACCACTTTCAAAGTCCCTGTAAGCTTTAACAATCTTTTGAATATCAACATCTTCAAGAACTCTGATTTTTCTACTGATTAATTTTCCCATTGAATCAGCATTTACGAATAAGACATCGGTGTCTGTTTTTGCTTTATTTAATATCCAACATTGAACGGATATTGATACGTTTGCAAATAACTTATTCGGCAAAGCTAAAATAGCCTCAACCTTTCCGGCTTCAATCATCGCTTTTCTAAGTTTATAATCGTCTGCCGAATTACTCGTTGTTGCGCCATTATCAAGCAAAATAGCAGCCTTACCTTTAGGAGACAGCTTTGCATACATAATAGAAAGCCAAGCGTAGTCAGCATTTTTATCATTTGGACGGCCAAATAACCATCTAGGATCACCTTCAAGTGACGGTCTCCAATAATCTTTTAAGTTATAAGGCGGATTTGCTAAGATGAAGTCTGCTCTAAGATTCTTATGTAAATCATTTGTAAACGAATCACCATTGCTTTCACCTAAATTACCTTCTAATCCACGAATAGCAAGATTCATCTTCGCCATCTTCCATGTGCTTGGGTTTGCTTCTTGACCAAAGATAGAGATATCATCGACTAAGCCTTGATGTTCTTTTACGAACTTAGAGCATTGGACAAACATGCCACCAGAACCACAACAAGGGTCATAAACTCTTCCTTTATATGGTTCTAAGATATCAACCATTAATTCAACTACTGATTTTGGTGTGAAGAATTCACCACCCTTTGTAGGCATGTAACTTGCGAATGCGCCAATATAGTATTCATAAACTTGGCCAAAGAAGTCACCGTCAGCATCTTCCATATTTAGGTTATTTGAGAAGAAATCAACCAATTCGCCTAAAGCGATTTTATCTAACAACTCAGTTGAGTATGTTTTTGGTAAGATTCCTTTTAACTGATTATTATGTTTTTCTAAAATAGTGAATGCTTCATCAATCTTTTGACCAATATCAGGTTGTTTAGAATGTTTAGCAACTTCAGACCACAGAGCATCATGAGGAACAATGAAGACGTGGTCTTGAATATAATAGTCGTCATCATCTTCTCTTCCGTCATTGAACTTTTTAAGTTCTTTATATTTCGCTACAAATTTATCGCTAACATATTTTAGGAAAACTAATCCCAAAACAACGTTCTTGTAATGTTCTGCAGGACACTTATCTCTCAGCTTTTCAGCTGCGCCCCATAATACTTTTTCATCTATTTGCGCCATAAAGTACTAAACCTCCTTATGGATGAATTCTTGAACATTATACCAAAGGTAAGACTCTATTGCATTTATAAATGAGAAAAACGCCATAAAGGCGCCTTTCGCATTAGTAGAAAATAGGTTTATAGGAGAATCTCTACAACGTCTTTAATAGGGATAAGACAACTAACTTTGTTAGAAACCATCCAGATGACATGAGGATCATTCATATTGCCACCAGTGACTTTGATGGAAACCCAGGTTCCTTTTAAAGCATGTTCATCAGTACTAATTTCAAAGGCCTCACCTATAACAATGTGACTACCGTATTTACGGAAAATAGCTTTTACTTTTTGACCGACTTTAATTTGTTCTTTTTTCATCGTTTTTTTATCCTTTTCGTTACTATATATATCACTCTAAAGAGTGATAATAGCAAGTTATATAGAGGGTTTCAAAAATCCAAAATCAAATTCAGAAATTGAAAAAATTGGCCTCGCGTATTTTGTACGTCCAGCCCTCGGTACTACTAAAAAAGGTCAGCAAAACTGACCGGGGGGGATGGATACCCTTAAATATTTTTAAATTAATCAAGATGAGCTGTGGCTTTTTCGTGGGCTTCTGCAACCGCAAGAGCTTCGGCTTTTTCTTTAGGCTTGCCATCAAAGACAATTTCAATTAATTCCCTAAATTCCTGATTCTTATACCAGAAGGGTTCACTACCTTTTGGATGATGCAAAACACGATATGCACATTCATGTTCAAAATCAGGACCATATACATCATATTCGATATCAAAGAAAGAACTCTTATTCTCGAAATTATGATAAATATTGAATGCATGTGTTGATATAACTTCGTGCTTTACATCATAATTTTTATCCATATAAAGTATTGCAGTTAATTCATCATCAATTATTTTGTAATTCAATAACTTTCCGGCTACATGAACGTGTCTTAGATAAACTGCATCACCACTTTTATAGACGCATTTAGATAATGGTGTCCAGGTTTTGAATTTATCTATACGCAATTTTTTTATTTCCTTTTCGCGCTTTTTCTTGGCTTTATTAATTGATTTTTGGATTTGATCCATAGTTATCATTCCTTTCTAATCATCCTCTTCGTTTTCTAGCTCTTCCCTCATCTTCTTAAGAATTTGTTTCTTCTTAAGTTCATTAAGCCTATCAAGTTCATCGATATCATCAGATTGGTCGAACCAAACATTATCTTCGACTTTCTTCTCGGCGATATTGATGAGGTCTTTCTTAGGGTTATATTCACGTCCGAATTTAACCATAAGGATGTATTTGATGGCCTCGAGGTCCGGAGGGAAGTATTTCTCTTCTTCCATGAGTTTTTGACGTTGACCACCGCGAGGATCTTTCTCGGCACTACGATGATGTAGAACTTTGGTTTGGCCCTTGGCTTTTAATAATGTTGCGTCATATAAGTCTTGGAGAAGAGCTTCTTCACCTTCATTAATTGCTTTAGCAACTTCAGGATGATTCTTTTTAAGTTTGATGAATGTGGCTTCGCTAATGCCTAGATAAGCGCACATCTTTTTTTGTGTATAGAAAGAGCGGCTGGCCTTCTTGATGAAGTCCAACTTGACAGATAAGATTCCGCGTTTTCTCCAATCGCTATAGATATCATTTTTGCCTTTCTTCACTTTCTTTTACACTTTCTAAAGCCCTTAGCGGTCAAACTTATTGAAACCGCTATGACCCGATTAAATATTAGGCTATTTAATCTCTCTTGAATATGTGTCTACACTACACCATTTATTCTTTGAATAACTTTTAGTGAATTAACGATATTAGTCGATAGAAGATACATATTGTTATACGAGATATAAATAGAGATAATACTCACGTTTCCGTTCACATATATTATCGGTAGTAATTAAAATGGTAATTCATCATCTAAATCATTTGACTCATTATTCGCAACCTCGCTACTACCTAGGTTGTCAATTTCTTCGAGATAGCTTCTATCTAGGTCGGAAGAAACTTCTGGTAAAGGTTTATCAATCCACTTATAACCAATAATGTTTCTTTTAACTCTAGAGACATTGCTATTTAGGGAGTTTTTGAAGTAATGAAACCTATCAATGATTTCACAGCCATTTTGGTCAAACCAACAGCATTCCTTAATTTTATGGATTGTGTAACTAAGAGCCTTGCCTAGCACTTCTTTATACATATCCTTCTCTTGTTCTTCTAATTCAGAGAGATATGAATCAATGATTGGTAACATAGGATCATTAGGAGAGAAGATTTCCGAATAAAGAACCACATCAGTGGAATGACATGTTTTAAATGGGAGCTTTGCTATCAAAGACTCTACCATTCGTTTTTTATCTTCGTATTTTATTCTATTCATCATCTATCTTCCCTCCTTTCTATCTTATGAATCATGTATCTAGATTTATCATTTATCATTTCTTTGTGTGTCTTTCTTTAGACAACAAGAATTCATCAAGACTTTCTTTCTTGATGCGATATTGATTACCGATATATGACGCTTTAAGGTCGCCACTTTTGATGAAGCGGATAATTGCAGTCCTGTTGAACTGTAAGATTTCCACTAAATCATTAACGGTATAAACAATTTGTCTATCTTCCATTGTCACTACCTCCTGACTTGAATAAGAGATTCGACATGATTAATTCACCATTGCTATTCTCTCTATCAAGGGAGTGGTTATATATCATCGTAGTCGATATATCCTTATGACGAAGTATCAGCTGTGCTTCATCGATTGATGCACCACTTTTGATGAGATTAGTAGCAAAACTATGTCGAAGTGAATGTGCTGAATAATGAGGATCATCAATGTTTATTCTTCTTAAGAGTTCTTTGATGATTCCTCTAATATTTCTAGTTGTTAATCTAGATGAATTTGCATTCCTGGAGTGGGTGATGAATAAGGCGTCGTTATCATCTACTCTATCTAATAGATATGATTCGATAATTGCATATACCTCATCTGATAATTTGACATATTCAGATTTGTCATCTCTCCCCTTCCCTTGGACATACAATATGTGAACATTGTTTTTAATTGATAAGTCTTCTTTATTGGCTCTTTCAACTTCGATAGTTCTAAGGCCAGTAGTCGCGATTAATGCGGCTATTGCATAGTTGCGTTTACCTTCTAAATCTATCGCTAGTTTATGAGCTTTTTGAAGAAGCCTAGAGACTTCTTTTAGAGTTAAGGTACTTCTTTTGAAATCCTTCGTGATTCTCTCACCGCGAATTCCCATCATGATGTTGGGATAGATATCATTAGACGCTAACTCCAGGAAGAAGCCTCTTAGGACAACAACTACCTTTTGAATCGTTGAGGCTCCAACATGACATTCGTCATTGAGATATTCTTTATAGGCTATTACATCCTCTTTAGTTGGTGACATTAGAGCTAAGCCTTCAAGATATCCTAGGAACGAATACAGTATCTTCCTATATGATTCCTTGGTAATTGATTTTCGATCTAGCCTATTGATATAGGCATCAATCTCATTTCGGAAGTTAATAATCGGATAATTCATCTCTTTTACCACCTTCCACTTTTCTTAAGTAATCCATCTCCGAGTCGTAGAGATCTTGGAGTGGAATATCAAGTGTTTCGGCAATAAGACCCATAATTTTGAGACTTATTCTGCCTTTGGAATAGCCGCTTTCGATGCGCGAATAATGTTGATGGGTTACACCAATGCTTTCAGCAACCTTTCTCATAGAGAGGTTCTTCTTTAATCGCGCATTTACCATATACATGCGACATTCTCTTGGTTCGGTCATTTAACCACCTCCTGTAATCTTCTAGTACCCGGGTACTTTGGTTTGTCGACACCTAAAGAATACCGCCTATTTGTCAATAAAAAAATTCAACAAAAAATGGCCAAAAAAGTTTGTATCTAGAAGCCGTTACAAATTCAAAAAAATTAGTACAAGCGTCAACATATGTTTATCATCGTTTATCATTTGTTATCATTTGTTATGCGTTGTTTAGCTAACATAAAAATATTTGAAGTTTGTATAGAAAATCGTTACATGTATATTTAAAACACATGTTTTGATATAATTTGTTCAGCATTTAATTACATCGGAGAATCATTATGAAAAGATCCACACCTGAACTAAAACCTGTTGGAACATATCCACAGATGAGTAGGGAAATAAGGAGGAATGTCTTCCCTAGAACCATTACACTCGTTGATAAAAATGGAAAAAGACAAAAGAAAACAATCCATGGGGAATCCCAGGATGAATTATTAACAGCAGTCCCTTCTTTGGTTAATAGAAATAACGTCTATGCTTTTGAACACGGCAGAAAAGATATCAGAATATCTCAAGCCATTGATGTCGCCAATCACTATAACTGTACATTGGATGCATTATTCTCTAGAGAAATAAGTGGCTATGGTCAAATAACAAATAATCAGATTCAGATGTATGAAATTGCTCCTGTCACTAACAATACTTTTAGTATTGCCCATTCTTGGAAAGGTAAAGATTATAATTTTAGAGAAAAGATAAGGGCAAATGCCACCATCATCGCTTTTAGATTAAGAGAAGGCGTATCCACTCTTGGTTTAAAAAAGGATGATGTTTTATTGGTTGATACCGATTGGACTCGTTATATCAATACGAAAATGTATAAAAAATTCACTGTCATTATGATAAATGAATCAGCGAGAAGAGATGTTGATTTTAATTATTACTATATAACTGAAATGGAAACAGTCTATGACTATGCAAATATTAAAGCATCTAGAGCTGTGGTTTACGTAAATCAAGATGGTAAAAAGACAATTAGAGAAATAACAGAACTAGAAGATGAAGAACTCATGTATGGCGTAGTTTTTGAATCAATTAGGTATTATTAATTTGGTACACTTTAGACAACTATCAAAAATAAAAATGTCGTGATAGAGTAATTACGGTGATATTAGAGATGGGCCTTTGGTCCAAACATCCTCTGGTCGCATAAGACTGGAGGATTTCTCATGTTAAATATAAATAATAAAAATACAGAAAAGGTAGTCGCTGAGGCGATTGTTTTAGGCTTATATCAAAAGAATCTGCTTACAAAATCTGAGTATATGTCCATTTCTAAAGAGCTTAAGACATCTCCTAAATTGATTGATAATATCACTCAAAAGAGTGATATATGTATGTAGGAGGTATCTTAATGGAAAGAACTGTTACGGTTATTGAACCAAAAGTAAAACCAAAATTCCTCACTGATGGAACTGCTTTGATGCCTGGACAGAAAAGAGTCGCAGCATATTGCAGAGTTTCCACCACTAAAGAAGAACAAGTAACTAGTATTGATAATCAAGCTGATGAATGGCAAAAAAGATTATCAAGTGATCCTCGCTACATCTTAGTGGGAATTTATGTTGATCACGGTTTATCAGGAACTAACGCTGCTAATCGTGTGCAATTAAACAAAATGATTGATGACGCAAAAGCCGGCAAAATCGATAAGATATTTACTAAATCAATATCTAGATTCGCTCGTAATGTCGCTGATTCAATCAGCATCGCTAGGGAATTAAAAGAAGTAGGTGTTGAAATATATTTTGATGAAGAACACCTTTCCTCAATTGACCCTCATAATGATGTGATGTTCACCATTGGCGCCTTGATGGCCCAAGAAGAAAGCCGTCATATGTCGGAAAACATAAAATGGACATTTGAAAAGAAAATGAGGGAAGGGTGTGTATTTCTTACCGATAGTAAATTCCTTGGCTATCGAATTGATCCAGACAATCCTAAGAATCTAATTATCGTTCCTGAAGAAGCTGAAATAGTTAGATTAATATATGATTTATATCTAAAAGGAATGGGCACAAACGCAATATGCCGTAAATTAGAAGCGGAAGGCTATCTTACAGGTGCTAAAAAGAAAAAATGGTATCAATCCACAATAGAAAGTATCATCAAAAATGAAAAATATTGTGGAGACTTATTGCTTCAAAAATCATACACGCCTGACTTCTTAACACATAAGCGAGTTAAAAATGAAGGACAGGTACCTAAGTATTTTATTGAAGATAATCATGAACCTATTATTGATAAAGAAACATGGAATAAAGCTCAAATCTTATATCAAAGAAACAGGGACAAATTCTGTGGTGTTAATAAAAACATGAAGAAATATACACACCGCTACCCTTATAGCGGCCTTCTAATGTGCATCCATTGTGGCGATTCTTATAAAAGAAGACATTGGACACAAGGATATAAAACCCCAAGAATTGTCTACCAATGTAGCAATTATATTGAAGGGAATCCAAATGAAAGATGCCCTGCAAAGCCTATCAGCGAAGATATAATCGCTAAAACTTTGTGCGAAGTCATAAACAGAGTTTATTTAAAAGATTCATGCATCTTCAAAACCGTATTCAATCTCATCAAAAAGAATCTTGAGATTAATGAGGCCGCTACTGATATAACAGTTATTCAAAATAAGCAAAGTGACTTAGAAAAAGAAATAACTGAAATATTATCGCAAAAGGCTGTGGCTACTACTTCAGAAGAACAATTCATTCTGGATAAAAGCTACAGAGCCAAACTGGAAGAATATAAAGGTTTAGATAACCAAATCGCCGAGGCCTTAGACAAGCAAAAAGAAGCTGATTATGCTAAGCAAAGGATTGAAACCATTAAATCTATACTTAATACTGATTCCATTACCCCAGAGCTTATTACAAAGCAAATAATTGATGCATTCATTGCTAAGGTAATCATCATTGATAGGCAACATATTGTGATTGTGATTAGAGTGACTGAAGGACTTGGTAACGATTATATCAAGGAACACCGATATGAGATTATTGATAATGATCCGATTCTTACTGGTCAAGTTCATCTAGATAGAAGATTCAGACCAGAGGATCTTGAATACAAAGTAGTCTTAATATAATTCAAAAGAACCAGCAAATCCCAAATATAATGGCAAAATTGCAGGTTCTTTTTTTGTGTTAGCATTTTCCAAAGTCTACTCTAAAGTTTACTTTTAAAGTCTACCATTTTGTGTCAATCTCTATATCCCCTAAAAATACGAACTACCTCTGTCGCAGGGAACACATGTTTACAATGTCGACTTTGGCAATTATCATGTTAGAAAATGAAAAATAGAGAAGTCTCACTCCTCTAAATTTTATGAAAATATTAGCAACCCAACTCTTAGAGTTGATGTAACAATATAGAACAATGTATTACTTCTTGCTATCTTTTAAAAGCAATCCACAAACTGTTTCGACATGGAAGCTGCGACTAAACATATCAACTGGTTGCACTTCTTCAATCGTAAATGAGTCTTTTAATATCTCAAGGTCTCTAGCTAATGTAGCAGGATCACAGGAAATATATACGATTCTCGAAGGCTTTATTTTTTTAATC
>JAFSNY010000023.1 GCA_017447305.1 Bacilli bacterium | reverse complement strand
TCTCCTTTCATATTAACGCGTTGGTCCGCATTAATATTGTAAGGAGATTTTTTGATTGGGCAAAACTATAAGTTTTACCTCCACCCCAGACTATCTGGGGGTTTTAACTCGCTCATCGTGTTGCACGATGGCTCAGACAATTAAAAAGGATGCCATAGGCATCCTTGTTTCATTTGCTTATCGATTAAGCGTTAACATCGATGAGGATAGGTTGGTTGGTTTCTTCATCGTATTGCCAGAGGATATTAAGTCCAAAGACGGAATAGAGATAAATGATTTCATCATTATCGCTTTCAGCGTCGTAATCATAAGCATCCCATTCATCAGCCCAACCAGATGGTTTTTGTTGATCGACAACATAAATTTCTAAGTCGGCGAATGTTTGAGAGAAGACCCATGCGCCCATAGTTTGGACATTATCAGGAATTACAACATATGATTGAAGGTTTGTACAACCAGAGAAGGCACGTTCTCCGATGGACTTAACGTTTTCACCGATAGTGACAACATTAATGTAGGTGTTTCCTTGGAAGGCGCGATCTCCAATCGCTGTAACCTTATAATCGTGTTCACCAATTTTGATGGAAGCTGGGATATTTGCTTGCGCTAAACCGAAGAGGTAGCTAGTCGCACTAACTTCACCTTCATCAGGGTCAGTAACGAGATATTCAATAAGGTTGTCGCTAACAATCATATCTTGAGAAACATCTTCATATAATGGGCGTGAATAGTAATCAGTAAATCCTTCAGTGGCTTTGCCTTCGAAGTAAACGGTTAAGGAGTTACAATCGTAGAAAGCTGTTGCTGAAATGGTTTTTACAGAGGAAGGGATATAAATTGATGAAAGATTAGTGGATGATGCGAAGGCTTTATCGTTAATCGCGGAGACAGAGTAGGTGTTGTTATTAATCTTCACAGTAGAAGGAATAACAATTGATCCTCTGATGTTCTCATAGTGACCAGACACAACCGCGTCATCTCCATCGAGGGAATAAACGATGCCATCGATAATCACTTGATTGTTTGAAGCGGTGACATTCCAATATGCTGGGGTAGTTTCATCTTTCCAATCATCACTCCAACCGGAAGGTTTAGAGTTAGACGCACAGTAGATGACTAAATTATCACATTTTACAAAGGCATCTTTATTGATGGTTGGGATGGTATTTGGAATATAAACGGAATAGACATAGTTATCGTTTGTTAAGAATCCACTTGCGATTTGGGTAACATCAGCTTCAATAGATTGTCCACTACCATTCTTGTATGAAACGGTTGAAGGAATGGTGATATATCTTTCACCAGTCTTATTTTCCGTTAATCTGATTGTGCCATCTAAGTTGACACAAGCACTGAATCCAGCAAGATCAGCTGGTCCTAATGTGGAGAAGTATTCGCCTTTGTTAGCGATATCCCAGTCATAGTCCCATGTATCTGGTCTAGAATCAGTCATACAATAAATGGATAAGTGGGAGTTATTTAAGAAGGCACCTTTACCGATAATTTCAACTTCATCACTGATGATGGCGGATTCAAGTGTGGTGTGACCGACAAATGATTGTTCAGCGATGAATTTAGTGTTTTCGTTGATATTGATTTTGGTAATTCCACCACTCATACCAGCGAGAAGGAAGAATTCATTATCAGCGGTTCCTAAATAATTAAGGTTATTTTCATTCTTGAAAGTGATTTGGGAATTGTTAAGAGCGCTTCTTCTTACACATTTGACGTTTTCATTGATGATGAAGACTCTTTCTTCATCTTCACCATAAATCATTGAAGATGCAGCAACTGCGTAGTCGTTGCTTGTGCTCTTTAAATAATTAAATCCGTTTTCACTAACAGAATATTCGAGGTTTGGACAATTATCGAAAGCGCCATCACCAAGATAAGTTAAGCTATCTGGTAAAATAACTTCTTTAATTGTTTCATTGCCATTAAGGAAGTTATCCTTAATCGCGGTAACTTTCATTCCATCAATTTCAGAAGGAATAACGATGGTTTCGCCAACTTCTGCTTTAATATCAACGATAGTGACGGTTGATAAATCGTTATTGATGGAATAGATGTAATCTTCATCTTCTCTAAGTTCAGAAGAACCTAAAGCGTAACCTTTCGCACCATTATTCCATCCAACTGAATATGAGGAAGGAATGGAGGATGCTTCAAGGGAGAGATAAAGTTGATCACAGCCAGCGAAAGCATCTTTGATGATGGTTGTGACGCTTCTTGGGATAAATAAGAAGCGTAATGAGGTGCATCCCTTAAATGAAGCTTCAGAAATCTTTGAAACAGAATAAGGAATGGAGATAGTTGTTAATGAAGTGCAGTTTTCAAAAACATTTTCTTTAATCGCGGTGTAATAGGCTGGGAGAATATTACCTTTTTTAGTGACGATAAGGTAATCATTTTCTGACCACTTATCACTGTCAGGAAGTTCAACAGACAATAAAGAGGTACAGTTCTTAAAGGCGGCAACACCGATTGTTTTAACGAGGTTTGGAATAGAAATACTCGTTAAGCTAGAACAGTTTTCAAAGGCACCTCTATCGATAGTGCGGATAACACAGTTAGGTGAGAAAGTAACATCGATGAGATCTTCGCAGTCTTTAAAGATATAAGAACCTAAACTGATAATACCATTGTTAATATAGACGTGTTTGACACTAGTATTTTCAAATTGACCACCATAGTTACCATCATCAGTTCTCTTGATGGAAGATGGGAAGTAGATAGTGTCGTCATCATTACATTTCGCCAGTAAATCGCCATTTTCAGCATAAACTTTTAAGGAATGGAAGTTTGTTGAATTAGCGAAGGCCATGGAGCCAATCTTAGTTGGGCCGTTATCATTAACATAAATGGTCTCTAAGTTTGGACAGTTAGCAAAGACACCATCGGAAATAGTCTCTGTTTTCTTTGGGAAACGGAATTCAGTGAACAATGTTCCTCTGAAAGCGTAATCACCAATAGAAGTGATAAAGACACCATTACGAGCGATATCTAAGCTGCTTAATGATGTTCCATCAAAGGCATAAGAAGGAATTTCTGTAAGAGTTGATGGAAGAGAGAACGATGTAATTGAGGCATCGTTTTGGAAAGCACCTTCACCGAGAGTCTTTAATCCTTCATGTAAGGATGAAAGAACTAATAATGGGTCATCAGCAAAAGCATAGTTACCAACGGAAGCGATATGATCATCTAAAGTTAATGATGAAAGAGTGTCGCATCCTTGGAAAGCATAGTTAGCAATCTCAGTAACTGGATCTTTAATTACGACTTTTTCAAGTGAGGTACAGTTTTGGAATGAGTTTGCCGGTACTTTTGTTAAATAAGCAGGGGTTTCAACGAATTTTAATTTATCAAATCCTTTGAAGACGCCTTCCATCCAGCTGACAATCTTGGTGCTAGAAGCATCAGCGCTGGTACCATTGATTGGGGAGAAAGATGTTAAGGAGATAGCAAGAGAATCTGGATATTGGTTGATGTATGTTGAGTTAGCATCACTAACCAAGATAAAGGAATCAGCGTTGTTATCTTTTAAGAATTTGGTTTCGTTGATATAAAGAAGAATGCCGTTAACTTGGACATATTCGTTACTAGACCAAGAATCAGCGTATTTTGTTCCATAGAAAGCATCGTTTCCAATAGTTAATAAGTTCTTAGAGAAGGTAAATGATTCGAGGTTTTCACAGTTAATAAAGGCACGAGCGCCGATACGAACGATGTTATTGCTCATCACGACTTTCTTTAGTCTTGTACAACCTTGGAAAGCATTGGCTTCGATAGAGGTGATGTAATGTCCTTTAATCTTCTTAGGAACGACGAAGGTTGAAGGATAGTTACTGTTAGCGTTAACGCTCATGATGGAAGCGGTTGTTTTTCCAGCATAAATACCATCACTATCAGGTTGGGTGTTAATCGCATAGGTAATGTAGTTCATGTTGGCGTAATCACTAAGCCAGTCAGTTGTGGCAAAGTAATAAACCATCCCAATACCAATTGCGGCTACCAAAAGAGCAGAGAGTCCAACAATGTAATTTCTCTTACGAGGATCAAGTCTTCTTTTCTTTTGCGGGGTATCATCGATGATATCAGCACCGAGTTCAGAAACGAGTCTAGACATTATTCTTCACCTCCTAATCTCTTAAGTTCAATTTTGTATTGTTCGAACTCAGGAGTATTGCATCTAACAAAGTGCTCTGGTTCGATTTCTTTTAATTCAGGAGCGTCACTTAAAACGTAGTGATGCATACCTGGGTTATAAGTGATAATTTTCTTTTTTCTTTCGATTTTTGGATCAGGAATTGGAACGGCAGTTAAAAGCGATTTGGTATATGGGTGAAGCGGGGCTTCGAATAGCCTTAACGCTGGAGCGAGTTCAACAATCTTACCTGCATAAATGACCGCGATTCTATCAGAAATATACTTAACAACAGATAAATCGTGAGCAATGAATAAAACGGTCATGTTTCTTTCTTGCTTGAATTCTTTAATGAGGTTTAGAACTTGAGCACGAATAGAAACGTCAAGAGCGGAAATTGGTTCGTCGGCGACGATGAATTCAGGATTCATAATCATACAACGGGCAATACCAATACGTTGTCTTTGTCCACCAGAGAATTCGTGTGGATAACGGAAGAGGTATTCTGGACGTAAGCCGACTCTTTGCATCATTTCTGTGACTTTATTGATACGATCTTGTTCATCAGTGTAAAGATGATACGCTCTTAAGCCTTCAGAAACGATATAGTCAATATTCGCACGATCATTTAATGAATCTCCTGGATCTTGGAAAATCATTTGGACCTTAGTTTTTAACAAACGTTCTCTTTTTTTGGAAATCTTTCCAGAGATTCTAACGTTGTTATAAAGGATTTCCCCACCACTAACCTTATTAATACGCATAATCGCGCGACCGATGGTGGTTTTACCGGAACCCGATTCTCCAACAAGACCTAAAATTTCACCACGTCTAATATCTAAATTAAGGTGGTTAATAATAACTCTTTCAAGAGAACCAATTTTGAAGGAGATACGAACATCTCTCATTCTAACGACAATCTTGTCGGCTTCGGTATTTCTTGTTAAATCACGACCATGTTCGAATTCATCCTCAGCAGGATCGAGCTCTAAATGGTGACGTTTAACTTTTTTCGCTGGTTTACTATTAACTTGTTCCCCTAAGATTTCATCATAGCTACCATCTGCGCCAGCAACAGATTCTTGAATGTTGGTGCTAGAAATCTCTTCTTGAGAGACGCTTCCATTGTTATCGGTGTCGTATTTGCTATTTGCAGCAGTGACATCTTCCATGGAATGAGGATTAAGTGATTTTCTAATTGGTTTACTCATCTAAATCTCCCTCCTGTCTCTTAAGTTCTTGGGCAGCAATTTTCATTCTTTGGTGAAGCTCTTCGATAAGTTTTGGTTTTTTGACTTTTGGCGCCATAGGGGAAAGGAGCCAAGTCTTTGCCCAGTGAGTTTCACTAACTTTGAAGATTGGGGGTTCCATAACAAAGTCGATATTCATCGCATATTCGTTACGTGGAGCGAAAGCATCGCCGATGATTTCACTAGCAAAAGATGGAGGATTTCCAACAATATAGCTAAGTGGTTCTTCCTTTGTACCCAATTGTGGCAAGGAACAAAGGAGGGCCCATGTATATGGATGTTCTGGATGATAGAAGACATCTTCAACGGTTCCATATTCGACAATTTGACCAGCATACATAACGGCAATACGGTCAGCGACATTAGCAACAACACCCAAATCGTGAGTGATAAAAATAGTTGTCCATTTATATTCTTCCTGAAGTTCTTTAATTAGGGCGATGATTTGTGCTTGAACAGTAACGTCAAGAGCGGTTGTAGGTTCGTCACAAATTAAGACTTCTGGACGGCACGCTAAAGCGATAGCGATAACGACTCTTTGTCTCATGCCACCTGAATATTGGAATGGGTAGTCGTTATATCTTTCTTCAGCATTAGGAATTTTTACTTTTTTAAGTAAGTCAATGGCTTCTTTCTTTGCTTCATCCTTCTTTAAGCCATGGTGAAGCATTAAAACTTCAGAGATTTGATAACCAATGGTTAACAAAGGATTTAAGGAAGTCATTGGGTCTTGGAAGATGGTTGCGATTCTCTTACCACGAATCTGGAGCCAGTCATCATTGGTCTTGAATTTTGCTAAATCGAGGCCGCTGAAAATGATTTGACCACCGGAAATAAATCCGTTTGCATCAAGCATTCCAGTAAAGGTTTTGGTAGTGACTGACTTACCACTTCCACTTTCTCCAACAATCGCGAGGGTTTCTCCGCGATAAACTGGGAAGGAAATGTTACGAATAACATTAGTGGTCTTACCACGAACAACGAATCCAACAGAGAGATTCTTTACATCAATTACAACTTCTTTTTCGTCTGACATATTGAATACCTCCTATCGATGTGATTTTGGATCAGTCGCGTCCGCGAGGGCTAAACCGAGATAGAAGAACGTAATCGTTAACGGACCCATGACAAGCAGAGGTGCGACTAACAGATATGGATAGTTCATCCATGTCGTATCTTTAACCGCGGAAGTTAAGACTTGACCTAATGTGATGTCACCATTATCCGCTTTGAAGGAAAGATCAAAGAAGGCGAGACCGACTTCGGCGGAAATCGCTTCAGGAATCGCGGTGGAAACAACGGTGACAATAACAGAGATTAAGTATGGCAACAAGTTATGGGTAATCATCGATTTAGATGAAGAACCAAGGGTTTGTGACGCGATGTTATATTCTCTGTTACGAATAATAATAATTTGGTTACGGACAAATCCGGCAAGGCCGAGCCATCCGAGAGCGCATAACAACATAACGATGATTAAGAAACCATATTCATCCATGTATTTTCTAAAGAATTGCATTAAGAGAATATCAAGGAGTAAGGTTGGAATGTTGTTAACGAAGTTTCTAAATTCAATAAGGATTGGGTCTAACCATCTGAAATATCCCCATAATGATCCAATAAGGATGCCGAGGATGGTGTCGATAATTGCAACGACAACACCTAAGAGAAGAGATAGTTGAGCACCTTTCCATACGCAAACCCACATATCTTGACCTTTGAAGAAGTCGCCCATGCTCTTTGCACAGATACCAAACCAGTGGGCTGCGGAAGGTCCTTCGACATAACCATTTTTTGGATCACCGAATGGAGATTCATTGAATGATCCATCTGGAAGGAATGGGCTATAATTTGCTGGTCTCATCATCACACCAAAGATGGTGAAGAAGACGATGATAAGAAGAATAATTAAACACACAGTAACAAGTGGGTTTTTGAAGAGTTGTTGGAATGTCATTCTCCAATAAGAATAAGGAGCGGAATCAAGACGTTCACTTTCTTCCCTAGAAGAACCAACAACGGTAAATAAATCTTTAAAGTTTGATTCGATAGTTGAATCCACAGGAGTGCTATCAGCAAGGCGAGGATCATCGTCGTTTATTTCTTTAAACAACTTTTCAACATCTGCATCAGAATATTTTTCTTTTTTCATGTCTAAATCCTCCTTCCTTACTTAGTAAAGCTAATACGTGGATCGACAATCGCGGTGACGATGTCGCCAAGTAAATATGAGATAACACTCAAAAGGGCTGAAATAATGATAATGGCAATCAAAAGTGAAGCGTTTTTAGTGTTAATCGCCACTAAAAGGGCACCACCGATACCATTAACGTTATAGATTTTTTCTAAATAGTATGAGCCCATGAGCGCGCCTATGACCGCGGATGGGAAGGTTCTGACAAGAGGAACAACCGCATTTCTTAAAATGTGGATACGCATAATCCTTCCTTCTTCAAGTCCTTTTGAACGCGCAAATTTGACGTAATCGGCATTGAATTCGTCAACCATGTAACGTCTGACCCATAGTCCAATACCAGACATACCAGTGAAGCCCATTGTTAAGATTAATGGAAGCCATGAAGAGAAGTCGCCCGATTCAAATACTTTAGGAAGGGCAAACAAACCACATAGGATGGCCATCCAAATATAGTAATAAGCAACGCCTGGAATAGCGTCAATCGTCATAATGTAAGTCTTACCAATTTTATCGAATATACCGTTCTGGTACCTCGCCATCATGATTCCAAACGGATATCCTAATGCAAGTTCCAAAACGACTGCGATAATTCCAATTTTAAATGATGTCATCATTCTTGGACCAATGTAATCGATAGCGAATGATCCGTTAGCGATTCCTGGGATTTTGTAAACACTACCAAAATTGATAACAAAGTTACGACAATCAAAGACTTTAGTGACATATTCACCAGTAGCTTCGATTGTTTCGAGTTCTGTTTTACATACCGTTTTTGGGAAAGGCAAAATATTGTAGAAAAAGTTGATTAATTGTTCAATCATCGAACCATTAAATCCCATTTGTTCTTTCCAGTTTTGACATTTCAACTTGAAAAGTTCAGAGGATGTTGGGGATGATTGGCTAGCAAATAATTGAATACATGTTTCATCAGCCGGGTAAGCTAAACGGATGAGGAAAAATGTTACAATAATCGCTAAAGCAATAGATACTAATGAGGAACCCACTCTTCGAATGGAATAGTGAAGAAGAGGGTGCCCAAATATTTTTTGAACTGCAACAGTTTCACCAAAGAGAATTCTCTTTTTAACCAAAACGGAAAAAACAACAAACAATATAATTACTGCTATGACTGTATAGCCGATAATATACGATGCCATATTGTTCCTCCTTTTAGCAATGAAATTAGGGGCGGTAGCGATAATCACTACCGGAGCCCTAATTACAGTTTGTTAGTTTTTATTTATCGATGAAGATTAGTCTTCGTAGATGTTGATAGCGCCGTGTTCGGAAACATAAGCTTCTTTGAGTTCTTTTTGTTTCTCACGAGCAGCATTTCTTTGATCTCTGGTCATGACTTCATCAAGGATATACCAACCAGTTAAACGGTCATTGGATAATCCATAGGAAGCTGTTGGCATGAAGTAACCAGCACTTCTGGAGACGGATAAGCTCCAACCTTGTCCGTTGTTAGTTTGTGGTTTGTAAATTCCGAGTTCTTCGATGAGCATGTATTCTGCTTCAGCGAAGTAGTCATAACGTTTGTTGAAGTCTTCGGTTTCTTGAGCACCAAGGTTGACGGTAGCGGTGTATTCAGCGAGAAGGTCGCTCTTAATAAGTCCGGTTCCAGCTTCGTTGATTTCATAGTTGTCAACGGTTTCTTCGTTAATGTATGGGAAGATATCGCCCCAGTCACCATGTTTGATATAGGTGTTCATGAAGGTAAGTGGATCACCATAGTCAGCACCCCAACCCCATTGGATGGTGGAGAGATCCCAGTTGCCACTTCTTGAGACAGCGTTGTAATTAGCGTTTGTGAGGTTATCGGTTGGGACAACATTGAATAAATTTTTGTATTTGTTGTCTCCGTTTGCGCCACCATTCAAACGTTCATTGAGGGAAGCGATGATTTTATCGTCTTCAATCTTGCTTGTTTCATCAAATTGGAGAGAATAAAGTTCAAGATTGATTGGTTTGGTAATTGCTTCACTTGGGTTTTCTGCATTGAATAAATCAATAGCGATTAATGCTTTATCAAGAAGAGCATTAATTTGAGTTTGATTTAAGGTCTTAGTTTCGGTTTGGCCTGGTTCTAATTCATAAGCGGCGGTTCCTGGTTGTGGATCATCGATATCTCCAACTTCGAGACCTTGCTTATCAGCATATTCTGCATAATAGTGAGTGATATAGTCGTTACCATTGTCATCGATAACGAATCCTTTTGGAACGTATGTCCAAACTTTTTCTTGTTGTCTTAATTCTTCGTCTAAGTTCTCATATCTGGAATCGAAAATGAGGTTCATATCGAAGGAGTTAAGGATTGCTCTACGGACATCAGCAAGTCTTAACGCTCTGGCGGTGTTGGTGACAGAAGCGGTTGTAGCCTTGGAGTAGAAAGAGGTGAGACCATCTTCGACTTTATCACGATCTAAGACGAGGTTTGAACCATACATGTTACCGATGGTATCGAGTAATCTGGAGTTAACACGTGGGTCAACTGGGTTTTCATAGTTACCTTCACCATTAGCACCGGTGACGTATTGTTCCCAACCTTCATTATCTTTCTTGTTGAGAGAGAATCCGTCGATTCTACCAGCTTCGAATTCTTCACGGGTGTAGGAATCGGTGATGATGGATGGGTCAAGGATGACTTTGTATTTAACATTGTCAACTGTGACGGTGTTTTCGACGTTCCAGTAATCTTTGTTAGCGGAGTAAACAACTTGTTTGTCATCCCATTTGCTTAAGAGATATGGTCCACAGTAGAGGATCCTATCTAATTGGGTGCCAAAGTTAGTGAATTTAACTTCGCTTAAGAAAGCTTGGTTTGTTGGCATATAGCAGGAGTATGTGAATAATGTTGGGAAGTAAGGGGCTCTTTGGATGAGTTTGTAAGTAAGGGTCATCTTATCATCGTCGGCCTTAATTCCAAATCTGGACAAGTTGCCAATGTTTGGAACGTCAGATTTAGTAATCTTTCTATCACCATTTTGATATTGGAGTGTCCAAACGTTTGGAGATTCACTCTTGATTAATTCATTAATCTTGTCGGCAACTTTAGCGTGATCGCTGAAATCGAATTTGAAACCTTTTTCTTGTTTCGCGCATCCGACTTGGATTCTTGTATACCAGTAGTACTCTTCAGCGCCTTCAACGAAGGTAGAGATAAGGTATTTAAGGTCTGAGGCGTTGCTATAGTTACAAATAGCTTTCGCGGTGGTAAGCCAGTCACTTGGTTTAACAAATTGAGCAACTTTCTTTCCGTCGATGTTAGCTTCATATTGCTTTCCATCGTATCTTTGCCATTTAACATTTTTTCTAACAGTGAATGTAAAAGCTGTGTAGTCTTCGTTATGTTCGACTTTTTCCGCTAAATTCTTTTCGAGAACGCCGAATTCATTATGAACGAGAAGTCCATCGATGAAGTTTGCAAAGTGTTGAGCGTTGACGGCTTCTTGGGTTAAAAGATAGTTTAAGCTACCAATTGAAGTAGAAAGTAAACCGTTGTACTCACGACGAGCGATTCTACCAGATAAGCCATAAGCGTCAGTTTTGTCGTTACTTGGAATTTCGAACGTTTTTGCGACTGAACCATTACAAGCTGCTAAGATAAATGCTAAAGACGTAATCATAATTGATTTTGCATTAATCTTTTTCATAGTTTTTTCCTCCTTTTTCTGAAAAATTTCTTTCAATCATGAATGATTGTTTATAACGATACTCTAATTATTCGCATTTTGGAAGTTTTTTTTGCATACGCATACATGATACAGAAATAATATATGCGAGCATATATTGTGTGTGCATAAAATTTGGGGAAAATAAAAAGAATGGGCATGACACCCATTCCTGAAAGTGCATTTTTTATATACGTGTTGGGAAAGGATAATTACCGCTAATCCAAAACCAAATTTCGAAGAATAAGAAGATGCTTAGAAGGACCGCTGCAGCAAAGTAAAACGGGAAACGAATTGACCATGCCTTGTCCTTAACATCCTGAGGAAGTTTGGTGTCATACTCAGAATTTTTATGTCTCCACCTGGCGATTTGAACATCCGAAACCGCAAAACCGATTAAAAGATATAAAAATGGGAAAACTGGAAGTAAATATTGATAAGGAAATAAATCAGCATTTAAGGCTGGAATAAGGGTAATTCCATAAATACCAAAAGGAATCGCTATCCCTAAAAAGATCAGAATAGCGGCGATAACATATAGTTTTGGTGATCTTAGCGCTTTGTTCATCGCTAAATAATATATCAAAAAAACATCAAAAAGAATATACTAATGGCATGCCAAACAAAAATTTGAAAGAAAATAAATTCAAACGCGCTCTTGTCGTGCCTTTTCGTGGAATAGTGAAAGTCATTTCCAAGACTTGGTACGTGAGGTATCAGTATAAATACATCACTCATCATAAACTCAACCTAAAAAATCCAGTGAGATATACTGAAAAGCTCCAATATCTTCGTTTAAAAGTCTATCCAAACGAACCATTAGTTAGTAAATGTGCGGGTCGAAGCGGACTTAGAGAGTATGCGAAAGAAATGGGCTTTGAAGACAATTTAATTGAGATATACGGTATTTTTGATCGTTTTGATGATATTGATTTTGATAAACTTCCTAACCAATTTGTGATGAAATGCACTCATGCCTGCGCTTTCAATTATCTTTGCTATGACAAAAGTAAAATTGATAAAAGTGCGTTGAGAAAGAAGTTTAATAAGTGGCTGGGGACAAACTATGGAAAGAAAACGGTTGAACTCCACTATTCCAAAATCAAACCACAAATCATCATTGAAAAATTCATGTTTGAAAATGGTAAATTACCTGTTGAATATAAGATCCATGTTTTCAATGGGGTTGCTAAAAATATGTATGTTGTCACCTCTAGAGGTGTCGATATCAGATATAACAATTATTACATCGATTGGACTCCATTTGATGGATCACAGTTTAACGGTTGGAAGAAGACTGATTATCCTTTAACTAAACCAGAAAATTGGGATGAGATGGTCAAGATGGCGGAGACACTTGCAAAACCATTCCCATTTGTCAGGGTAGATTTATATTCTATCGATGGTCATATTTACATTTCGGAAATGACATTCACTCCAGCGAAAGGCACATTGATTCTTGATGATGATCAATGCGATTTTGAAATGGGCGAATGGTTAGATATATCAAAATGGACTAACGCCAAATAGTGTCTGGCATAAACATTTCGTAAAGCATTAACGAATAATCTAGTTTGTATGGATTACCATTATTATCTTTTAAATCCCTCATGGGGTTTTTATTTATGTCGCTACGATCAAAATCAAAGGTAATAGAAACACCTTTAACTCTGGTTAAATCATATGTATAAGTTCTAAATCCAAAGAATGTATAAATACTAGGATTTTCCATACCATTAGTGGTGATATCATCCATATCGTAAGAGAAGGTTTTTTCAACAAATCCGTCATCTTCAATACAGTAGAAGGAGATTTTAAGTTTCACTCCTGTTTTGATACCATTAGGAATATTTGTGGTTCCCCATGGTGAGTAATCAACTTCTTCATATTTGGTGTAATCATAAGAAGCTTTAAAATTTAAAGCAAAGTAAGTGCTGAGATTACCTTCTTTATTAAAGATCGTTCCAAAACCACTTTCGTCGATTTGCACTCTCGCGTATTGGAAACGTGAATGACACATCATTTGACCATCAAAGAGTTTGGAGAGATAACCATATTTAAAGGAATTATCAATTCTAGACATCTTTTTGGTTGGCCCATATCCGGTGTTGAGATAATAATCGCCATCACCTGGATAATAGTCATCTTTATAACTGAGGTTCTTATAAGCTTCTGAATCAACTAATCTAAAATTAGGGTCGGTATATGAGGTGAAAACGTAGTCGATGTCCTTATTTAATTCATACTCTTCTGTGCGTTTAATGCGTGATTTCCCGCTTGTTTTATCAATTTTCTCATCCCAGACCTTGTAATAATCCTTTTGGAAATTACCAGAGGCATAAGCATCTCCAGCGTAGACTTCTTTAAGACCAAATCCACATGAAGAAAGAATGGCCACCAGAGGTAATAAACACGCTTTAATTATTTTGTTCTTCATCGACTTTAGCCTCCTCTTCTACAAGATTGCTGTCTTCAATAATTTCTTCTTTTGTAATTACTTTTGCAGGGAAACTCTTAAAGTAAACATATCCATATAGGAATAAACAGACCAAGAATAAACCGTGTTGGTAATATGGGATTAAATCGGAATAATAAACATATGGTTGGCTATCGTAATTGATAAGTGAATAGCCAAAGAACACTAGCAAGAACGCGATCACCAATGACTTAATCATTACTTCATCATTAGAAACTTGAACGTATTTGATGATTCTTTTCACCAAGATAACCATGATGACGATAAAGAGAACGAGTCCAAAGAAACCACTGAATAAGATGGTGTCAAATAAGATGGAATTAGTTAAAAAGTCATAGTGAAGCGCAGCGCTGAACTGGGTATCAGGCATGAAGCCTAACCACGCACCAAAGTTCAAACAGCCATCCAAAATCGTATTATAACGTGACACTAATCTATTTGTGTTAAAGATACGATTAAACAATGGAACACTTTCAATTATGTTTCTAAGCCACGCGAAAGCGCTGAGTGATGATTGAGCGTTGATAAATAAGATGAGGAACGCGATAAGGAAAAGAACACTTAAGACCAACAAAGTTGTTTTTATTACTTTACTCTTAATCTTTCCTTTGAAAAACAAGATGATAACAACAAGCGAAATGGCAATTAATACATCAGTGAGAATCATCATCCTTGTTGGCATTGTAATCAAAGCAAAAATACCGATGAAGGCATAAACAGCGAAAAGAACAAATTTTTTAGTCTGCTCCTTAGGAGAGATGAATAACAAAGCAATAACTGAAGTAGATAACACTGATGGATATAAAGAGAAATAATCCACTGTTACTTCTCTTATAGAGAATCCCATCAAGAAATACGCTGTTTGGCCAATTGGGAGGGATGATTTAGCGCCATCATAATAAATATAAGAATTGCCATATATCAACGTATAAAATGGAACGTATTGAATCATCGTAGCGAAATATGAAATCAAGGTGATTAATGCTAACCCACCATAGATTAAAATGATAGCGGTTGAGATTTTAAATCCATTTCCTAAAGAAGATAAGTATCCAAGTGTGGCAAAACTCATCAGACCAAGAGGAATAAGAATTCTCAACAATATCGATGTATGTGTCGCAGTATTTAACGAACTAAGTGCGTTAATAAGCGAAAATAACAAGATTGGAATAATAAATATTAGTAAATTTGTTAGCCCTTCTCCTTTGAGAGATTGAAAATGAGCGACAACTAACAAAATAAGGACGAATAGTCCTAAAAAAGCATAAACAATATATGAATTAGAAAGCCCAAATGAAACAAAGGTCAAGACTTCAAAGAGAAGAAAGATGGCCACCGTGGAAATAATCGAGAAGACTTTCTGCTTTTCCATACCTATCTCTTAAATATTATACATAATAAGTGAATTATGAAAGAAAAAGAAAAACAGGTTTCCCTGCTATTCTAGATAATATTCTGGAAGACTTAATGTCTCTATCTCTTCGTCCCTCAGCAATTGATCATTTTCATTAATAGCTTTTAGGACTTCGATTTCTTCCTTGATGGTGAGATTATTTCTATCTCTAGGATCAAATTTTGTCATTATAAGTTCCCCCGTATAAGATTGATTTCCCCTATCAACCTTACACTCAAAATCTATCATTTTAGAGATAGTCAAACAACATATTTTTTCATTACTTTAGACACTGTCCATGATAATAATTATTTAATAAATAATGTCTTTTAAACTACATCATTCTCATCACAAGTTTATAAATCTTTTTTTATAGTTGCATTTTTAAACAACTTGCTTAAAAATATTTCTACGCATGGCAAACATCGAAGAACTAAAAACGATTGTAGCGAGTAACATCGCTAAATACAGAAAGGCTTATGGACTAACACAAGCCGAGCTAGCAGAAAAACTCAATTACTCTGATAAATCCATTTCTAAATGGGAAAGAGGTGAAGGTTTTCCTGATATTTTCACATTGAAAGAACTTGCGGATTTCTTTGGTATTAAAGTTGGCGATTTCTATGTTGATAAACCAGTCACCAAGAAACGTCAACCGATGAAAAGAGAGATTCTTATTCCACTTCTAGCCCTAGGTATCGCGTGGCTGACACTTGCGACCTTATTTGCAATCTCCGTTATCTTCTTTAACGAATATTTCAAACAATCTTGGTTGATATTCATCTACGGAGTCCCAATTTCAGGTATTATTCTTACCGTCTTTGCGGTTTTATATCGTAATCGCACCGGCATACTCATTTCTGAATCAATAATTGACTGGGGGGTTGGCTTATCAATCTTCCTCACAACAGTCGCTTTTGCAGGAAATGTTAACGGACTCTGGCTGATCTTTGTTGTCTGCGGCGTTCTTGAAGTAATGGCTCTTCTATATTACATCCTCAAGAATGATAAAATTCACTTTAAAAACCTCTTTAAGAAAAAGAAAAAAGAATAGATAAAGGCATCAACAAACGATGCTTTTTTCATATGTATCTCCATTAGATATAAAAAAGTAGCAGGTTTTGAGCCCACTACAATTTATTTGTTTTTGAATTAATAATCTTCTCCGCCGTCAGCGTAATAAAGGATTCCTAAACACTTAGGTCCACAGTGAGAAGAAATCGTGCATCCAGCAATTGTTTCGTGGATGTTTTCTACTCCATGGGCCTTTAAGGCATTCCTTGCTTCTTCAATCATTTCTGGAGATGCATGTGAGTGAGTGATAAAAACATGTCTTTTATCAATTTTAGGGAACTCTTCAAGAATATCTTCGCAGTATTTTCTAACACAGCTGCTTTGTCTTCCCATATATTTCTTACCAGGAACCATCATGCCATCGCGAAGAACGATTTGAGGTTTGATTCTAAGAACTGCACCGATAACACGTGATAGTCCACTACATCTTCCTCCTTTGTATAAATACTCGAGAGTATTTACAACGAAGCTGGCTTGAACTTTGTCACGACGTTTTTCAAGTTTCTTAACTATTTCTTCAGGAGCCACACCGGCATTTGCTAATTCTCTTGCGTAGATGCATTGGAGACCAACGCCCGTTGATAAGGAAGCAGAATCAACGATGTAGATATTCTCAAGTTTTGAAGCTGCTCTCACAGCATTAGTGCAAGATGAGGACATTTTTGTCCCAAAGGCGATGTGAACAATCACATCATATTTTTTAAGTAGTTCGTTAAAATATTCGGTGTATTCATCAAAATTGATAGCGCTGGTACGTGGTAAAATTTTCTTTTCTTCGACGAAATTAAAAATATCTAAGGCGTTAATTTCACCATCAGCCATGATATCTTCACCTAGTAAGATTCTAAATGGGATGACACTTATGTCGTATTCTTTAAGTAACTCTGGGCTTAAATCAGCGGTTGATTCAGTTGAGATACAAACTTTCATAATTCATCCTTTCTATCGCGCTTGTATTTTAAAAGATACATCAAAATAATTCAAGTATTTACCCAGTAAATAATTACCTTGTTAGTTTATACCAGTTAACAGTAATTGGCCATGGTTTAACTGAGGAACAAATCCTTGTTTCCTTATGAGTGAAGGTGAAACCACACTTCATTATTACTCGATTGCTTCCGATGTTTCTTTCGTCAGCGGCAATCAATAATTCATAAAATCCACATAGGAATAAATGCTTGATAAACGCTTTGCAGGCTTCAGTCATGATGCCTTGATTCCAATATTTTCTCGATAGAACATAACCAATCTCTGGTTTCCCATCAATATAATCAGCAATGTCAATTGCTCCTATTGGTTCATCACTTCCTTTGATCGTGATGCAAAAACGATGTGTTATCCTTTCTTTTTCTTGTTCCAACCAACAATGAAGAATCTGTTTGGTCTCTTCAATGCTTTGATGAGTATTCCACGTCACATACTTGCTAACTTCATCATCATGGGTCCAGTTTTTGAACATGAATTCAGCGTCATTTTCTTTATATGGTCTTAAGATTAATCTTTCAGTTTCAATCATAAATGTCGTTCCATTAATATTCTATCACCAATCTAGTGTTTGATGATTTTATTTTTGATAAAAAAATGAAAAATACCTAATCAAAGATTAGGTATAATAATCATTTTGGTGGAGCCGGCGGTATCGAAACCGCGTCCGAAGATGGCCCAGCAATAACGCCTACAGTTTAGGCGATATTTAGGATTTAACGCACCTTAGTAAATATCGTCGAACTAGATGCGCGAGACTAGTGAATCTCGTAATTAAGTAGTAAGTCCGCTCCTAATTACTATCCTTTTGTTATGACACCTTACCCAAGCGTGAAAGGCTAAAACCTTGGAAGATGCTCTGCCCGGCGCCTTGCGTCGGACCCTATGTCGGGAAGCTTATGCTAAGCAGAGTGATTGAGCTCTAGGAGCTCTCATATAACTGTTGTCAGTTATTTTTGTTTTGGTTTAAGGTTACCAACCACTGCAGTTAGAGCCAAACACATCCCCGTCGAATCCATTTCGACCCCATGTGATGCCTTGCGGCAAGAATAATTGTAAGGTTTTTATACAATAAATCAATAATAATTCTCGCTTTTTTTGAAATTTTTGAAAATTTTTTGACGAAAAATCGCATTTTTCTCCATATATATAATTAGAGGGACATTTATGTTCCGAAGGGAGGGTGGGACATGGACCATCTAAAACTTCGCGTCCTCTGCTTAATGTTACATTCCAACCTGACAAATGAAGATATTCACGGAAGGGAGGGTGTTGCTATGAAAGAGATAGTGATCGTTATGGTCCTATTGCTCTTAATCATTCTCACTCTTAAAGATTAGTGTAATAAATATCCACCGGACAATCCGGTGGTTTTACATAGACGGGCAGACTTAGCCCTCTATTACTAGCCGCCCTCCTCAAGGGCGAAATGCGGACCATCGCTTGCTTTTGTCCTTAGCT
>JAFSNY010000002.1 GCA_017447305.1 Bacilli bacterium | reverse complement strand
TCTCGTTTTTAAGCATTCTTCGAATAGAAGTAGAAGACCATCTGTCGTTTCCGGTTAAAGTTTTTACTCCATTCATTTCAAGGAAGTCCGCTATTTCAGCAGTGTTTTTGCCTTCTGCATATGATTCAAATACGAACCTTACCCATTTAGCTTCTTTTTCATTAACGATTAGTTTTCTATCTTCATCCATCGAAAAACCGAATATCTGATAACCACAAATATTGTAGTTTCCATTTTTAATTTTATTTTCTATTGTCCAGTTCACATTCTTACTCATGGACACAAGTTCCTCTTCAGCAAATTTTGCATAAAGAGTGAGGTAGTTATCGGACTTTGTATCTAGAGTTGAAATTCCTTCTTTTTCAAAATAAACCTCGACGCCTATATCTCTAAGCTCTTGAATGGTGGAGAGTAAATCGATGACATTTCTAGCAAATCTTGATATTGATTTAACTAAGATAATATCGATTTCACCAGCGAATGCATTTTGTAGCATTATTTGAAACTGGTCGCGCTTTTTAATTGTGCCACCAGAAACCCCATCATCAGGATAGATTCCAGCAAATTCAAATTCAGGATATTTGCTAATAAGAGTAGTGTAATACTTTATTTGATTTTCTAGCGAGTTTTCTAGATCCTCTTTATCTTTAGAAACCCTAGCGTAAGCCGCTACTTTTAAGGGCTTATCTATATATCTTTTATGTTGATATTTAATTAATCCATTATTCATATTTACTCCTTAATTTCTAATATGCGATAAGATACCAATCGATCATTTAATTCGTGAACTAGCGAAGGCAAAGTTAAATAGTTAGAAGCTGATTCTCTTATTTCTTCTAATCTTTTAGCTGAAAGAGGAATATCCGATTTAACAATAAGAAGTGAATTATCTTTTAATCGAAATACTCTTTTGATTTTTTTAGAGACAATGTGAGCTGTTAAAGCCTTCTTATCTTCTAAAAAAGCAATCAGATCCCTATTAAAATTTATAGAATCATACGTTTCAAAGCCTTTTTCCTTGATTACGTTTATCTCATTTTCAATAGCCAATATCTCATTAGTTATTGAATCGTACATCTGTTTATAAACTTTAAATGGTGTTTTGCTTTCTGTGGCCTCACTAACTAAAGAATTAAGTTCGTTTTTCTTATCGGTAATTAAAGCGTTTAATTCATAGATTTTTTCAAAGGCCTTAACTTTGGTCTTACCTTCTTTTAATGATTCGTTTATTAATTCAAAATCAAGACTAGTGTACGAATCCTTAGTAAGTAAACTTATCAAGTTGAGGGTTGCGTCATAATCAAGCATGTTAGTTACTGGACATCTGCGACCGTTGCTCATTTTAACAACAGTTCTTTTGCAGGTTAACATTGACCTTTGATATGGTTTACCGCTATGAACGGTTAATTTTTGCATTGGTCTGCCACAAGAAGCGCAATAAACTATCCCAGAAAGAGGACCGCCCATTCCGTTATCAATAGCAGAGTCATAGTTTTCATCTCTTCTTTGTTTAAGCAACTGAACCATCATAAAAGTACCTTTATCAATGATGGGTTCATGATGTTCTGGGATAAAGAATTGACTAACATTATTTTTATTTACTTTGCTTTTGTGATTTAAGTAGTTAGGCGTGTAGCTTTTTTGAAAGATAATATCGCCACAATATTTTTCATTCTTTAAAACATTGCAAATTTTCATCAAGTCCCATTTAACATTACCTTTTGAATCTTTGTGTTCGTTTTTAATTAAGTAGTTTGCAATTTCGCGATAAGTATAACCATCAATAAACATCGCAAAGATTAATCTTACTGTTCTAGCGCCTTCTTCATCGATTTCAAATGAGTTGTCTTTATTGATTCTGTATCCCAAGATGCCATTAGCAAAGGCTCTATATTTTCCTTCTTTCATCCTGGAACGAATGCCCCAAGTGACGTTAGTGGATATTTGTCTAGCCTCTTCTTGAGCAAAAGAAGCATAAATCGTTAGCATCGTTTCACTAGAACCATCTAAAGAAGAGATGTTTTCCTTTTCAAAGAATATTTCAACACCTGCATCTTGAAGTTCTCTTTTCGTTTTTAAGCAATCAACGGTGTTTCTAGCAAATCTTGATATTGATTTAACAAGTATTAGGTCAATCTTCCCACCAAGAGCATCTTTAATCATTTTGTTAAAGCCTTCTCGTTTCTTTATGGATGTACCAGAAATACCTTCGTCATAGTAAAGTTCTACGAATTCCCAAGTAGGGTCACTTTCAATTTTCTCTTTATATGTTTTTAACTGGTTATCAAGAGAATTAAGTTGATCCTCAAAGTCAGTTGAAACTCTAGCGTATGCAGCGACTCTTTTCTTTTTAATTTTTGCCTTATCTTCATCCATAATAGGGACTACTGTCGGTAATATTTCAATTACTTTTCTTTCCATATAAACTCCTTTCTTAGTATATATATCACTCTATAGAGTGATATTATCAAGTTGTTTAGGCACTAAAAAAGGGTCCACGAAAGGTAGACCTAGTTTCTTTCTAATAGCATTTAAAGTAGCGATAGATTCCTTTTCTGTTATTTGGCCATTTTCTTTTAAAGCAAGAATGAAAGACCTATATAAAGCAAATTCCTCTTCTTTAGCGCTATTAATCGAAATTTTATCTACATCATTAAACGGATGTAGGGCGTTATTTTCTTCATTATTCATCCTATTCCTTTCAGATGAAATAAGAAGATAGCCTGTGGATAAGCACATCTAATTTAACAGCCCTGTTGTCATTTTCCTAGTTGGACGGGTTAACATTTATGATTTTCCTTTTAATCAATAAAAAAATCTAAAAATTCAATAAATTCTGGCTCTCTTTTTTTCTTTTAGAAAAGTAATGGCCTCATCAAACAATGTTAACCGGGTCAAATTACTTCTGGCATATCTCCTTAATAAAATGAGTTCACTCTCTTTTGGACACGCAGCATAAGGGAACTAATGAAAGGAGGTTTTAAAATGCCAACCAAACGAAAAGACTCAAGTTATAAATGTGTCGTTAGATCCTGGCTTGTGAATTTAAGAAGTGATGCTGGATACACGCAAGAAATGGTAGCGAATGGTGTCAATATGGATCGAGCGACTTATAACCAAATTGAAAATGGCAAACAGGGAGCGCTCATGAACGCGCCTAAATTATTAGCGATAGCAGATTTCTTCAAATTGGATGTGAAATACATCTGTTTTTTAGAATCTGAATATTTGAAAAAGGTCGAAACAATGAATACTCCTAAAGGCGGTAGCGAAGATGTTTATTAGTAAACGCGATTTAGAACTTATTAATGAGGCTCCTCCCCATAAAGAACTAGTGGAGTTATTTATTGCTACTTTGGATAGGGAACCGACAACAATTAAATCTTATAGCGGTACTTTAAGAAGATACCTTAATTACCTTGATGAAATAGGTGTGGATAAGCCTATGGATGCAGATGTAATCAAATATAAAAAACATTTAAAAGATGAAAAAATAACCGTTAATAAGGAAAGTGAAAAGAAAAGAGGAAGTGCCTCAATTCAAAGAACAGTAGTGGTTCTACGTCAATTTTATAAGTGGTGCGGTGATGATCATGATTATTACCCAAATATCGCTAGGGGACTTCATGGAGAGAAAGTCAAAGCTGAATTTAGAAGAAAACATCTAACACTATTGACTTTATTCCAGTGGCCACAAGTGAAATTGATAAATACGCTTTGAAAACATATGAATCACTTCATGGCAAAGTCATAAACCTAGGCGATATTGCTAAAGTTAATGATTTACCTGCTGTTGATATGTGGACATATTC
>JAFSNY010000022.1 GCA_017447305.1 Bacilli bacterium | reverse complement strand
CTCGTTTCGACCTTAATAATTCCAAGTAATCCCTAGTAGCAAGTGATTACTTTGTAATCTATAAGAGAAAGTTCCACAAAGAGAACTGTTTTCGTTATACAAATCAATTTTTCTCTTGATTTCTAATAGTTAATTATTCCTCCATTACCTTTACGATTTCTTCCATTTCGTCTAAGACGATTGATTCAACTTTTCCTTCATCAACCTTTTTAGCGTTTTCAGAAGCGATTGGAAGTCTTCCTAATATTTCAAATCCACATTCTTTAGCGAAGTCTTCTAAATGAGATTCTCCAAAGACAGGAATTTTCTTTCCGCAGTCAGGACATAAGATATAAGACATATTTTCAATAACACCTAAAACATGGATGTTCATGAGGTCCGCCATTTTGAGAGCTTTCTTTACGATTAAAGAGACGAGATCTTGTGGGGAAGTAACGATAATTAAGTCATCAACTGGAAGCATTTGGAAAATCGTTAAAGCGACATCACCAGTTCCTGGTGGCATATCGATTAATAAATAATCTAATTCTCCCCATAAAACGGTTTCATAGAACTGTTTAACAAGATTACCTAGGAGAGGCCCTCTCCAAACGATTGGTTCTGCTTCATTTTCTAAAAGCAAATTAGCGGACATAATTTTAATTCCAGTGCGACTTTCGACTGGATAGATTAGACCATCTTCTCCTTCGCATGGTCCAAAGACTCCAAAAGCCTTAGGAATAGAAGGACCAGTCACATCCGCGTCAAGTATTCCAACCGAATATCCTTTTTTCGCTAAAGAAGAAGCAAGTAAAGAGGTGACGAAGGATTTACCAACGCCTCCTTTTCCTGAAAGGACTCCGATAATTCTTTTGATTTTTGAACGATCATTTAGTTTAGCTTTTTCAATGCGACTTCCGCAGTTTTCAACACCACATTTTTCACAGTTGTGATCACAATTTTCCATGATAATACTCCCTAATTCATCTCGATAAGATTTGCGTCATTAATGACATTCACTCCTGCTTGAACATAAGTTCTAAGCAAACGAGAAGCGCCTAATTTTACTCCACCAAAATAGCGGACAACGATTAATGCAGCGTTATTAATATCTCGTTTGAGCAATAGTTCAAGTAGAGGTCGACCTGCTGTGCCACTAGGTTCACCATCGTCATTGGATTTGCTTTTCATTCCAACACGATAAGCATAGCAATAGTGTTTAGCTTTTTTATATTCAACTTTTAGGTCTTTAAGAATGTCTTTAAAAAGGGAATCATCGTCAAGTGGAATAAGAATAGCGATGAATTTTGATTTCATCACTTCGGTTAGCTTAACGGACTTCTCTTTGACACAAAACATCTATATCCTCACAAATTACGTTTTAACAAAGTTAGAACATAATTTATATATCAATAGTGTATATTTTTTGCTAAGATAATTAAAGCAATATGTTCAGAAATAAGACAACTTGTCCATCATGTCTAAAAACAATCGACATTCTTAACGTAGATTGTCCATATTGTCAAACTCACAACAATGAGTATGACAAACTTAAATTATCAAGTAACGCTGTAAATGTAGCGTGGTATTTTCAGTTAATTTTCTTTGCTGTTGGTTGGATGGGAATTCAAATAATCGCTTCTATTATCCAAGTAGCGGTTTTATTTATTTCACGTGTTCCGGTTGAAGAATTTACAAGTAGGATGGACATACTCGCACCTGTTGAGTTTATAACCTATGGACTGGAATTAGTGATTATGATAATTCTCCTATTTATTTCTAAAGGATATAAACAAGTTCGTCGCCCTTTTACCGACATTATTGAGGGAGAAAAAACATACATCACAGGAATCCTTGGTGTTGTAGTTATCTTCATTTTAAGCATAGTATATGAGCTCTTTCGCCAGAATTTCAATACTAGCACAAATACAAATCAAGCTTTAATTGAGACGATGGTGAAGACCTATCCAATTCTTTGCCTTATCTTCTTTGGAATAATCGGTCCTTTCTGTGAAGAGTTAACCTACCGAGTTGGTCTTTTTGGACTTTTGAGAAGATGGAATCGTGTGGGCGCGATTCTTTTAAGCGCGTTCATCTTTGCTTTTATTCATTTTGATATAAGTAGTTTGTTATTGATTGTCACTGAAGGTGACTTCAATCCGATTATCGATGAATTATGGAATTTCCCTTCCTATTTAATAGGCGGGCTTGGACTAGTTTTACTTTATGACTTATTTGGGTTTGGCGCTTCCACGACTGCACATATCTTAAATAACGTCATGTCGATTGGTCAAATAATGGTGGTTTGTCATGTCATCAGATAAAGTCAAAATTCATAATTTTAATATGTTATCTTCATTCTTTTTGAAGATTGTGGCGATTTTAACAATGACAATTGATCACATTGGAGAGTCGCTTTATCAACTATCAGCGATTGAGTATGACGCATATATCGTTTTTAAATCAATTGGTCGATTAGCGTTCCCTCTTTTTTGCTTCATGATTGTTGAAGGTGTACTACACACAAAATCATTTGGAAAATATTGTTTAAGAATGGGTGTTATTGGAACTTCGGTTTTAATCGCTCAAATAATTATGGATTATGCGATGCAATATCCTTTATATCAAGGAAACATCTTTATTGATTTGTTGCTTGGCGCTTTAGCAGTCAAATGTTTAATGGATAAGAGGTGGTATCTTAAGATACTGGCGATAATACCTCTATTAATAGGGGTAGGTTCTTTCTTTGCTAGTTCTTATGTTGGAACTGTTCATTTCTTCCCATATTATCTAAGACCTCAATACGATTTCTTAGGAATCTTATTAATCATCTGCTTCTATTTATGCTATAAACTCGCTCCAAGATTTATTTCATTAACTGGAGCTAATCCAACTATCTACGAAGGAACAAACGTTGAAAGATTAACGATTAATACATTATCTGTCAGTGTCATTATTATCATCTATACCTTCTATTATCTTTTAGCGTTAACGATGAGTAATCATCCACTTCCTCACTTTGAATGGTATGGATTTATTTCAGAAAATAACTGGGCGATGATTTCTGGAGTATTTGTTTTGCTTTACTCTGGGAAGAGAGGTTATAATAGCAAGTGGTTTAAGTATGGACAGTACCTCTACTATCCACTTCACATTCTCGTCATTTTCGGAATTTGCTATTTGATATTCGGAGGATAATTTATGATTCATCATGTTAATGATTCACAAGAATTTAACAAAATACTCGATGATAACCACGTTATCGTCGTAGACTTCTTTGCTACTTGGTGTGGGCCTTGCAGAATGCTTGCGCCTGTACTTGAAGAAATTGATCAAGAAGGAGCCTTTGGCTGCGATATCATGAAAGTTGATGTTGATGAAGTTGAAGATGTTGCTTCTAGATATGGTATTTCCTCAATCCCAACAATCATCATTTTCAAAGATGGAGAACCTGTTAACGTTATGGTGGGATTTAGAGGCAAACCACAGCTTATTGACGCAGTAAAAAAGGTATTGAATAGTTAATATACTTGTTATACAATATTCAAGCGTTGCAGGCGTAGTTCAGTGGTAGAACATTAGCCTTCCAAGCTAATTATGCGGGTTCGATTCCCGTCGCCTGCTCCAGAATTATTGAAAAAAACAGTGTTTACACTGTTTTATTTTTTTACTGAAGTAAGTTGGTTATCAGTTTTACGATGATTTCCATCTCATCAGGATTGCTTTCTGCGGTTAATATTGTGACAGCGACAAGAGCCTCATTAGAGATAATCTGTTTATTGTTTCTATATAAGTGATTAGTTTTATAAAGAAAATTGATAAATAATGTCGCAGCAATTCTCTTACAACCATCCGCGAATGGATGATCCTTTACTAAGAAATATAATAGATGCGCGGCTTTTTCTTCTACTGATGGATATAATTCTTTCCCAAAAACATGTTGATATATCTGCGCGATGATACCATTTAGCTTTCCTGGTTCTTTTTCTACGCCGAAGACCGATGACATATTAGTGAATTTCATTAAATTGATGATTTCTCTTGCTTCTTGGTATGTCATCACATATTCACTTTGACTTCCCTTAGGTTTTTCTAAGGTTTGGTGATCATAACTATCTAGGAGATCTAACGCTCTTGTGTATTCATCAATAACTCTAGTTAATTCTTCTTTATCGATATCTAAAGAATAAGCAAGCATTTTGTTTTGAATTTCAATGATTTTGCCTAAACTATCTAATTTCTTCTGATTAACTACATAGCCTTGAATTAAATAGTCTTTCAGGACTCTATTAGCCCATTTTCTGAACAATATACCTCTTTGAGATTTAACACGATAACCAACAGAAATAATCATGTCTAAATTGTAATAATCAACACTATATGTTTTGTTATCAGATCCAGTTCGGGCAAATTTTGCCCATACTGATTTTTTATCTAGTTCTTCTTTTAATGCATTATTCACATGTTTGCCAATAACCGAGCGATCTCTTTCAAACAATAAAGCCATTTCGTCTAAAGAAAGCCATACCGTCTCGTTTTCTTGGTCTGTGCGAACATCTAAGGTGAAATCACCATCTTCAAATTTTACTAATTGATACTTATCCATAAGGAATCCTCCTTTATGTAATAATTATAGCATCAATCTAACTTTTATTCAATTCTGATTGAATAAAATATCTGTTTTTCGTATTAATCCTTGTTCCTATTGAAACGATTAAAAAACAGCGTCAGGCGCTGTTCTATCTTAGTTTGTTTTACTTATTCAGGGATATAACGTTCGTGTTTGATCTTAAGTCTTTCGCAGTAATCTTCAACTTCTCTTGAAGCGCAGTAGACAACTACATCCTTACAGCCATAGAACAATCCCCAGCCGATATCTTTGAATGATGTGCTGGCGATATAAACTTTCTTAAGTTTCTCGCATCCTCTGAAGGCTGTATCTTGGATGGTATCAACACTATAAGGGATAACAACTTCTTCTAAGTTTTCACAGTGGAAGAAAGCGCCTTCTCCAATTCTTTCAACAGAATCTGGGATGATAACTTTCTTGATGTTTTTTGCATCTGCAAAAGCCCAGTCTTCGATGATTCTAACACTATCAGGGATTTCGTATACTTCACCTGGAACACAGGTTGGATAACAGATAAGGTTGGATTTGTTCTTATTGAACATAATTCCATCCATGGATTTAAAGTATCTATTCTTTTGATCAATGATAATCTCTCTAAGAGATAAACATCCTCTGAAGGATCCTGGATCAATCTTTCTTACTTCATGAGGAATCTTGATGGAAACAAGGCTAATACAATCTTTGAAGACGTTTTTACCAATTCTTGAAATTGTCGGTGAAAGAATAACATTCTTTAATGATGAACAACCGGAGAAGACTTGGTCATCGATACGAGTTGTTCCATTAGGAATAACAATTTCTTCTAAGGAATCGCAAGAAGCAAAAGCACTGTCACCGAGAGCAATTAAAGAACTTGGGAGGTTAACTCTTTTGAGTTTGCGGCAGGAATTGAAGACACCATTATAGATTTCTGTTAAATCATTAGGGAGATTAATCTCTACTAATGAGCCACAGTTTTCAAAGGCTCTTTCTCCAATTTCCACTTCTTCTTCAATCGTTAATTTCTTTAAAGAGACACAGTCTCTAAAGCAGCTATCACCAATCTTTCTAACTTCACGAGGAATATAGACTTCTGGAAGAGCACTACATCCTCTGAATGCTTCAGCGCCAATTGCAGTAATACTGCGTGGAATAAATACTTTGGTTAAATTGATACGAGCTTTGCATGCGCCTGGACCAATTTCCTTGATTGTTTCATCTAAGATTAAGTCATGGATATCATCTTCCGTGTCTAATAAGACACCATCATTGATATTTGAGGCATCTCGTAATGAATCTGGGATAGCGCGATCAAGTTCGCGGAATAATTCTTCTGCAGTGTGGTCACGATTGTCTTCTTGGAAGGCAACTTGAGTGGAACTTAGGAAATATTCCATCTTTCCATAATCACATGGAGCGCTGATCCAAATTGGGATAAAACTAATATCTGCACGTCTAAAGGCGATAGTCACTTCACTTTGAACGTGACGAGAATTAATGGAATCTGGTGATAAGAAAACAACGAAAGCAGTACAAGTCTGAACTTTTTTTGCAATGGTTTCTCCCCAACTTTCTCCGGTGTGGATTCCGTTATCGTACCATACGCGGTATTTGTGGGCTTGTAAAAGTTTGACAGTTTCTAAGACAACTGGGTCATCATGGGAATAACTAATAAAGACGAATGGTCTTTTTCCCTCATAAGGCTTGTATTCTAAATCACTCATAATTCACCTCGAAAAGTATTTGACTTGCTCTCTTTATTTTATAATAGCAAGCCTTGATATAACAAACATTTTCATAAAATGGAAATGAACCGATAGGCGAAACGCATGAAAATGTGAAATAGCGGACCCCAATCATAAGAATGACCGGTGATCTAGTTAAGAGAACCGGTTTTTCTTATGTTAGTAACTATCAAAGATTTATAGTAATTTTTCATAGACGCATGAAATT
>JAFSNY010000021.1 GCA_017447305.1 Bacilli bacterium | reverse complement strand
TCCCTTTTCTTATGCTTTCTAACATAAATATAGCCAATAAAACCATAAATAATCAATAGAAAAAGTCACACTTCCTCACATAATGCGTGTACGCGTGACTTATTTTCCTATCGAGTTGCAATTAACTATTAAATTAACAAACTAGTTTTCTTCACTAGTTTCTTCATCATCAAAGAAGGCATCGTAAACTTCTAGAATCTCATCAAATTCTTCGTCGTCAACGATTTCTTCGAGTGAATTATCTTCGTTGATGATCATCGCGATAGCGTTTTCTTCGTCACCTTCTTCAATGAAGACGACATAATCTTTATTTCTTTCATCGTGATGATAAGTAAATAATATTTCGATATCAATAATATCTTCATTTCCATCTTCATCTACGACGACAATTTTGTTATCTTCCAATCTCATAGTCTCTCCTCCTTAGATAGAAATCTAATATTTCACAAGCAGCGATACGATCGACACTTTCTTTCCTTTTTTGGTGATTAACCCCAAGTTCGCTTAACGTTTTATGAGCGCTGACAGTGGTTAATCTTTCATCAACTAAAGTAATTTGAAGGGTTGGGTCTTCATTAAGAAGATCTTCCATAAATCTCTTTGTAGAAACGCATCTTTCTCCTTCTTCTCCAGACATGTGGAGAGGATAGCCAAGAGCGATTTCTTTAATCCCGCTTTCCTTAACGAAAGCATGAACTCTTTCCCTTGCTTTGGAGTATTGACCTTTAACAAAACGGAAGGTTTCCACTCCGTGGACAAAGCCTAAAGAGTCACTAACAGCGATTCCGAGTGTCACTGTTCCTAAATCAAGTCCGATGGCTTTATTCATTATTTTAACATTCCTTTAATTTCATTAAAGAGGGAATCGAGTTTACTCTTATCTTTTCCAGCGCCAGAGGCGGAATCTGGACGTCCACCACCAGAGCCATTAAGATACATCGCAACTTTCCTCACAATCATTCCAGCATGATAGCCTTTGTTTAAAGCTTCTCCACCAACAATCGCTAAGAGAGGGAGATTTCCACTTCCATCTTCACCAACGAGGATGATGATGTAATCTTTCACTTTGTCTTTAATGGAGTTAGATAAAGAGAAGAGAGATTCACGGTTTTGATTTGGAACGAAGGACGCGAGAAACTTCACTCCATCATAATCTTCAACCTTGTTAAGTAAGGTATCGCCAATAATGTTTGCAAGTCTCATCGACAAATTTTCATTATTTTTCTTATATTCATCTTTTTCGTTAATCAGAGATTTAACTCTTTGAGGAACTTCACTTCCACTAGTCGCTCCAACCATATCGACAAGACGATTGATTAAAGCATCTTTCTTTAAGAAGAGATGACGATAAGCGCCATAAGAGGTACGGATGGTCATTCTTCTAATTCCAGCCGCGATACTTTCTTCGCTTTCGATTAAGAACATTCCGATATCTTGGGTGTTGCTCACGTGAGTGCCACCACAGAATTCATTGCTAACATCTCCAAAGGAGACCACTCTGACGATATCGCCATATTTATCATTGAAGAGAGCCTTAGCCCCCATCTTTTTCGCTTCTTCGATTGGAAGAACATCGACTTTTCCTGGGATTGCTTGGCTAATCCAAAGATTAACTTTATCTTCGACTTGTTTGATTTCTTCTGGAGTCATTCTTTGATAATGAGAGAAATCAAAGTGAGCGAGTTCATCATCGACATAGGAACCATGTTGTGAGACATGATCACCTAAGACTTCAATTAACGCACTTTGAAGAAGGTGGACGGAAGAGTGATTTCTCATGATTCTTCTGCGACGTTCTTCATCGATTGTTAAAACGAATTCGTCACCAACTTTAACTTCCCCATAATAAAGTTCAACACTATGGAGGAATTGTCCATTAGGAGCCTTATTAACCGCGGTGACTTTCATCGCTGTGTCATCATTTTTAATCTCACCAGTATCGGAGACTTGTCCGCCACTTTCCGCATAGAAAATGGTTTGGTCGAAGATGACTTCACCGTTTTGACTCAGAGAGTCAACTTTATTACCATCTAAGAAGCATCCGATAACTTTGGCTTTGATTGGTTTACTTCCATATGTAAAGGTGCTCTTTTCTTTGAAATCGAGAAGATCTTTTGATTGTTTATTCATACTTTGCGCGTCACTTCTCGCTTTTCTCGCTCTTTCTTTTTGAGCTTGCATCTCTTTTTCAAAGCCTTCTAAATCGTATTTGATACCTTCTTCTTCTAAGATTTCAATCGTGAGTTCTTTAGGGAAGCCGTAGGTATCATAAAGTTTGAACATATCTTCACCAGATAGTTCTCCATTTTTAATCATCTTATGAAGCATCACTTCACCATTAGCTAAAGTTTTGAGGAATTTTTCTTCTTCCGCTTTAATCATCTTCATGATGAAGTCTTCCTTATTATCTAAATATGGGTAGAAATCATGCATGATATCTTTAACAGTTGGAACGAGGGTGTAGATGAATGGATTGGTGATACCAAGTTTTCTTCCATATCTTTCCGCACGTCTTAAGAGACGTCTTAAAACGTAACCACGACCTTCATTAGAGAACATCTCTCCATCAGCAAGAGCGAAGGTACACGCTCTAACGTGGTCAGCGATAACTCTAAAGGCCATCTCATTTTCATGATATTTATGTCCGGATAACTCTTCGACTTTTTGAATTATCGGGAGGAAGAGGTCGGTTTCAAAGTTTGTTTCTGTTCCTTGAAGGATACAAGCAATTCTTTCTAAACCTGCGCCGGTATCGATGTTTTTGCTTGGGAGTTCTTTATAATCCTCTCTTTTAACACCTTCAACCGCGTTATATTGGGAGAAAACGATACCCCAGATTTCGATATAGCGGTCGTTTTCGATTTCTTCAGCGAGAAGTCTAATGCCTAAATGGTCAGGATCATATTTTTCACCACGATCAAAGAAGACTTCGGTGTTTGGTCCGCATGGTCCTTCTCCAATTTGCCAAAAGTTATGTTCAAGAGGGATTAAATGATCGTCACTAACGCCTTGTTCAATCCAATATTTTCTCGTTTCTTGGTCAGTTGGATGATAAGTGATATAGACTTTATCTTTTGGCATTCCAAAATATTCTTCACTCATGAGAATTTCATAAGCAAAGGCGATAGCTTCCTTACGGAAATAATCACCAATCGAGAAGTTTCCAAGCATTTCAAAGAAGGTATGATGTCTCGCAGTATGGCCAACGTTTTCAATGTCGTTGGTGCGGATGCTTCTTTGAACGTTAGTGATTCTTCTTGAAGAAGGAATTTCACTTCCATCAAAATATTTTTTTAGTGCAGCGACACCGGAATTAATCCATAAAAGAGTTGGGTCATTATGAGGAATTAAAGAAGAACCTTGTTCGACTTTATGGCCCTTACTTTTAAAGAAGTTTAACCAGGTGTTACGAATCTCTTTTGAACTTAATTTTTTCATTTGTTTCTCCTTTTGGACAATAAAAAAGTCCCTATGTTAAGGAACGACTATGGTCGCGGTACCATCCTTATTCTTTCTATTCAAGAAAGCACTTAATTAATCTAGTTACGTCAGATTCTACGGCGGGTATTAATCGCTTCGCAAGGAGTGGCCTATCTCATCTTCCTCATGCCCTTTACACCACCCGGCACTCGCTTGGAGTTTGATAGAGATTTAGTTCCTTGATTGAATTTTATAACGATATGATAATAACAAATCAAACTAATTATAACAATAATTAATTTACTTAACTTATTTAGCTATGCTCTTCGACATATTGATGATAATCCTCAATCATCGTTTCTAAATCGATATCTTCATCGTGTTTATTAAGAAGGTTTACAAGTGGACTAAAAGCGTAATCAAGATAATCTTCTTCGTCTTCCTCATGACGATACATAACAGTTAAGAAGGTAGAAAGATAGATGCATTCGAGGATATTGTCGATGCTTCCAGGAATATTTTGCTCATAAAAGAGTTCGATTAATCTCATTCTCACTAGAGTGATTTCAAAATCGTAATCGATATCTTGGAAAGAATCATCAAAAAGGACAGGTAAAGCCTCTAAAAGAACGACGAGAATTGATAAATCGTTAGAATTACGACATAAATCCAAAAGATAATCATGGATTAAAAGAATTTCGCTAGATAGAAGATTGATAAGTGAAGAATTAACGCCACTGAGAAGAGCTTTAAGGTGATTGGTGTTCACTCCATCAATACACACTAAGAAAAGCAAAAAGTCAGTGAGATCATAAATTTTATCGCGAGCGATAATGTCCTCATATTTTTCATAGACTGAAAGAGTGATATTAATCGCGACATTAATAAGGAAATCGTTTAAGGTGTAAGCATTACCAATCATTGATAAGTAATTTTCCACAAGGAAAGAATGGAAATAATTAACACCTTGTTCCATATAATTCATCATTTCATCAAAGTAATCAGTCTCATCTCCACATAAGAGCATGTATAAAGCAATTTCCATCAAACAAATCGCATTCGCGGATAAATATAAATCTTCATCATATCGAAGTGAATGCTTAAAAGAACTATATCTACCTAAAGATAAATTCTTTTCAATAGTTTCCTTATATTGGCCTTTATACATCATAAGGAAAGGAGAATCTGGCCCTAGATTAGTGTATAATCGATAAAAGCCAAGGATGTTTTTCAAAGCCATTGACTTCACATATTGTTCATTGGTGATTGATTCGGCGAATTTGATTTCTTCAGGCTTTTGAATTTCCGCATTAACCATCGCGAAAAACTCTTTATCTTCCTCGCTAATATCAATAAGCGATCCATCACTAGTGAGAAGACCAACTTGAGAAACACAGGCTTGGAAGAGAAGATGAATGTTATAGTTATTGTGGTTCTTTTGATACAAATCAAAATATAATCTTAAAACACTGAAATAATGTTTAATCATTATACGTTTCATCTTTTCGTCGAATGATCCATTGGTTAAATCCATGTAATTAAAGTGATAAGAAATGATTGGAGTGATGTCACTAATCTCTCCACTTCTCACCTTTTCAATAATTCGTTTCTCAAGTTCTAAGACAAACTCAGGTTGACGGTAGACAATGTATCCAATCGCATTAAGAAACATGAAAGGATTCGTTTTTTTGGAAAAATAGACAACATCGTTACTAGCTTTGCTACCAAGGGCTTCAATATCATCGATTTTGTTCTCATATTGCTCTAATGATTCGAGATATTTGTTTAAGAAAGCATCAACATCATTATTTCGATAATAAAGATATGGGAGGATAAGTTTAGCGTGGTCATCATCTTCATCTTCTTCAAAAGTTTCGTTTTCCAGCCACTCGATAATCTCCTTGAGATAATTGTCTTTGGACACAAGTTTCATCGCTTGAAGAATATCTTTACTCGCGGCGAGGATTGAGACATTATCTGAGGACATATTGAAGATAGCAGGGACAAGATGAAGGAATAATGAATAACTAAGTTCGCTGAAATCCCAATGATGATAGTTAAAGAGCCTTTCAAGTTGATCTTTATCAAATCCAATACCAAGGTTCTCATTCGCGTTCACTCCATCGTTAGAAAGAACACCAATGAGACGGATAATAAACGGATCATCAATGACTTTAATAATATCTTTTAACAGAGCGCATGTTAACCCACATAAATCATCACTAGTATTTTTGACTACCTCGAGAGTGTATTTTTCGATCGCATCCATTCCATCGCCGATATTTTTGATTTCTTTAAAGTCGTTAGCGTTGAAAAGAAGGATTCTTTCAATTAAAAGTGATAAGTATAGAGGAGAGGTCGCGCCTTTCTTCTTTTTAATCTCGTTAATAATGGAATTTGGTAGTTGTTTATGTTTCTTTTTAAGAATGTTTTGGATCACTCCATCGATTTCATCTTTCGTTAATCCTTCCATCTTTGTAATGTGATTTCTTAAAGCAAATGGAAGGGGACTCACCAAAGGTTCATTCATCTCAAAATAGAAGGCGATTTCATTAAGTTCACTCATCTTTGATTCGATAGCTTTAACCATTTCGAGCATCGAGTTGTCCGCGTTCATAACGAAGAAGCGAACCTTAACATCCTCTAGCTCTGATACTTCATCGAAAAGTTTCGCCATCGTACTTAATGAAGCATCGCTGAAGGAGAATCCTTCCTCATCGATAAAGTCATCTCTCCCTAAGATTTCCTTAAGTTTTTCCAAGAGGAAATACATGAATGAATAGTAAAAATCCGTATGGCCGTCTAAACCATGGACATAACAAATATTGATGGTGTTTGCTTCTTTTAATGAAGCTTGATATTTCATCGCTAAAGTTGTTCTTCTACCAGAACCATTTTCTCCAACGATGACATCACATTGAAGAGAATTACGATATTCGTCTTCAAAGATGACGTTAGGTAAAGAAACATCTTGAACACTTTTAGTGACATATGAATCAAAATATTTTTCAAAATAACTCTTTGATAATATTTCAATCTTCTCATATTCATAGAGGAAAGAAAACTCGATAAGATCCTCTTCAAGCATCTTTTGGACATCATCTTCTAATTTCTTTAATAAGGTGTCATATCCTTCGAGTTTATGAGTTAGTTCGTTATATGTTAGTTCGTAGTGTCTCACTCTTTCAGGATATAAAGCTTCAATCTTTTCTTTAAGCTGTTTTAGTTTATTTTCTCCCATAGGAGATTCAATATCATAAATCTTCTTTTCTTCCTCACTCATCTTTTCCTTATTCTTGATGGAACGGAAATAAAAAAGAGGACGAGTGTCATCGTTATTCTTATTAAAAACACTGTATTCAATTTCTAAATTAGTGACGGAAATGTCGTTAGCGATATCATTGATATCTTTGTTTTTAAGTGTTTCATCAATCAAAGAGGAAGGAGGAATCCAGCCATATCGATCGCCAACAAAAACGATGACATATGGTCTTGATTCATCAATTTCATCTAAGCAGACTTTTAAGATTTTCTTTGAAGATTCTTCATCTTCCATCTCGCTGGTATTAATTCCCCAACGAAGGTCGATAAAGTCGATATCTTCCCCGTATTGTTTTAATTTATTGTTGATTAAAGGAGTGATGGTGTTTTTTAACAAATCCCTCTCACCATGCATATCTTTGAACGTTGAAGAAACGAAGATTCTTTTCATTTTAGTTTATCCGTTTATCTTTAAAATATGTGGAATCAATTAACCCACCACCGAGACAAACTTCACCATCGTAAAAGACTGCAGCTTGACCTGGTGTGACACTGAAATATGGTTCATCATAAATGAGTTTTATTGTCTTATCATCGAGAAAATAGATGGTCACTCCATTATCTTTTTGACGATAACGGAATTTGACAAATAAGTGTTGTCCATCCTTAGGTGTATCGGTAATAAAATTAAGTTCTTTAACAATACAGGAATCAGAAAGCAAATAATCGCTTTCACTTCCACTAGCGACATATAAAATGTTGTTTTTGACGTCTTTATTGACGACAAACCAACCTTTTGCTTCTTCTCCTTTGATTCCCCCAATACCCAGTCCTTTTCTTTGACCAATCGTGTAATACATTACTCCTTCGTGCTTTCCAAGCACTCGATTCGTTTCAATATCAACGATATTTCCAGGACGAGCAGGAATATAATTCTTTAAGAATTCTTTAAAATGTCTTTCACCAATAAAGCAGATTCCAGTGGAATCTTTCTTATCTGCGATCGAAAGATTAAGTTCATGAGCAATTCTTCTCACTTCTTTTTTATCAATATCCCCTAAAGGGAAGAGAGAATAAGCGAGTTGTTCTTGTGATATTTGGCTTAAGAAATAAGTTTGATCTTTGTTTTTATCAAACGACTTAAGAAGATAAGCTTTATTATCTTTATCCACTCTTTTGGCGTAATGGCCCATCGCAATATAATCAACGCCTTTAGATAAGGCAAATTTTAAGAAAGAATCAAACTTGATATATTTATTACAAAATATATCTGGATTAGGAGTTCTGCCGTTTTCATATTCGCGAATAAGGTAAGAGAAAACATTATCCCAATATTCTTTGACATAGTCAGCGCGATATAAAGGAATATCGAGCGCTTTCGCCACTAAGACAGCGTCATCATAATCCTTTTCTTGAGGACATTGATCGTTATTAATTGTTGGATTACCGAGGTAATCACCATTTGCAAGAGCATCCCAGTTACGCATAAAACAGGCGATGACTTCATGGCCTTGTTTCTTTAACAAGTATGCAGCAACTGCGGAATCGACTCCTCCAGATAGCCCGATCATCACTTTACTCATAAAAACATCTCCTTAGAATCAAGAAATAAAGTGAATGGACCATCGTTAATAGATTCGACAAGCATATCCGCGCCAAAAACGCCTTTTTCAATATGATGGAAATTCTCTTCAATTTTTAAATTGAAGTAATCATATAACATTTCGGCATCTTTAGGTAGCATCGCATCGGTAAATGATGGTCTTCTTCCTTTCTTTGTGTTTGCGTATAAAGTGAACTGAGAAACACTTAAAATCTCTCCGTTAACATCCATTAAGGAAAGATTGGTATTTCCGTTTGCATCACTAAATACACGTAAAGGAAGGAGCTTCTCCACCATCTTATCAACGATTTCTTTAGTGTCATCATGAGTAAAACCAACGAGTAAAAGAAAACCCTTGGAGATTTGACCAACGATTTTATTATCGATTGTGACAGAAGCACTTTTAACAGTGGTTAATACAACTCTCATCTTCTTTACTATACAAAAAAGCAGTTATATTTTCAAATATAAGAGTGTAAAATATCGATATGAAAATTCTCCTCATCTCTGACACGCATGGTAAAAATGATATCATCGATAAGCTTTACAAGCTCTATCCGGATATGGATTTATACTTGCACGCGGGTGATTCATGCACTGAAGAATACGCATTATTCCCCTTTACCACAGTGAAAGGAAACTGCGATTTTGATTACAACATGAATGAGAGATTTTTCACTATCACTCCATATGGAAACTTATTAATGAAGCACGTTCCAAATCTAAGTGAAGCAGACTTAAAGAAACAAAATATAAAAATTTATATTTTCGGTCATATTCATGAAAGACATTTCTACAAGAAAGATGACATTTATTATATTTGTCCCGGATCAACTTCAAGAGAAAAAGATAAGTATCCAGAAGGCTATATGATTTTAGAAATCACATCTGATGGAGTAAAAGGGACATTTTTTGATTTATAATATAAACACTTATGTTAAAACCTTTAGCGTATCGATTAAGACCAAAAACTATCGATGAAATCATCGGACAAGAAAACCTTGTTGGAAAAGATGGTTTCTTAAGAAAATGTATCGAATCTAACACGATGGTGTCAATCATCTTTTTTGGTCCGCCTGGTTGTGGTAAAACCACAATCGCTGAGGCATACGCTGCATCACGCAAGATTAAATACATCAAACTTAACGCGGTAACATCTGGTAAAAAGGAACTTGAAGCGGCGATTGAAGAATGCAAGATGTTCCCAGAAGCCTTCGTTATTATCGATGAAGTTCATCGCTTAAACAAAGATAAACAAGATATATTGCTTCCATATATTGAAGACGGGACAATCTATCTTTTAGGATGCACGACTCAAAATCCTTATATGGCGATTAATAAAGCGGTGAGATCACGCTGCCATTTACTCGAAGTTAAAGCATTGAAAAACGAGGAAATTGTCATCGGTTTAAAGAGAGCAATTACATCACCTAATGGGTTAAATAATTCCATCGAAATTGACGATGACGCTTTGATGTATATTGCTAAATTAACTTCTGGAGATATGCGTTACGCATTGAACTTCCTAGACGTTATAAAAATGTCTGTGAAAAGCAAACACGTAACCTTAAATGATGTTAAACAAATATTAAAAGTACCTAACTGGCAGATGGATGAGGATGAAGGAGAACATTATGACTCCTTAAGTGCCTTCCAAAAGTCCATTAGAGGAAGCGATGTTGACGCCGCTTTATACTATTTAGCGAGACTATGCATTGTTCAAGACCTGGAATCCATTAAACGTCGATTACTTGTAATCGCTTATGAAGATATCGGCTTAGGCAACCCTCCTGCGGTTGATCGAGTCAGCAACGCGATTAGAGCAGCTGAGGCTGTCGGTTTCCCAGAAGCGATTATTCCTTTAGCCTTCGCAGTATGTGAATTAGCTCTCTCACCTAAATCAAGAGCGAGTGTCGATTCAATGCATGGCGCGATGGATTACGCAGAGAATCATCCTATGGATGTTCAGGATTATTTAAAGCTCACACCTGTTAATGTTCAAGAGGAAGATAAATATCCTTATGATAGAGCGGACTTATGGGCGAAGATTCAATATCTTCCAGATAGCATAAAGGATAGACAATTCTTTTTTCCAAATGAAAATGCCTCAAGTCCATATGAAAAAGCACTGAATGAGAATTATATAAAACTTAAGAAAACGAAGCGTTCAAACAACCTTAGACAATTAAAAAAGACGAGTAACAAATAATCGCCTTTTTCTTTTATTAGTTATTAATTAGTAGATTTTTAGTATTTTCTTATCTAATCACTTTTAAGATGACATCATCGACTTTTGGACACTCATCTTTAATGATAAATGTCTCTTGAATATGCTTAACGATATCGCGGTATTCATCTTGGGTTTTATTTGTGTAGACGGTTGCTAGGAGATCACCAACCTGGACTTTATCTCCTTCTTTTTTGTTAAGGAGAATACCAGCGGACATATCGATGACATCATCAAGAGTCTCTCTCCCAGCACCTAATTTCATCGCATCCACTCCGATAGCAAGAGCGTCTAAATTATGAATATACCCACCTCTTTCCGCGCGGATTTCAATGATGTCTTTGCTAACTTCAAATTTCTCTGGATGTAGGATATATGATTCATCTCCACCTTGAGCCTTAATCATCAAACGGAATTTCTCAAATGCTTCACCATTTCTGACGACTTCTTCAAGAGCTTTTCTCGCTGTCACTTCATCTTTATATATATCAGCTTGGACGAGCATAATCGCTCCCGCACCATAACAAAGTTCCATTAAATCTTTTGGTCCATTTCCTTTAAGTGAGGCGATAGCTTCTTTAACTTCTAAGGCGTTGCCAACCGCATAACCTAAAGGTTCAGACATATTGGAAATAATAGCAATGGTATTTCTGCCTAATGAACGACCGATTTCCACCATCGTTTTAGCGAGTTCTTCAGCTTGAGCGATTGTTTTCATAAATGCACCGTTACCAACAGTGACATCTAAAAGGATACCATCTGTTCCAGATGCGAGTTTCTTACTCATGACGGATGAAGCAATTAATGGAATGGATTCCACTGTTCCAGTGACATCTCTTAAAGCGTAGAGTTTTTTATCAGCAGGAACTAAGGATTTGGTTTGTCCTGCGATAGCAAGGCCAATATCATTGACTTGATCGATGAATTGTTCGATTGATAATTGGATATTCATTCCTGGGATTGATTCGAGTTTATCAAGTGTTCCACCAGTATGTCCAAGTCCACGTCCACTCATCTTGGCAACTTTAGCGCCACAAGCAGCGACCATTGGTCCTAAGACGAGGGATGTTTTATCTCCCACTCCACCCGTGGAGTGTTTATCAACTTTCTTTCCGATAATCGCACTTAAATCGATGACATCTCCAGAATGTTCCATCGCATCGGTTAATGTTGCGATCTCTCTTTTATTCATTCCTCTAAAAAGAATCGCCATCGCTAAAGCGGACGCTTGATAATCTGGGATATTTCCATCGACATAGCCTTTGATAAAGAAGCGAATTTCTTCATCGCTTAATTCTCTTCCTTCTCTTTTATTGATGATGATATCAACCATTCTCATAATGAATTGCTCCTTTGGCAATAAAATTGCTCTATAATTTTGCTACGCATTTATTTTACTAAAAATATAACAATAACGAAAACGATTTATGCGCTTTTACGCATTTTTCTTTTATAATGTGATTAATGACTTTTACCGAACACTTAAAAACATATCTAAATGATGAAGAAATAGACTCTTTAATGAAATCATTAAATGATGAGAGCAAGCACGCTGTTTTGCTTAACCCATCGAAAATGAATGATGAAGAGTTTTTATCTATATATCCTCATGCTGTTAAACACCCTATAGTTAATCATGCCTATATTTACGATAAGAACGAATATGATTTGGGCAAAAGTGTTTGGCATACTTTGGGGTGTTTTTATCTTCAAGAACCAAGTGCGATGATTCCTGCTTATCTACTTTCTCCTAATAAGGGAGAAGTTGTTTTAGATTTATGTGCAGCACCTGGAGGAAAGAGTGTTCAAACTTCATTTTTAATGGAGAATGACGGACTAATCATTTCTAATGATTTATCTAAATCAAGAGCGTTCTCCATTTTAGAGAATGTTGAAAGACTAGGCATTGGAAATATCATCATTACCAACAATGACTTCTCATTAATTAATGAGAAATTCAATAATTTCTTCGACAAGATTATTTTAGACGCTCCTTGTTCGGGATCAGGAATGTTCAGAAAAGAAGATAAGATGAGAGATGACTGGTCTTATAACAAGGTCTTAAAATTTAGTGAAATTCAAAAAGAGATGATTCTCTATGCATATAATATGCTTAAAGAGGGCGGAACGATGGTTTATTCCACTTGTTCGTTTTCCTTTGAAGAAGATGAGGAAGTGATTAAATATCTTCTCGATCATAGCGATGCGGAAATGATGAATATCGAAGATAATGATCACTATTACGTTTTTAAAAAACTTCCATTAGGTGTACATTTATTTCCAAGTCGCTTTCCTGGCGAAGGTCATTACATCGCTTTGATTAAAAAACCTGGAGTGTCTCATCCTCATAAGAAAGAAAACAAGAATCTTAATCCAAAATATAAAGAAATATATATAGATAGTCGTTTACATCACTTTGAAGATTATGGGGGAGTTGTCTTCTCTCTTCCTATGTATATCAAACTACCAAACTGCTTAAATATCATCCGTAAGGGTGTGAAGATTTTTGAATGGAATAACGGGAATTATCGATATGATTACCACTATTCCCATTGCTTAAACTCATTTCCTAATATTGCTAGATTAGACGAAGATAATTTGTATAAGTATATGCGCGGTGAACAAATCCGATGTGCGTGCACGCGCGGGTATATTCTATTAATATTTAAGAATGTTCCACTTTCGTTTGGAAAGTCGGATGGTAAGGTTATTAAAAACCATTTTCCAAAAGGTCTCAGGCGATAAAAACTTGAGAACTTTTTTATAAAAAAGTGTTGTAATGAATAAAATATAAGAGTATTTTATAGACAAGCTATTATTTAAGAAAGGAGAATTTATAAAACTATGAAAACAACTAAATTGCTTAAAATCTTAGCTTCATTAGCAGTCGTTGTTTCTGTTGCTTCCTGTGGCGGCGGTAAAAAGAAAACTGGTGAATTAGTTTCTATTACCCAAGCTGGTGCTGTTGAATTCGATTCTGAAACCAACACATTCGTCGCAGCTAAAGAAGGCGTCTTAGTTACCATCAAAGAAGAAGTGATGTTCGAAGGCGAAATCGGCAACGGAAGAATTATGACTGGTTGCTTAACTCCTAATGCTGAAGGTTCCTTTTCTTTAGCCGATCAATACGGTATCGAAGTTGAACTCGCAAAAGGCGTTAAACTCGTTAAAGGTGATCGCAAAACCGCGCTCGCTTACACAGACCACATCCAACTCACTGGTACCCCAACCCTTGAAAACGGTAGAGTAGTCCTCAAAGGCGCAACGTATGAATTCGTCTCTGATGGCGATGGCAAGAACGTTTACTGGCCAGCCGATAGAGATTACTTTGACTACATGGCTGGAGACCCAAGAAAGAGTGGTTTGCTTATGAATGGTGTCTTCCAAATCGCGTCCATCCCAACAACTTATGATGCCGCAAAAGGTGCCACCATTAAAGTCGTCTTCCCAGGCGAAAAATCCACTGATACAGCTGACAATGACTTCCTCGTTAATGTCGCTATCCCAGCCGGATTAACAAATGATGAATTCAAGAAATACACCGACACCTTCGCTGGTGCCAAGAGTGGCGATGGATTCACCATGACCATGATCACCAGATATGATAGTGGTTTAGGCGGAGTCATCCCAGTTTCCTTCCTTGATAAGAAATTCTCAAGTGGTGAAGCTTGGTTCTCTGCTTCCGAACTCGAAGGCGTTTACACCGATTACAATGATGTTCTCGATGAAATGTCCGATTGGGCTAATGCTGATTTATTCGCTGAATACGAAGCTCCAAATGCATATTCCTACTTATTAGATACTTCTAATGCTACAACAGATTACAGTGATCAAAGTTACTGCTATGTCAATGCTGATTACGATACAATCGGACGTATTGATGTGAAAGCTTATACCGATGATCCAGTTGCTGATATCGAAGCTATCTTAACAAGCGTCACTGAAAACACTGTTTTCGATGCTGACGAAAATGAACTCGAATGGTTCCTCGCTGCTGCATGGGATGCCAATGATGGCCAAGCAAGCACTTATGAAGATATCGTTGAAGTTCTCTTACTCTTAACTGATGTTGAGCCAGAAGAAGAACCAGAAACTTCCGAAGAATCCTTACTCCCAACTTCTGAAGAAGAATCTTTACTCCCAAGTGAAGAAGAAAGCATTCCTGCTTCTGAAGAACCAGCCTCTGAAGAAGAATCTTTACTCCCAAGTGAAGAACCAGTTTCAGAAGATGCTCCAGTTTCAGAAGAAGAAAGCGCTCTTCCAAGTGAAGAACCAGTTTCAGAAGATGCTCCAGTTTCCGAAGAAGCTCCTGTTAGTGAAGAAGCTCCTGTTAGTGAAGAAGCTCCAGTCTCCGAAGAATCCTTAGAATCATTACTTCCAGGTAGTGAACCAGAAGCTAAATTCGACGGAAGCGAAGCTGCCAGTGAAGAAGAACCAGAAGAAATGTACTACGCTGAAGTCATTATCGACGTCTACGATGGTTACTTATCTTACGTTATCTTAACTGAACTCACTCTCCCTGTTGAAGGCGAATACGAAGCCTTTGCAGATGCCAAAGCAGTTTATGATGATATGTATGCTGCTGCCGGTTTAACCGGACAATCCGCTTTATTCCCATGTTTTGAAAATACTAAGGCTTTAGCTTATGGTATTTGGTGGGGTGACTGGGGTGCTTATGCCTCCTATGGTATCTATCACGGACAAGTTTGGCTTTACATCGCTAATGAAGATGTTAACACCGTTTATAGCGAAGTCATGACCGCCTTTGTCAGTGGTGGTGCTGTCCCAGCAACAAGTAAAGCGTTTGGCTATAATTCCAATGGTTACATCAACGAAACCAGTAAAGAATTCGTTTGGGCCCTCGGTGCTTATGCATCAGGTATTGATGGTGTTGCATGTCTCTACTTCTATGTTGACCTTTACACTAACGCTGCTTACTATGAATTAGTTCCAGCCAACGCTGCTGTCGTTACAAACTACACAGCTAACGCTATTGCCTAATTTATAATTAGTTAAATTTAAAACCAGGATTTCGGTCCTGGTTTTTTATTGTATTTTTATCCAACTAATTTATGAGGTTGATATCTTTTATCATTTAATTTAAGCATTTCTTGATGATGAAGCATTCTTAACTTAAATGATATTTCTTTTTGGATTCTGCTTTCCACTATTTTAGCGATTTCTTCGGTTCTTAGTCCTTCATATTCATTTGGATAGATTGGTTTTAAGAATGAGAAGATAATGGGGTAATATTTATAGATTGGTTTATCTTTTAGAAGGATGTTTGTTCCAAACATCGCGATTGGAACAATTGGGACATTAGCTTTAACCGCGGGTCTAAAGCTTCCGTAATGCATTTCTTTAATTAAGGAAGAACTATCTTTGTTTCTTGTTCCTTCCGCATAGATTACCCAGTTAAGTTTTCCTTCTCTTAATGATTCTTCGACATTTTTCATCACTTTTAATGATTGTCTAAGATCATTTCTATCCATAAATAACCCATCAATCGCGTTAACAGCCTGATCAATGAGCTTTAATTTTGTTAATTCAATTTTCGCAACAAAGGTTGATGGATGATTATTAATTGTTTGATAAAGAATAAGGGGGTCTGAGGCTGAAAGATGGTTTGAGACAAATAAAGCGTTTTCTTTTGGGAGATTATCTTCGCCTAACACGATATATTTCACTCTTAAAGCCTTGTTTACTCGTCTAAAGAGCTTTTCCATCTTTTGATGACGATAATTTAATTCATATTTATCTTTTTTCTTTCCACCTAATTTAGGGATATCAAAAAGCACTCCTTTGATTAAAGGAAAGAATATGGATAACACTGGTCGAATAAATCTTTTCATTATCTCACTAAGATATCGATGCTATGAGGGGCAATCCTTCCGTTTTTGATATTGAGATCTTCTCTCTTAGATAATCCACCTTTAATGAGCAAAGCTTGATAATAATCATCAAGTTCATAATTGATTGGTTCATTAGTGATGTTAACTAAGATGATAATATTTTGATATTTGGTTTTATATTCTTCGTTAAGAGTAATCCAGAGTAATTCGTTTTCCTTTTTGAATGTGAAAGCTTTTTTCACATCTTCTGGAGTATTAAGATTTTTAATAAATGATAATTCGTTATTTCTAAGAGAAATAAGTTCGGATAGATATTTCACCATCGCGATTCTTTCATCGACTTCACGATAGTCAAAATCATTGACACATGGAACGTTATAAGTGTTACCAAGTCCACATTTACTCTTACCGATTTCTTGTCCGTTATGGATAAATGGAACACCACAGGATAAGACGAGCAGGGCATTCGTTAAAGCGATTCTTGCATAGATATCTTCTTTATCTTCGTTAGCGTTAGAAACGACATATTTATCAAAAATCGTATGGTTGTCATGACATTCAACAAAGTTCAAACTTTGTTTTGTTTCTTTAAATCTTGGGGCGAAGCAATGATTGACGACGCTTCCCATAAAGGCATATTCAAAACCTAATGAATAAGAATTATCACCTGAAGCGTATCCTTTAATCCCTAAATCAAAGGTTGATCCTTTGATAATGTCACGATATGAATCGTTAAAGAAGAAGATTTCTGGCATTCTTTCATGGTTATCAGAACAGGCGCGTTTATCAAACGGAAGTTCATTACCCATGTTCCATCCTTCTCCATATATCAAAGCGTCCTTCTTATTCTTTTTAGCAATATCGACGATTTTATTCATCGTTGTGATATCGATTAACCCCATAAGGTCGAATCTAAGAGCGTCGATATCGAAGACTTCAAATAAATATCTAACGGAATCAAGGATTGCCTTTCTTCCCATATGACGTTCACTAGCGAAATCATTACCGCATCCAGAAGCTTGGCTTAATAAGCCATTTGGGCGATGACGATAGAAATATCCAGGAACACATTTTTCAAAACTTGTGAATATTTCTTGATATAAATGGTTATAAACAACATCAATTGAGACACGGAGATCATTCTTATGAAGAGTGTCGACGAGATATCTAAATTCTTCTAAACGAGATTGAGGGATTTCTGGATGAACACTATAACTTCCTTCTAAGGCAAAGAAAGAGATAGGGTCATATCCCCAGTTATATTCTTTTTTGATATCTGGATTATCGTGTCCTTGATAATCAAGAACCGGTTGAAGCTGGACATGAGAGACACCAAGCATCTTAAGATAATCTAGACCAGCGGGATTTCCTTTTAATGTCTTACGATTAGCTTCTGTGAGACCTAAATATTTCCCTTTATTTTCGATATCTGATGATTTATGGATAGTGAAATCACGAACGTGAAGTTCATAGATAATCGCATCAAGTGATGATTTAATCACTCTCTTAGGAGTGATTCTCTTCTTACTTTTGATCGCTTCAACATCGACAACCGCGGAATACTTAGAATCAAAGCTAACTCCTTTTCCCCAAGGGTCATTGCTTTCTCTGATATTTCCGGAGTTATTGATGACATAATGATATTTACGATTAAGTAAATCGCCTTCAACACTTATCTTATAAGTTCCTTTTTCTTTTCGAGACATCAAATGGTATTTAAAATTACCATTTTTATCTTCGAGCATTAAAAATGCAGAAGATGCAAGCGGGGCCCATAAGGTAAATGTTGTTTGTTTTTTAGTGTAAATAGCCCCCAAATCATCCTTATCATAGTTAAATAAGGTATCAAATTCAGGGAAAGAAATGGCGTTAGATAAATCAATGGTGACAACTTTGTTAAGATATGATGAAGAAATTACACAGTTTCTTCCAAATGGATAATCAAAAGGGATTTCCATATCTAAAAGATAAATATTGTTCGAGGCAACTTGTCGAATCAGTTTTAATGTGATGGGTTTTTCATCCTCAATTAATAAAGAGAAATGAATATCGCTTGGTTTAGGAAGCGAGGTAAAAAGTTGAATGGTAATCCTTCTTAAAGAGGTGAGTTTGGCGTTAAAATAGGTATTTTTCATAATTATTCAGCAGTATCTATGATTTCTTCAACTTCATCATTATTTTCACTACTTCCATCTCCAAATTTATCGCTTTTTACTAAAACGCGACATCCTTTGGCGGAAGAGGCAGTATCTGGTTTAGAGGCAACGATTCCATCATCTTGCAGTCTCTTGAAGAGACGACCAGCGCGGTTAAATCCGATAGAGAACTCTCTTTGAATACGGCTCATCGAGGCATAATCTTGGCTCATTGCCCATTCTTTCACCGCGGCGTAAAGTTCATCTTCATTGCTATCATTAGAAGCGGACATTGTCGCAGAAATAGAGGACGCAGCGGAAGCTGCTTCTTCTTCGATATCATATTGAGGATCGTATTTAACTGGGTAATTGGTCACTAAATATTCCACGACTCTCTTGATTTCATCATCGGCGACGTATGGGGATTGAACACGGATGCTGCCACCACGAGAGAAACCAGGAACTTGAATCAACATATCACCACGACCAAGTAATGTTTCCGCGCCACCTTCACCTAAGATGACCATGGAATCGGTTGCGCTTGCGGTTAATAAAGCGACATGGGTTGGTAAATTACCCTTAAGGGTACCGGTGACAACATCAACAGAAGGTCTTTGGGTTGCAAGAAGAATGTGAATACCGGCAGATCTAGCTTTTTGAGCGAGACGGCGAATAGGAATTTCAATATCTTTACAAACATCATGACAATCAGCGTATTCATCAAAGATAACGAAAATATATGGGAGTCTTTCTTTGTTATTCTTTTCCGCCCATTCGTTGTACGATTTGATATTCGTAACACGGACAGGTTTAAAGATGCCATTACGTCTTTCCATCTCATCACATAACTTATTCATCACTGTTCTAGCTTTTTCTGCATTACCAATAATTGGGGTTAATAAATGAGATAAATCTTCATACATGTTCATTTCCACTTGTTTTGGATCGATTAAAACGAGTTTTAAATCATCAGGGGAATTACGCATGATGAGAGTCATGATTAAAGAATGGATAAAGACGGATTTACCACTTCCAGTGGTGCCCGCTAAAAGCATATGAGGGAAAGTCACGAAGTCAGCGGTAATAACATCACCAGAAATATTCTTACCAAATCCAACTGCGGATGCATGTTTAACTGGATCTGGGAGTCCCTTCACTACTTCTTTAAACGGAACGGAAGTTGTGTATGGGTTTGGTACTTCTAAGCCTGAATAGGCTTGACCGGCAACGATTTGTTCAAAACGTGTTCCTGTTTCACCACCTAAACGGACAGCGATATCGCTGACAACACGTTTGACTTGGTTAACGGAGACGTTGTAATCATATTCAATGTTAAATCTTGTGACAGCAGGACCAATCGTGTAGGAAACACATCTTGCTCCAACACCGAATGATTCAAAGGTCTTATTGATGACGAGGCGTCTTTGTTCGGCTACCGCAACATTTTGTTCTCTTTCTTCTTCATTATCTTCATAGTCGTTAAGAAGCTCATCAGCGGAAGGTGGGATGAATTTAAGACGAGGAGATGCATCTGGAATTAAGGAGATGGGATCTTTTGGAACGGCAACTGGTTCATTATGGACGTGTTGTGTAGCCGCTAAAGAGGTATCAACTTCCTCTTCTTCTTCAAATAGATCCATTTGTTCCACTCTTGGAGTGGAAGGTTTAGATTCCACTACTTGAGGTTCTTCTTCGACGACTACTTCACGAGGAGCTGATGTAGTTGGAACGGAAGAGGTGATTGATCTTTCTACTCTTGGAGTGGCTGCGACTTCTTCCGCACTATTTGGATCAGTTGAAGTGATGAATCTCGCAGGAACAAATGCGCCATTAGGTTGATAATATGATGAATCATATGTCGCACTTTCACTGCTGGAATAGATAGATGTTGAGACTTCTGTTCTATTTTGCGTGCTTCTTTCTTCCTCTGGAAGTGAGGAAGCAGTCGAAATGACATCGATATTTGACACTCTTTGAGGAGTTTTCTTCTTTTTAGGTTTAGATTCACTTTTTTTAGGAGCGGTTTTAACTGCAGTTTTTTCTTCATCTTCCCCGACGGCGAGTCCTTGTTTTTCCATCTGACTCTTAATAACTCCAATGATGGTTGGAAGGAAGAATAATAAAACTCCAATGACGAGGAAGGAAATTGAGATGATATATGTAACGGTTGTGCCTAAAAGATTAATAATCGCGGTTAAAGAAAATCCTAAGATTCCTCCGCCTAATTTTGTCGTTGTTAATGTTAATGAACTAACAAATCCACGATAGAAATATCCGTTATTGGAATTATCGAAGAAACGTTCATTAAATTCGTGGAAGAAATTATGAGTGCCATCTGTCCCATTTCCACTTCCAAGGATAATTTGACTACTATCTTTCGTCGCGATTAAGGAGGCTAAAACTAAGAAAGCGATGAAGAAAATAACAATCGCTGGATTTCTTATCTTTCTTTTAAAAATGAGACGATGGTCTAAGAAAATATAACAAAATCCATTTATTAAAAGGATGAGATAGATTAAATATGCACCTAAACCAAAGACGTATTTAAATGGGAAAGAAAGCGCTCTTGAAACAACTCCCATGTCGACGATTAAGACGAGAGAAAAAAGGGATAAGAGAATCCCGATAAATAGATGAAAAGCACGAGGTGATATATCTAATTTTTTCTTAGCCGACATACAAAAATATTATACACGCGTACGCGATAATTAGTCTAGGAATTATCAAAAAAAGTGCATGTTGCACTTTATTCGACTTCAATAATTGAGACGATGACGAGAGGTTCTCGACCATTTTCTCTCTTGATGAACCTCTTGGCTTTGTCTTTAATATTTAATTCTGCCAAATCGAAATTTGGAACATCTTCCATTAAGGCAAGATTAACTTCTTCGTTATAGATTTGAGTGACACTTTTTAAGAGAGGCTCCGCTTCTTTAACGTAAACAAATCCTCTCATCTGGCAGTCTGGTCCCGCGATGATTTGTCTTTTGGACATCGAAACAGTGGATGCAATGATAACAACTCCATCAACACCGAGTTTTTTACGATCTTCGATAACTTCCGCACCGACTGTGGAAACACCAGTTCCATCAACGAGGATAGGTGCGATATCAATATCGCTTCCTTCATTAGGAATAATGGTTGGACGAGGTTTTTCATCGAAAAGAACTTGCATCCCATTATCAAGGATAAAGACAGATAAGTGATTGAGACCAATTCCCATATCGAGGGCTAATTTCGCATTTTCAATCATATTCGTATAACTTCCACGAACTGGAAGATAATATTTTGGTCTAAGGAAAGAGAGGAAGAATTTGATATCATCTTTTCTTCCATGCATTGGGGTGACTTCTTTACGGTTCAGCCACAAAACATCCGCGCCGGTACGATAAAGGGAGTCAATACTTCTTGTCGCGATTACTTCATAGGTTTCGGTTGGGATAGAGGCAACAATAAAGACATCGTCTTTATCTAAAGTGATGCGCTTATCGCTATTTCTTCTCATTGAGAGATTAGACATCTCATTAAAGATATCATCTCCCACCCCTAAGATGAGAATGACCAAATCGCTTTTTCTCACTCTTAAGAAATCCTCATTAGAGACAAGGATATCTTTATCGATGGTGATGATATGTGCTTCTTGCATATGAGCGAGAACTTTTTCTGTATAGTCATCATATAAGAAAATCTTCTTATGATGGAGTTTAGCGAGCTCAATGATTTCTGATATTCTAAAGACATTTTCCCAGAAACATGAAATGAAAATTCGCTTATCCATGGAGAAGTACTTCTCCACTTTAGAGATAATACGATGATGAGGCGCACAGTAGCCATCAAGATTTGCACATTTGGATTCACACATTAATAAGAATGTTTCGTTTTCTTCTTCGATTTTCGCAAGTCCTTTTAAATCGAACAAATAAGCTTTATCTTTGACGGTATAATCGACGATAAAGTCAGAAGTATAAACGATATTTCCGCGATCAGTGTTAATCGCTACTCCAAAGGAGTAGGACATGTTATGACATGTCTGGAAGAAGTTGACTTTTCTTCCAGCGATGATTCTTTGATCGGTGGGGTTAACAACGACAAATTTAAAGTCGACTTTAACAGAATATAGTCTTGCTTGAATCGTTAAAAATCTCGCGGTTGATTCCGTGCAGTATATCGGTGCGGGAGCTTTAGAATAGAAATATTTAAGCGCTCCCATAACTTCATCATGACCATGGGTAATGATGTAAGCTTTAATGCGGTTCTTATTATTTATTAAATAAGTATAGTTAGGTAGTAAACTATCGATTCCAGGAATAGTTTTATCTGGAAGAGACATGCCTGCATCTAAAACGAAAATATCATCGTTAATTTCAACGACATAGCAATCGCGGCCTTCTTCATCAAGACCACCTAAAGCAAAGACTCTAATTTTGTCAGGCATAAGTAGTTCCTTTCATTGACTATGAATAAAAACTATCTCTATTATACACGCGTTAGACGCGAAATGAATTACTTATTCGATATTTTTTGTGATAACAATATCGACATTGGTATCGAAGATATTCTTAATAAGAATATCTCCGACATGACATGGTGCGGAAACAGACATCTTATTAATCGCTTCAATGACCATGAATACTTTATCTTTATCAATCGCTTCACTCGTTTTAACGGAAGCGACCATATTATCACGATTACTTACTCTAACAGTAGAAGTAACCATTCTCACTGGATGAGTTAACTCACTGATGGCGTAATTTTTCCCACGTGGACAAAAATTACCGGTGACGTTCATCTCATCATCGACTTTGAGTCGGCAGCCTCTTGGGCATACAATACAAGTCATCTCTTTCATTATTTTTTCTCCACGATTTCAACGTATAGTTCATCATCAAGATTAGCTAGCTTATCTTTATTTAACTTAATCATCACCATTTCAGAAGGAATCATCACCATCTTAAAGGTTTGTGATAAGACTTGATCCTTCGATTTAACAATGACATTAGCGTTTCTAATTTCTCTTCTCACCCTAAATTTTAGAGTGACATCTTCTTTAACAGGAATTCTGACCTTTTGAGGGACAACATAGGAAAGAAGTTTATCATATTTAACATCAATCGAAGATGTTGCTTCTTTTTCTTTGAGGTAGAGGGCCGCGCCATGCCCAGCGTTTCTTCCTTCTTCAGAGACAAAGTCGACAACATCATGGACGTGTAAGCAGTTACCACAGGCAAAGATACCATCGATAAATGTTTCCATGTTATCGTAGACCATCGCTCCTTTCGTGGAAGAGATTGGACAATTGATATTTTCAAGTAAAGAAATATATGGGATTAATCCGATGGAAAGAAGGAGGGTATCGCATTCGAATTCCATTTCCGTTCCAGGGATGAATTTGAAATGATCATCAACCTTAGAAATAACGACTTTCTCCACTTTTTCTTTTCCGACAATCTTACTGACGGAGTGGGATAAATATAGAGGGATGTTAAAATCATTTAAACATTGAGAAATATTTCTTTGAAGTCCATTGCTATACGGCATGATTTCACTGACACAAAGAACCTTCGCACCTTCTAAGGTCATTCTTCTCGCCATGATTAATCCGATATCGCCACTACCTAAAATAACGACTCTTTTTCCGACGAGGTATCCATGTATATTAAGATATTTCTGGGCTGTACCCGCGGTAATTACACCTTTTGGGCGATCGCCAGGAATTTGAATCGCTCCAGCGTTTCTCTCATAGCAACCAGTCGCCATGATAATCGCTTGAGCTTTGATTTCCACGACGCCTTCTTCTTTATTTGTGTAGGTCACAACCTTATCACGCGTGATATTTGTGACAAGAGAATGTAGTTTAAATTCAATACCGCGTTTTTTCACTTCATCTTCGAAGCGCGATAAATATTCTGGGCCACTTAATTCTTCTTTGAATTCGGTTAATCCAAAACCATTATGAATACATTGATTTAAGATACCGCCTAAGCAGCCATCTTTTTCTAAGATTAAGATATCTTTGATTCCTTCATCATAGGCTTTTATTGCGGCAGCCATACCACCAGAGCCACCACCGATGATGACTAATTGTCTTTCTTTCATCTATTTAGGCTCCTTTACATTTTTAACAAGGATATTGGTATCAAGTTCATCGTAATTAACATCGAGCCACGATACTTTATAGTGTTTAGCGAGTTCCGCTAAGATACGAGGTTGACAGAAACCTCCTTGGCATTTACCAAATCCCGCGCGAACTCTCTTTTTCATTGCTTTCACACTTCTTGGAGGGACGCTTCTCGATAAGACATCTTTAACTTCACCAAGAGTTACCTGTTCGCAGAAACAAACCATCTCACCATAATCTTTGTTTTTAGCGATAAGTTCATTTCTTTCTTTAAAATCCATTTCTTTTGGACGTAAATATTTCTTCACTCTCGGATTAAAGGAAGGATTTTCTTTTAAAGTGAGAGTCTTTTTGACAAATTCTTCGACGACATATCTTGCAATCGCAGGAGATGAGACTAAACCTGGAGATTCAATTCCACCTAAGATGATGAAATTTTCTTTTCCTTTACATCTTTCAATGACAAAGTCATGTCTCGTGCAAGTCGCACGATTTCCTGAGAAAGCGCGGATGGTTTGATTAAATGGAATGCTTGGGACCATCTCGCTTGCTTGAAAACGGATATTTGATAAGGTCATCGTATCAGTTGATAAATCGTTAATATCATCAACCGGTTCACTAGATGGACCAACAATATAGTTATTGGATGTTGTTTTGCTAACGAGAATACCTTTTCCTTTTTCACTTGGTAATGGGAAGATAACACGGTTAACAAGACCAACTTTATAATGATCTAAAACAAAATATTGTCCTTTTCTTGGAGTGATTTTCCAATCGATATTAGGGTCCACCATTCTAGCAATTTTATCTGAAGATAAACCTGCAGCGTCAATGACAATCTTTGCTTCAAATATTTTATCTTTAGTCAATACTTTACTTAATTCATCGTGATATTCGATATTGATAACTTCTTCATTTAAGAAAAGTTCAACACCATTATCGACAGCGTTTTCAACAGTGTGGACGACAAGATTAAATGGATCGATGATTCCAGCAGTTGGGGCGTATAACGCTCCTTTAACTTCTGGAGAAATATTTGGTTCCATCTTTAACACTTCTTCTTTAGATAGAAGCTTAACTTTCACTCCATTTTCCTTACTCCTTTTTGCGAGTTCTTCAAGTAAAGGAAGCTGCGAATCATATAAAGCAACAGTTAAAGAACCATTTCTTTCGAATTTAACATCAAGTTCATCACTGATTTGATCAAACATCTTATTTCCTAAGACGTTAAATTTGGCTTTATTCGTTCTTGGAATGGGGTCATATCCAGAATGGATAATCGCGGAATTTGCCATCGAGGTGACGTTTCCAACATCGTTCTCTTTATCGATTAAAGCCACTTTTAAAAGATAGCGAGAAAGTTCTCTAGCAATAGAAGCGCCAATAGCCCCGGCGCCAATAATTAAAACATCGTATTTCATAACTTAATTTTATTATAATTCATTATCTAATGAATGTTTAAGCAAAAATCATGCAAAAAATGAGTAATTTATAATTTTATTTGGACTAATCTTTATAAGTAGGATCTGAGCTTTTTAGTAGCGAGTTTAGTGATGACAATACTTGATGCTAATAGGATAGCGAAAACAATACCTGTAACTATACAAACAGTGACAAAGCCACTTTGTAATGGTTCAATTCTTCCGAAAAGATAGGCTTTGTCATCTTTATATTCCATCGTACTTGCATTAAGAAATACTTGGAATGATGGGACAAAAACGAAGATAGCGAAAAGTGAAGGCGCCCAATTAACACGGCAAAGCGATTTAATTAGTTCTACTTTCTTCCCGGCTTCATACGTTCTTAGGAAGTATCCTCTTCTTGTAAAAGTGTTAAGAAGGGCAGTTAAGACAAATAAGACAGTAATGATGATTCCAACGATAAGGAAAGTCATTGGAAAAAGACTGGTAAGTTGATTATTCGGATCAATACGCGTTCCTGCTTTCATAGTGTTATATCCGATTAAATCAAATGGAGAAAATGGAAGAGGTGTCGTTTTACCTAAAGTGTTGAGAAGATTTGCTCCATAGGTTGACATATTGATGCCAGTGAACACTGCGACTGGAGTTAATAACGCCACCAGCCATACAACTGTAACTAATAATTGCTTGAGACCAGTTAAAGAAATAATGCGATTAGCTTTAACTATTTCACGGAAGCATTCATCTTCTTTCATGAGACGATCATATCTTTCTCTTGGAGATAAAGAACGAGTTTCGTCTCTTATTTCTTCATGACGTGTTTCCACTTCTTCATGATGAATCAATGCTTCTTCACTTGAACTAGTAGCTTCTAATTCAGGTTGTTTAGCGCCACACTTATTACAAAATCTCGCATCATCAGCGAGTTTATTACCACAGCTAGGACAAAATTTCATATTATTTTTACCACTTAAACTTTCTATTTTATTTATTATAACATAAATATTTTGAAAATACTTGATTGAATGTAAAAAAAGAGTTCAAGTTGAACTCTTTCTATATAATTACTTTGTAATTATTTTTTGAATTTCTTTGGTCCTTTGACACTGCGATCTGGGCGATAGTTATGTTCAATCTTACCACCGCGGTCATTTCTATTTTCATCAGCGTTAGCAGGTTTTTCTTCGAATTCACGATGGGAAACTTTAATCTTGCCTTTGTCATCGATTTCGATAACTCTGACTCTGAGTTCATCACCGACTTTGATGACATCTTGGGCTCTTTCGATATATCCCCATCCAAGTCTTGAGACATGGCATAAACCTTCGACGTTTCCGAATAATCTTACGAAGGCACCATAATCTTCGACTCTGGTGACAACACCAACGAATTCTTCACCGACTTTGGCTTCTCTAACGATGTCGAGAATCATGCCTTTAGCCTTGTTGATGGTTTCTCTATCCATATGGTAAATGGTAACTCTTCCATCATCTTCGATGTCAATCTTGACATCGTCGCATTTAGCGATGATATCGTTGATGACTTTACCACCGGTACCGATAACTTCTCTAATCTTATCAGGATCGATGTTAAATGTTTCCATCTTAGGAGCATATTTGCTGACATCTGGACGAGGTTCAGCAATCGCTTTTTTCATGACTTCACGAATCTCTGCGCGAGCGACTTTAGCTTGCATTAAGGCTTCGTGTAAAACTTCTTTGGTGACACCTTTGATTTTGATATCCATTTGGAGAGCGGTGATACCATTTTCGGTACCAGCACACTTGAAGTCCATATCACCAAAGTGATCTTCTATACCTTGGATATCGGTAAGGATGGTATATGGGTGCTTCCCATCTAATGGTCCAGAGGAGATTAATCCCATGGCGATAC
>JAFSNY010000020.1 GCA_017447305.1 Bacilli bacterium | reverse complement strand
GCAAAGCAAAATCACAAGCTCATATCGATGCAGGTGCTAAGAAAGTCGTTATCTCCGCTCCAGCAGGAAACGATTTACCAACCATCGTCTTCGGTGTCAATGAAAAGACCTTAAAGAAAGAAGACACCATCATCTCCGCGGCTTCATGCACAACCAACTGCTTAGCCCCAATGACCAAAGCCCTCAATGATGCCTTCCCAATTCAATCTGGTATCATGACCACAGTTCACGCTTATACTGGTGATCAAATGATCCTTGATGGACCACATAGAAAAGGTGACCTCCAAAGAGCCCGTGCCGGTGCTGCCAACATCGTTCCAAACAGCACAGGTGCTGCTAAAGCCATCGGCTTAGTTATCCCAGAACTCAATGGTAAACTCATCGGTTCCGCACAAAGAGTCCCAGTCCCAACCGGAAGTACCACCATCTTAGTCGCTGTTGTCAAAGCTAATGAACTCGATAAAGATATGGTCAACGCTGCGATGAAAGCCCAAGCTAGTGAATCCTTTGGATATACTACTGAAAAGCTCGTTTCCTCCGACATTATCGGTATGAGATATGGCTCCTTATTCGATGCCAACCAAACCATGGTTACCAAGATTTGTGATGGTTTATTCCAAGTCCAAGTCGTTGCCTGGTACGATAACGAAAACTCCTACACCTCCCAAATGGTTCGTACAATCAAATACTTTGCAGAACTTTAATTTAGGGTCGTATTAAGAAGTTATAACTAAAAAATTTACGCCCCTCTCGTAGGGGCGTTTATATAAAGAAAGGAATATTTATGCTTACTGTTAAAGATTTAGGCGCCTTAAATGGCAAAAAAGTCTACGTTCGTGTTGATTTTAACGTTCCACACAAAGGTGATGTTATCTCCGATGATAACCGTATTAAAGCCGCCATTCCAACCATCGCTGATCTCCTTAAGAAAGGTGCAAGAGTCATCCTCATGTCCCACTTAGGAAAAGTTGATTGGAAGAAACTTAAAAAAGGTGAAAAAACCCAAGAAGAAATTGACGCTCAAATGAAGAAAAATTGTCTTCATATCGCTGTTGAACCATTAAAGAAACATCTTGGAGCTGCTTTAGGTCACGAAGTCAAAGTATCTTTCTCTAAAGAAAGAGGAGAAGAACTTAAAGCCGCTGTTGAAGCCTTAAAAGATGGCGATGTTTTACTTGCTCAAAACACCAGATATCAACCAGGTGAAGAGAAAAACGATCCAGAACTCGCTAAAGAATGGGCTTCCTTAGTTGATGTCTTCGTTATGGATGCTTTCGGAAGTGCTCATCGCGCCCATGCTTCCACATACGGAGTCCCAGAACTCTTAAAAGCCGAAGGAAAACCAGTTGCCATTGGTTACCTCGTTGAAAAAGAAGTTGAAAACCTCTCTAGATGTGTCGAAGTTAAAGACACTGATCGTCCATATGTCGCTATTTTAGGTGGACTTAAAGTTACCGATAAGATTCAAGTTATCGATACCTTGCTCAAGAAATGTGATTACATCATCATCGGTGGTGCTATGAGCTATACCTTCCGTAAAGTTTTAGGCGCTGACATCGGTGATTCATTCTTAGATGAATCCGCTCTTGAATATGCCAAGAAATGTTTAGATGAAGCTAAAGGCCGCATCATCTTACCAGTCGACTCCGTTATCACTGATTCCTTCGAACCAGTTGAAGGAAGAAAGATTATGGTCGCTGATGGAGATATTCCAGCCGGATTCCAAGGCGTTGATATCGGACCAAAATCCGCCGCATTATTTAAAGATGTTATCGCTAAAGCCAAAATGGTCTTCTGGAATGGACCAATGGGTGTCTTTGAACAAGAAGAATTCCAAGCTGGAACCAAAGCCGTTTGCGAAGCAATCCGTGATTTAAACGGAAAAGCCTTCACCGTCTGTGGTGGTGGTGACAGTGCTTCCGCTGTCAAACAATTTGGCTATAAAGCTGACTTCTCCCATGTCTCCACTGGTGGAGGTGCCTCTCTTGAAATGATTCAAAATGATGGACACTTACCAGGTATCGACATCATTAGGTAATTAATATGAGAAGAAAATTATTACTTGGAAACTGGAAGATGAACAAAACCTCCGCGGAAGCGAAGGAATTTGCTCTTCAGTCTCGTCCCCTTGCTGAAAAAGCTAAATTAAACAATATCGATTTAGGTGTCGCTCCAACAAATTTATCTTTAGCCACCGTCAAAGAAAACGCTTCTAAAGATATGATCGTCTCTGCCCAAAACGTTCACTTCAAAGAAAGTGGCGCGTTCACTGGCGAAGTTAGCATCCCAATGTTAAAAGAATTTAATATCGATTGGGTCTTAATCGGACATAGTGAAAGACGTGCCTACGATAATGAAACAAACGAAAAATGTAATCTTAAGATTAAAGCATTAATTGCTAACGACATGGTCCCAGTTTACTGTGTTGGTGAAACCCTCGATGAATTCGACGCTGGTAAAACCAAAGATGTCGTTGGAAAACAAGTAAGAGAAGGTCTTAAAGATTTAACTAAAGATGACGTGAAAAAACTCGTCGTCGCCTATGAACCAGTTTGGAGTATTGGAACTGGAAAGAACGCTTCAACAGATATCGCTCAAGACGTTTGTAAATTCGTCCGTGATGTCTTAAAAGAATTATTCGGTGAAGTCGCTGATGAAATCAGAGTCCTCTATGGAGGAAGTGTTAAACCAGATAACATCAAAGCATATTTATCATGTAAAGATGTTGATGGCGCTCTCGTTGGTGGTGCTTCCTTAAAGATCGATTCTTACGAAGCCTTGCTTAATAACATTCTCTAAAATAAAAAGGAGGTATTTATATGCCTTATGAAGTAGATAGCGAAGGAAGAGTTATCGAAGTATCAAGTGAAACACCTAGAAAAAAGAAAGCTAGTGGTTCATCTTATTCTTCAACCGGCACGTTATCCTTAGTCCGTGTCTTCTTATATATGTTTGCCGGACTTTTAATCACCTCAGGTATCGCTTTAGGCTTAGGTGCTTTATTTAAAAATGTTCTCGGAAACGCTGACATCGATACATTAAATAACGCCGCTATCGCCTATCTAGCGATCATGATTACTTCCGCCATAGCTGTATTAGTCCTTTCGATATTATTAAATGTCTTCCTTTATAAAGGAAAAAGATTATTAGTTCCCGCGATTTTATATACAGTATTCATGGGAGTATTACTCTCTTCATTCACCATTTTTATCGAATGGTCAATCCTCGGGCTTGCCTTTGGCATCACCGCTGGAACATTTGGTTTAATGGCTCTCATTGCCTTCTTATCAAAAGGTAATTTATCAGGCTTAGCTATCGCTGGACTTGGTTTATTGATCGGTGCGATGATCTTAGCCTTAGTGAACTGGATTTTATATCTCGTCACTGGAGGAGATTGGGGAATGATGAATATTGTCATTTCTTTCATCGTCCTTGCGGCTATGATGTTAATCACCATCTATGATATGTGGAGAATTAAGAAAATCTGCGAAACCGGCGCAATGAATTCCAATATGGAACTCTACTGTGCTTTCACCCTCTATGTAGACTTCATCTATATCCTCATCCGTATCATCATTATCATCCTCGCCTCAAAGAAGAGCTAAATAAATCAAAATAAAAAAATGGAGTTGGAACACATATCTTCCAGCTCTTTTTATTATATAGAATAAGGATAAGCATGCCTCCTCGAACGCATACATACGCGTATATGTGCACTATTTATAAATAAATAAGATAGATAAAAATATACGTATTTTTCGCACGCTTTTTTAACAACAAAAAAATAATTAAGAAAAAGTAAAAAAAGTCGTTGACATGAAATTATCACTAGTGCTAATATATACGAGCATGCGGTCCGAGAGGGCACTAAAGGAGATTACATAGTAATCCCTCGCATGGCACTGATCTTTGAAAACTGAACAGATGTACAAACAATCAATACGTCAATTTATTTTTAAATACAAAACCAGATAATAATTATGAACTAG
>JAFSNY010000019.1 GCA_017447305.1 Bacilli bacterium | reverse complement strand
TGACTGGTCACTGGGAAATGATGGGTATATATACCACCAAACCATTCATGACCTTTACTGACACTGGTTTCCCAGATGAATTAATGAATGAATTAGCGGAAAAGACCGGTCATAAACTCATTGGTAACTACAGTGCTTCCGGAACTGAAATTCTAAAAGAATTAGGCGAAGAACAAATGAGAGACAATTCTCTCATCGTCTATACATCCGCGGATAGTGTTCTCCAAATTGCCGCGCATGAAGAGGTAACTGGTGTCAAAGAACTATATCGTTGCTGTGAAATTGCAAGAGAGATGTGCCTTAGACCAGAATGGAAAGTTGGAAGAATCATCGCTAGACCTTATGTTGGCACTAATAAAGATAATTTCAAAAGAACTCCAAATCGTCATGACTATGCTTTGTCCCCAGAAGAACCAACCGTCATGGATGTATTAAAAGATAATGGTTTTATGGTTAGCTGCATCGGAAAGATTAATGATATCTTTAATGGCGCTGGCGTTACGAAGACCCAAAAGACCGTTTCTAACCAAGACGGAATGGACAAAACCATTGATGAAGCTAAAAATCACGACTTCACTGGACTATGTTTCGTTAACTTAGTGGAATTCGATAGTGAATTTGGTCATCGTAGAAACGCTCTCGGATATGGACAAGCTTTAGAAGAGTTCGATGTGAGACTAGGAGAACTCCTTGAAGTCTTACATGATGATGATTTAGTTATCGTCACCGCAGACCATGGTAATGATCCAACTTGGGCTGGAACTGATCATACTAGAGAAAAGATTCCTCTCTTGATGTATTCCAAAAGCTTTACAGATGGAAGACTACTTGATGAACGTCCAACATTCGGCGATATCGGTGCGACAATCCTTAAGAATTTCCACTTAAAGAAGCCGGAGAGCCTTCTTGGAGAGCCAATCGAAGAATTACTCAAATAAAGTTATTAAGGGCCTTAGGCGCCCTTTTAAATTACGTTAAAATAGTGGATCTGACCATAAAAATAGTGGTTGGACCACCTTTTTTTGCAAAAAAGTTATTTATAAAATAAATAAAAGAAACATATTTGAAAAAAGTGAAAATTTTTTGGCGAAAAATCGAAAAATCGCCCTATATACATAAGTGAGAGGAGCACTTATTTATGAGCGAGTACTATCAAAACCAAAAGAAAATGATTTTTGTCAAAAAACCAGATGATGAGAAAGGGTATGATTCCAAAAGGATGAATGGTTTAAAAGACCAACTCGAATGGATTAAACGTCAAATCGAATATGCGACATTCACAGACTCTTATAAGCTTAGGATGGAATTACATAAAGGTGAAATATATGAAATTGACTGGGGTATCAACGTTAACGCTGAATTCTCTAATAGACATTATGGAGTTGTATTAAGAGATTCTAGTCAATATGATCCTTTAGTTCTAGTTTGTCCGATTAAAACTAATAAGCGAGGCGCCCATCCGATGAGTGATATCGATTTAGGATACATTAAAGAACTCAACAGCGAACATCCATCAGTCGCTGTGATCAATCAAATTAAGACTTTAGACAAAGTTAGAATCTTTTCAAAAAATGTTATCTCTGAAAATGACCTATATAATGACAAACCTCCCAAATTAGAGGCTGATAAATTAAAGCTCATTTTAACCGCCTATATGAATTTCATACAAGGATATTACATCTAATTATAGGCAATGAACAGCAATAATCGCTATTTTTGCTAGTATTAAATTAGTAGATAATTAGTAGAAATGTTTTGTGGAAAAGTCTCCATTTTGGATGTTAATTTCTTTTTGATAATTCAATAAAATATTCTAAAAACGTTACTATATAAGAATTTTGTAATAAATAAGTTAACATAATGGTAATTATGCGAAGTTACCTATTTTCGAGATTTTGTGTGTGGATTATGGTGAATAATGTACTTCTTCCACGAGCAATATGGTGTTGCTACATACAAAAATAGCAATTAACCTATATTTATTTAATCATTGAACATTGATATTATCGTCTAATCAATTGTGATTATGATTAAATCAGTTCGTCATTAGAATCGCTTTTTTGTCTTTCCTTGAATAAAAAAGAACGTCCTTTTTTGACGTCCATCATTTACACTTGATTCCACTTCTGCCCTTTTACAAGTAGTAATCAAAACACTCTAATGTCAAAGTGTTTTCGATTCCTCCTGGACCCTTCTTTTCAATTAAATATTCCTTGTTTGCCCTTAGGACCTCTATGAATCCTTTATGATAATCTTTTAAACAGGCTCTAATAAGATCAGTACTATCGAAGCCTCTCGTTGGTTCAATCTTATCTGAGGCGTAGATTATCTCCCCTAGCTTTGTCATCTTTGCTTTTCCTGTCGCGTGGAACCTAATCGCATCGAGGATTTCCTCATCGTCAAAACCAAATTCTTCTTCAGCGATGACACTTCCTAGGAATTGATGATAGGCAAAACGAGGTAAATCAGCGTATTCAGGAAATAATTCCTTCATTTTAGCCTTCGCTTCTTCTGCCGCTATTGTTTTAGCGATGTCGTGAAGAAGACCAGCTTGGTACGCTCGGATGGGGTTATCAATATGATTGCTTAATGCGATATCATAAGCGAGGTTTGCAACACTGATACTATGGGATAATCTTTTCTCATCGATGAACATTTTGATTTTATCAAAATAATATAGTTTGTTCTGTTCAATGTAAGTAAGCATTTTTCGGTTTAGATGCTCTAAACATTTCATATCTCTTATTTCGGTTGATGAAACATTTACTTCCTCACCACTAACCATCTCCATGTTAAAGGTTTTGATATTATCGTTTTCTTGATAGCCATTTCTTGAATAATAGATAACTTTGACAAGTGTTGAGATTTCAAGAGCGTCTTTCCAGCGATGAAATTCATTAACTTGGTCCTCTCCTATAAGGAGAAAGAAATGATCGTCTGGATATTTATTTACGAAATAACGAACTGTATTTATCGTATAATTTATTTCTTGGCCTAATGTGCTTTCATAATCGGAAACACTCATCCTTGGTTCATTTTCCACCATCAACTTGACGAGTTCTAATTTATGGGCAAAAGAAATGCTTTGACTTTTCCATACAGAAACAACCGCTGGTATTAAAATTACTTCAGCGTCATATTTATCTGAAGCAATCTTTGCCATGTTGAGATGGCCATCATGGATGGGGTTAAATGAGCCAGGAAATAATATTTTGTTCATTATTTAACGAGTTTAATTTTATTGTTCTCTTTATTTATCCTAAATAAGATAATACTCCTACCTAAAACTTGAACGACTTCCGCGTGAAGTTTAATTGATAAATCTAAAGCGATTTCCATGATTGGAAGATCAAGGGATTTTAATACGGACACTTTGATTAATTCATGAGCTTCTAAACCTTTATCAAGAGATTCGATAAGGGTATCTGTGATGCCGTTCTTCCCTACTTGATACTTTGTATCAAGAGTGTTCGCTAAAGCTTTAAGCTGTTTCTTTTGAGAATTTGTTAACATTGTTATTTTCCAATCTTTGAAATGGTTTCTTTTAATGCGCATCCTTTTGGTAGAAGAATTTGGATGGTTTGTCCTTTGGCGAGGAATGTAATCCATCCTAAACCTTCGATTGCGATGTCATGATACTTGTTATCATTTTCCATCGTATATTCGAAAATATCGAAGTCAGCAAATTTAGCAAAATTATCACTGACAGGTCTTAAAGAACGACGGTTATAGTTGATATTTAAGAATTGATCAACCTTGTCATACGCCATCTTCTTTGATTCCACGCCTTCCGCGGAATAGAACTTGATGGAAGTTGCTTCACCTTTGGTTAAGGAATAAGCAGCGAGTCCGCCGATAACAAGACTCTCGTCTGTTCTAAGATAGGCGCTAGTAATCTTGATTTCCTTCTTAGGAATGATAATCTTTTGGACATCTCTTTCGACTTTTCCGACAACAGAAATATCTAAGGCAAGTCCAGGAAGTTCAAAGAAGAATGATGAATTGTTTAAAGGAATTTGTAAAACCTTGGTTTGTGTTCCAGGATATTCGCTGACGCGAATCGCCTTCCTTGTTTTATTCTCGTAGTGTTTCATGCAACGGTTGAGAATCGTTGTTTTTCCACTTGTTAAATCTCCAATCATGTAGATATCGTGACCTTTTCTATTAACGAGAGCTCTTTCAAGAAGTTCTTTATATGTTCCATCTTCCTTTGCAGAGATGATATTAATGGAAAATGGTTTGATTCCCACTTCTTCAAATCTTTCTTTAACGAAACTAATTAATGTCTCATCTTTAACATATTTTGGGAATAGGTCACGTTTGGTTGCTAATACTGCGATTGGGAGTTTTTTGATTTTATCAATGATAGGTTTTTTAAATGTTCCGTTAAAAGAGAATAAGTCGATGACATAAACGATAAAAGCGTCAGAAGCTTTAGCATCATCAAGAATTTTTAAAATCTGATCATCAACGTTTTGATTTAATTCACCAGTGTTGATATCTTTCATTGCTTCGTAGCAACTTTGACAATAGAGAACTCTTTGTTCTTTAATGTTTTTTTCGCTTAACAAATCTTCGGTGATGAATCCTTTTTTCTTTTCATCATCGCTTTGAAGGATTGCTCCGCATTGGAAACAACGAATAACTCTTTTAACTTTGGCCATACCTAATTCTCCAATCGATTAATTTTCCATGCTTCCGACAATATGACCTGAATGGTCTTTCGAAGAAGCGATTAAAGTGTGTGGTAAATTGATCTTCCTTAACCAATTTATCGGTTAAGATCACTTTTATTTTAGCACCATTCCCAGAACAAACATCAGTAATCATTTGATCACCGATCATAATTACTTCATCATTTTTAATATTTTTTTCTTTCAAAAGCTTTTTAATCTTATGAGAAAATGGCTTTCCTACGGAATGGATGCATTCAACATCAAGCATTGCTGCATATCCTTTCACTCTTTTTCCTCGATTGTTAGATAGAATGATTGGTGTAATTCCTAACTCCTTAATGGAGTTAATGAGATTAATGCTTCTTTCGTTTGGTGTCATCGAACGATAACTATCCAAAGTATTATCGAGGTCAACGAAGATATATTTGACATTCAAAAACTTGAAGAAGCCTAAGTCGATGTCATAAATCGTCTTCGCATGAGCGTAAGGAATAAATCTTTTGCACATGTCTATATTTTATAGACAAATTGATGAAACGTAAAACTATTTCTTGTTCATGTATAAATCATACGCACTTCTGATACGACTTTTTGATAAGTGCGTGTATATTTGCGTGGTTGCAAT
>JAFSNY010000018.1 GCA_017447305.1 Bacilli bacterium | reverse complement strand
TTTTTTGAAGAAGAATATCACCACAATATTTCTCGTTTTTAAGCATTCTTCGAATAGAAGTAGAAGACCATCTGTCGTTTCCGGTTAAAGTTTTTACTCCATTCATTTCAAGGAAGTCCGCTATTTCAGCAGTGTTTTTGCAGCTGAATTTAGAAGAAAACATCTAACACTAGAACAAGCAGCTGATTTAATCGATAAAGCCAATGAATTAAAAGATAACAGCATTATAGACTTAAGAAACTGTGTCCTAGTAAATTTATTACTCTTTACAGGAATGCGAACTATAGAGGCCTCTAGAGCGGATAGAAACGACATCTATAAATCAACGATTAATGAAAAAACTTATCTTTCCATACAAGGAAAAGGTAGAGATGAAAAAGATGAATCGGTTCTTATTTCAGATTATCTATTAGGTTTAATCAATGAATATTTAGAAAAAAGGAACGATAAATTCGAACCTTTATTTATAGAACACAGTAAAAACCGTAATGGAGGAAGATTAACAACCTCAACCATTTCTAAGGCCATTAAAAAGCTACTTAAATTAATCGGTATCAACCAGAAAGAAATCACCGCGCATAGCTTACGCCACACATTTGCGACCGCAGCTAAAGAACTCGGCATTTCTTTAGAAGAGTTACAAGCTAGACTCCGTCATAAGTCTGGCGATACCACTCAAAGATACAATCATTATGACGAAAGAGAAAATAGTGTAGTCGAACTTAAAGTCGAAGAAGCTATTAGAAATCATGTTAAGAAATGATGCGTGCATTTTTATATTTATGAAAGGAATACTTATGTATAAAAGTAACAATATCACCATTTTTAAGGGTGAAAATATCGGTACAGTCAGAACCGCGATTGATGATAAAGGTAGAATCACTTTCTCATTAATTGATTCATGTAAAATTTTAGATATTAAAAATTCTAGAGATGCAAAAACTAGATTAAAGCCTGATGGTCTCTCTTTAATTAAAGTCGAAGAAGGCAAAAAGGCACATACATTCATCACAGAAGAAAATCTCTATAGATTAATCTTTCAATCAAGAAAAGAAGAAGCCACCAAATTTATGGATTGGGTAGTGGAAGAAGTTCTCCCTTCACTAAGAGTTAAAGGGTATTATTCCATGGATAATATTTTTCAGTCCAAAGATTCAGCTGTGGCTTTTATCACAGATTATAAGAATGTCTTAATTAAAAATTCCTTATTAGAAAAAGAAATCAGCGAGACTAAAGAAGCTCGTTCCTACATGAAAAGAACGATGCGAACTTATCGCTTAACTGATTTAGAGGATTTAACATACAAATTAAATTATTCTCATATCAATTATCAAGCTCTAGTTAACTTCCTTAGAAATAAAGGAATTCTAGATGATAATAACATTCCTTTCCAAGCCTTTGTTGATAAGGGTTGGTTTAGAATTGATACCCATTCTTTCACTATGGATAAATCACAAGTGGTCATTAAAAGAGTCTGTGTATTTTCTAAAGGCGTTAATGCCATAAACGAACTTATCAAAAATAGTGGAGGATCCATTTAGTTCTTGGATTATTTTATTCACTTATAAGCCCATTTAAGTTTTAAGTCGGATAATACATGTTTCCTGACTTCAACTAGGATTTGCATGGGATTTAAGGGAAAAATACACGAAAATCATCCAATTTTCAGAAAGGAGAATTTATGGCTAGACCTTCTAAAAAAGGAATCGATTATTTTAATATAGACGTTAATTTCCTTGAGGACACGAAAATCCAGAAGCTTCTCATCAAAGAGGGGACTATGGGCGTTTTGGTTTATATCTATTCTTTGTCGCTTATATATCGAGATGGTTATTACCTAGAAATCGATTTGACCGATTTGGCGGATATTATCGCCACACATCTTCTGCTTAGGGAAGAAAAGGACAAAAATGCTGTTTTGAAGTGCCTTGAGACGATATTAGAAATTAACCTATTTGATAAACTCACATATGAATTCGATAAGGTCATTACCTCTAAAAGAATTCAAGAGCACTTTTATAGCGTGACCCTACGTCGTAAAAAGAGTGATAGACCATATTGGCTTTTGACTCAAGCGGAGATGGAGAATCTGACTCGATATTACAAACAAAAAGCGGAAATTAATGTAGACAGAAACGTTTATGAAGACAATAACTCCGATTTAGTTAATGTAGACAAAAACCCCATTTCTGGTTACATAAACCCTCAAGAAAACGAGTTATTGCAGACAGAAACTGGGTTATTGCAGACAAAAGTACACAAAGTAAAAGTAAAAGAAAAAGTAAAAGAAGATAAAGAAGATAAATACGATAAAAGGAACTGTCCGTTCCATCTCGATTACTTCACATCTTGCTTAATCAATGATCATCTAATCGATGTCTACCATATCGATATCCATCGCTTTATTTCTCTATTTAATGAACTTTTGGAAGATAACGACTTCTCTTTAGTAGAACGCTGCTTCAGATACACAAGGGATTATTGCCGTAAACATAAAAACGAAATCTATGACATCTATTCCTTTTTCGCTTATGCCTTAAAGGAGAACATAAGGAAGATGGATGGCTATGAAGAAAGGATGGAAAAATATTATGCGGAACTCGATGCCTACCTTAGTTCAATTCGTAACGATAGTGAAGACGAATAAGGCTAGATTAAAAAGAATGAAATCCTTTCTAAAAGAACTCGAAAGAAGATGTGATGTTATTCCTGGCCCTAGAATCTCTGATGAGCCTAGAGGCACCAGTGGTGGTAATCCTATGGTTACGGCAATAAATAGAAAGCTTGATTATGAAACGAAAATCAAATGGTATGAGTCAATGGATGTTCTCTTTGAGAAATGGATTAAATCATTGACTCCTAGGGAATTGACCATATTCGATTCAATTTACATGAAAGACATGAGTGTTGAGGCTGTGAGTGAACATCTGAAGGTGACTTATCAATTGGTCTATCAATACAAACAAAAATTAGAAAAGAAGTGGAATACGTTCAATATTATTCAGAACAAATAAGTCAAGATTCTTAATTATTAAATAGTTAAGAAGCACTATTTATGGTAAACTGAAAGACAATAACAATACTTTTACATACCGAGGCATATATTTATGAACAAACAACAACTAGCTTCTAAAATCTGGGCTCTTGCTAATAATTTGCGTGGCAAAGTATCGGCTGCGACATACAAAGATTACATTTTGGGTTTTCTCTTCTATAAATATCTTTCTGACAAAGAAGAGCGTTATCTTTTAGATAAACTCAAATATGAAAAAGATGAACTTGTTGAAGTTACCGAAGAAGATAATGATACAGCAAGAAACTGTATGTCGAATGTTGGCTACTTTATTGCATATGATAATCTTTTTTCAACTTGGGTTGCTTTGGATAAAAGCGAGAGCAAAGATAAAGACCTAACGATTCAAAGTGTTCGTATTGCCATCAGTGCTTTTAATAGATTTATTGGCCCTGCATATGTAAAAGTTTTTGAAGGTATTTTTGATACATTAAATAAAGGTTTAGACAATCTTGGAACTTCTGACCCTGAAAGAACAACCAACATCAAAAAGATTATTCGCTTGATTGATTCGATTCCTACAGACAATAAAGAAGATTACGATGTTTTAGGCTTTATTTACGAATTCTTATTAAAGAATTTTGCTGCTAATGCTGGCAAAGCTGGTGAATTCTACACACCACATGAAGCTTCACTAATCATGGCAGAAATAATCGCTTATGACCTAAAAGACAAATCTGAAATATCGGTATATGACCCAACATCAGGTTCTGGCTCTTTGTTAATTAACATTGGGCAAGCTGTCGCTAAGTATTTTGAAAACAAAAACAAAGTCAAATATTTTGCTCAGGAACTAATTCCAGAAACATTCAACCTTACCAGAATGAATTTGGTCATGAGAGATATTCTTCCTAGCAATATCATCGCAAGACAGGGTGACACTTTAGCCAAGGACTGGCCATATTTTGACGCAAGAGATCCAGAAAACACTTATGAACCTTTATTTGTTGATGCGTGTTGCTCTAATCCTCCATATTCTCAAGCATGGGATGATACAAAAGCATCAACTGACCCTAGATTTAGAGATTATGGTATTGCCCCTAAATCAAAAGCCGATTATGCGTTTTTACTGCATAACCTCTACCATTTGAATAGCGGTGGAATTATGACAATTGTTTTACCACATGGTGTCCTCTTTAGAGGCTCATTCAACAAAGACAATCCAGACGATTCTCAAAACGAATGTAAGATTAGATACAAATTGATTGAAAAGAATCACATCGAAGCGATTATTGGATTGCCTGCTAATTTATTCTATGGCACAGGCATTCCAACCATAATCATGGTTTTAAAGAAGAATAGAAACGATGATAGAGTTTTGTTTGTTGATGCTTCAAAAGGATTCATCAAAGATGGCAATAAGAATCGCTTAAGACAAAGAGACATTAGAAAAATTGTTGACACTGTTCTTCAAAGAAAAACCATCAAGAATTACTCTAGATTAGTTGAAAAGAGTGAAATCATTAAAAATGATTATAATTTAAATATTCCTAGATATGTTGATTCCAACGTTAAAGAATTTGGATATGACATTTACGCTACTATGTTTGGCGGAATACCAAATTTTGAAATTGATAGCTTAAATAAATACTGGGAAGCATTCCCAACACTAAAAGAAGAGATTTTTGAAACAAAAGATATTCCTTATTCTTCGGTTAGAGTTGAAGATGTTAAATCAGTTATTGAGAATAATACATATGTTAAAGAATTCATTAAAAAGCATCTCGATAAATTCTCATATCTTGAATCGTATTTAAAGCGTGAATTAATCGATAACATTTCTAATGTTTCTATCAGCAACCAAGAAAATGCAATCGCATCTACGATTAGAGAAAGAATCAATGGCAAAGATTTGATTGAATATTATGATGCTTTTGAAGTTTTAGACAATGTCTGGTCATCTATTACTCTCGATTTAGAAACTATTAAAAGCGAAGATGGACTTGCATCAGCGAACCAAATTGATGAATTGACCGTTTTCAAAAAGAATTCAAAAACAAAGGAATTAGAAGAAAAAGTTGTTGGCTATGAAGGTCGCATTATTCCTTTTGCTTTAATACAAAAACATTATTTCTCTTCTGAGATGACTTCTTTAGAAGAACATCAAAACATCCTTTCTGATTTGCTTGCCAAAAAAGAAGAGCTATTAGATTCTATCGATCCAAACGATAAGTCCGAACTGTTAAAAGATAATGGTGAAGATATCGATTCTAAGAAACTAACCGCAAAGATGAAAGCAATCAATAAGCAAATTAAGCTTGGCGCAGAGTATGAAGAAGGATCTTATGAATCTATTCTTATCGAAATTGATAAACTAAATCCTAAAATTAAGAAAGAAAAAGAATTTGTTAAAGATTTAAGTGTTGCATTAGCAACAAATACAGAGAATAAATTAAAATCTTTGAGTGAAGATGAGATTAGAATGTTCCTTGTGGAAAAATGGGTTTTACCAATTTGCCAAGGCATTAATGGTCTAGCAGATAAATTGGTTGCTTCTTTAGAAAAAGAAATAATTAAACTTTCTAAAAAATATAACGAAACTCTTGTTCATGTTGATGAGAGCATTCATAAAACAGAAAAAGAGCTGGTTGGAATGCTTGATGAACTTGAGGCTGATGAATTTGATAAAAAAGGCTTAGAAGAATTTAAAAAACTTCTAGGAGGGAATTAAAATGAGCGAAAAATCATTAATTCCTGCAATAAGATTCAAAGGTTTTACTGAAGCTTGGGAACAGCGTGAGCTAACTAAGGTCTTTAATAATTTTATTGTTCCAATGAGGGATAAGCCTAAATCATTTGGTGGTGATATACCATGGACCAGAATCGAAGATATAGAAGGAAAATACCTTAATGGAACATTATCAAATCAATATGTGACGCAAAAAACCGTCGATGAAATGAATCTAAAAATAATACCCAAAGATTCATTAATCGTTTCTGCAAGTGCCTCTTTTGGAATAGTAGCAATTGTTACTAATGATTTGCTAACAAATCAAACATTCATAGGTTTGGTTCCAAACCCAGCTTATGATTTAGATTATCTCTATTATATTTTCCAATCAGATAATTTAAGAAGACAGATGTCTGATAAATCTGCTGGATCTACAATTTTCTATATTCCGCAGAATGAATTTAAAAAAATGAATGACTATTTTCCTGTACTACCCGAACAAAAGAAAATAGGTGCGTTATTTGATAGTGTTGATTCGCTTATCACCCTTCATCAGCGTAAGCTAGATAAATTAATTCAATTAAAGAGTTCTTTCTTAGACAAGATGTTTCCTGCTGAAGGAGCGGTAACGCCTAAAATTCGTTTCAAAGGTTTTTGTGATGCTTGGGAACAGCGTAAGCTGGGGAACGAAGGAACCACATTCACTGGATTATCAGGAAAAACAAAAGACGATTTTGGCCATGGTGATGGGGCTTTCGTTACCTATATGAATGTATTTAAAAACCCGATTTCAGACCCAAAAATGGTTGAGCCCATTGATATCGATAATTCTCAAAAAGAAATTAGATATGGTGATATATTTTTTACCACATCATCTGAAACTCCTGAAGAAGTTGGTATGTCATCAATTTGGACTGAAAAAGCCACAAATACCTATTTAAATTCGTTTTGCTTTGGTTATAGATTAAATGATTTGAATAAATATAATTTGAGCTTCCTTGCCTATAATTTTAGAGCTGAATCATTCAGAAAAGACATGATTCTATTGGCTCAAGGAATATCTAGATATAACATCTCCAAAAATAAGGTTATGGAAATACAAACATTTGTGCCTAAAGGTTTAGATGAACAATCAAAGATTGGCAAATTTCTTATTGAGGTAGATGAACTTATCACTCTTCATCAGCGTAAGTTAGAAATGTTGAAAAATCTTAAATCATCTCTGCTAGAAAAGATGTTTGTTTAATTTGGAGGTGTTTTTATGCCATATAATGACGAATTAGTATTTGAAAAAGACCTAGTTAAATATTTATATACCAACTGCGGTTGGGAGAAAGAAGTGATTAAATACCCAACTGAAAAAGATTTAATAAAAAACTGGGCTAATATCCTGTTTGAAAACAATAGACAAACAGACGTTTTGAACAATTGTCCTTTAACTGAGGGAGAAATGGAACAAATTATAAACCAAGTTAAAGAGGCAAAAACCCCATATAAACTAAATACTTTTATAAACGGAAAGACAGTTTCTATAACAAGAGACAATCCAGACGACACTCTTCATTTTGGCCAACCAGTCAGCTTAAAAATATATGATAGGATGGAAATTGCCGGAGGCAATAGTCGATACCAAATAGTTGAACAGCCACAGTTTAAAACTACAAATCCGGTTTATCCTGATAGAAGAGGAGATATTATGCTCCTCATAAATGGCATGCCTGTATATCACATCGAACTTAAAAAGTCTGATGTGCCAATTACTCATGCAGAAACGCAAATTGAAAAATACATGGTTAATAGAGCGTTCACAGGGATTTTTTCATTGGTTCAAATATTTGTAGCTATGAATCCTGAAGAAGCTGTCTATTTTGCTAATCCTGGACCTGATGGAAAGTTTAATCCACTCTATTTTTTCCATTGGTGTGATTCAAATAACAAACCAATAAATGATTGGGATAAATTTGCGCATTCATTGTTAATGATACCAAGAGCTCATGAAATGATTGGCTTCTATACAGTTTCTGATGCTAGTGATGGAGTCCTAAAAGTATTGAGACCATACCAAGTTTATGCCGCCTTTGGCATTTCAAATATTGTTTCTAAATCGCATTGGACTAAAGAAGAGCAAAAGGCTGGATATGTTTGGCACACAACAGGTTCTGGCAAAACATTAACATCTTTTAAAACTGCTCAACTCATATCTAATATGAGTAATGCTGATAAAGTGGTGTTTTTAATTGATAGAATCGAATTAGGCGAACAGTCCTTTTTGGATTATCAAAACTTCTCAAGCGTTGATGAAAACATCCAAGATACCGACAATACTGATGCTTTGATTAGAAAGTTAAAGAGCGGTGAAGGTGATCAACGTTTAATTGTTACTTCTATTCAAAAAATGAGCAGAATTAAGGATGGTGATGTCCCTCATACTGATTTGCAAAAAATCAGAAACAAAAAGATTGTCTTCATTGTGGATGAGTGCCATCGTGACCAAAATGGTGATATGCATCAAATTATCGAACATACATTCCCTTCGGCAATGTTTTTTGGATTCACAGGTACACCAGATCATGAAGAAACAAAGAACATATTCGGAAGTGAAATTCATAGATACACCATTGCAAATGGCATTAGTGATAAGAATGTTCTTGGTTTCGACCCTTATCAAGTATCAACATTCGATGACCACGAATTAAGAGAAAAAGTAGGTTTAAATCAAGTACATGCCTCATCGGTGCAAGAAGCCTTAGATGACGATAGCAAAAGGGATAGATTTTTATATTTTATGGGTCATGGTTCATCTCCTTGTCCCATGGAAGAGATTGAAATGTATGTTCCTAAATCTCAATACGAAACAGAAAAGCACCAAAAAGCCATTGTTAAGGACATTATTAATAAATGGCTGATTAGGAGCAATAACTCCAAATTCCATGCTATTTTTGCGACAAGCAGTATTCCTGAAGCCATTCAATATTACAAGCTATTCAAAGAAGAGAACCATAGTTTAAACATTACAGCCGTATTTGATCCAAGTGACGATAATGGCCGTACATCGATAGCGAAGATGCAAGGAATTACTGAAATACTTTTAGATTATGAGACTAAGTTTGGAAATTTTTATAACGTTGCCCATTATCAAGACTTTAAGAAAGATGTTTGCTTACGACTTGCTCATAAGGATCCTTATAGAAATATCACTAGAGAGCAGCAAATCGATATTGTGATAGTGGTGGATCAACTCCTTACTGGGTTTGACTCGAAATGGATTAATACAATCTATTTAGACAAACTGCTTAGAAGCAAAAACTTCATTCAAGCAATTTCGAGAACCAATAGACTATTTGGACCGGATAAAAAGCATGGCACCATTATTTGGTATAGGTATCCATACACAATGAAATCTTATCTCGATGCTGCTATAAGCGAGTATTCTGGCAACGTACCATTTGGTATTTTTGTTCCTAAATTAGAGCAAAACTTAAATCAAATGAATCTTTTATATTCAGAGATTATTGACATATTCAACTCAGTTGGAATTAGTAATTTTGAAAGAATTCATGGCGATTTAGCGTGGAAAAAGAAATTTGCTAAAGTGTTTTCCATGTTTAATGATGTTTTGGACTCCGCTAAAATTCAAGGGTTCTTCTGGGGTACTGAAGACTATAGATTTACACATCACGATGGGACTGAATCAATGGTGCATGTAAATATTGATAAGGATACCTATTTAGTTCTTGTTCTAAGATACAAAGAGTTATTTCCAAAGACTCCAAGCGATGGACCAGAACCTCCATATGATATTGATGCTCATATAACTGAGATTAAGACTGATTCAATCAACGATGACTACATGAATTCAAAATTCAAACAATTCATTAAAGATTTGAATAGCGGAGATCCAGTCGCAAAAGAAAACGCATTAAATGAACTGCACAAGTCATTCGCATATTTATCTCAAGAGGACCAAACATTCGCTCGACAATTTTTATATGATGTTGAAAACGGTCTTGAAGTTGAGGCAGACAAAACTTTTAAAGATTATATAACTGAATATAAAGTTAGAGCGCATAATACCGAAGTTCATAAGATAGCTGAAGGATTAGGCATCAATGAACAAAAATTAAACGAACTTATGAATCTACATCCAACCTCAAATTCAATTAATGAATATGGTAGATACGACGATTTAATGGCAGATTTGGATATTGATAAGGCGAGAGTCTTTTTAGAAAAAAGATTTAACAAGACTTTTACTAAGGCAAGAGAAGTCCGTATCGCGGCTGATAACTTATTAAGAACAATTATTGTTGAAGGGCTTTGATAAGCCACCTTATTCTTGGGAACAGCGTAAGCTTGGCCAATTAGGTGCTTGTAAAACTGGAGTTGGGTTTCCAGAAAATGAACAAGGCGGAGAGGTTGGAGTTCCTTTTTATAAAGTTTCTGATATGAATAAAGAGGGCAATGAAAGAGTTCTTGCTTCCTCAAATAATTACGTAACAAATTATCAGATTGTTAAGCATAATTGGAAGCCAATTAATGCTCCCGCTATATTCTTTGCTAAAGTCGGTGCCGCTGTACTTTTAAATAGAAAAAGACTTGTTTTCACAGATTTTTTGTTAGATAACAACACGATGGCATATGTGATTGACTGTGATAAATGGGATATAAATTTTGTTTTTGGTACATTTGAAAAACTAGATCTTCCTTCATTAATTCAAGTTGGTGCTTTACCTTCCTACAACGGAAGTCAAGTTGAGGATATGAATGTTTTTATTCCCAAAAAAGAAGAACAGGAGCATATTGGTCAATTGCTATGCAACGTTGATTCTCTTATCGCTCTTCATCAGCGTAAGGAAAAAGAAAAATATGAGTGTGAAAAATGCAAATCACACTTTTTGTTTACTCTTGGGAACATCGTAAGTTTGGTGACATTGCAGAAACCAGAAGAGGATTAACATACTCACCAACAGATATCAGAAAAGACGGAGTTAGAGTTTTAAGATCTTCTAATATCAATGAAGAGTATTTTGTAAAATCCGAAGAAGATGTTTTTGTAACGAAAGAATGTATTAATATTCCATATACAAATAATGGTGACATATTAATTACTGCTGCCAATGGATCTTCTAGGTTAGTTGGAAAACATGCGATTGTAGATGATTTATCATCTAACTCAACAGTCCACGGAGGCTTTATGCTGTTGGCTTCTTCAAAAAATCCGTACTTCACAAACGCATCAATGAGTTCTCCTTGGTATAAAAGATTTATTGAGCTTTATATTGCTGGAGGTAATGGAGCCATAGGCAATTTGAATAAAAATGATTTAGATAATTATGACGTTGAGGTTCCTTGCGATGATGAGCAACTTAGAATTGGTGGTTTATTTAAAAACATAGATTCGCTTATCACCCTTCATCAGCGTGAGCAATCGGATAGGAGAAGTGTAGAATGATAAAAAACAATAAAAAAGAACTTCTTGGTGACTATTTTGAGAGATGGATTGGCGTCTATAAAGAAGGAGCCATCAGGAAGGTAACAATGGATAAATACAAACTATCATTAATGTGGGTTAAGAAATTGGCCCCAAAAATGCGTCTTTGCGATTTGGATAGAGTTGCATACCAGAAACTATTAAATGATTATGCCAAAGAACATGAAAGACAAACAACAATTGAGCAGCATTTCAGTTGCTAATTATACATCTTCCTTTGAAACAGGTGATGCGTTTGAATTTGGCGGCACTGTTACCGCTACTTATGTTGGTGGTGGAACCGCAGATGTCACTGAAAGCGCAACATTTAGTGGATATGATTTATCCTCAACAGGAACTCAAACTGTTACTGTTAGCTATACTGAAAACGGAGTCACTAAGACAGCAACCTATCAAATTACTGTCGTTGCTCCTATCACAAAATATACTGTGAGCTTTAATGCTGGAGAAGGAAGCGGAACGATGTCTAGCATTCAAGTAAATGAAAATTCAACGTATGAATTACCTGAATCAACATTTACTGCTCCATCAGGAAAAAGATTTAAAGCATGGAAGGTTGAAGAAGAAGCTACTGAAAGAGCAGTAGGATATGAACTTACGATTACTGCAGATGTCACACTCACTGCTTTATACGAAACAATTCCGACTGTCACATATAGAAAAGTCGAATCTACTTTAGATGATTTCAGTGGTAATTACTTATTGGTTTATGAGACTGGAAATGTTGCATTTGATGGTTCTTTAACAACTTTAGATGCCGTTGGAAACACAATTTCTGTTGATATAACAAACGAAGTTATTGAATTAGAGGAAGGGCATGGATTTGCCATTGAGGCAATCACTGGTGGATACACCGTTAAATCTGATTCTGGTTATTACATTGGCCAAACCTCTAATGCTAACGGAATGGCTTCTAACGCCTCAACAACTTATACAAACACAATCACTTATAGTGATTCAGATGGAGCTTTGCTTACAAGTTCAAATGCAGTTTTAAGATACAATTACGCAAACAACCAATTAAGATTTAGATATTATAAATCTTCTAGCTATTCTAGCCAACAATCCATTGCACTTTATATGGAGACAACCAATATTGATGACTTTGTCACTGACAATATGAAAATGGATCAATATATTGGTGATGAAACATATAATGAAGATAGATGTACCGCTAACTATTCTGCAGCAAAAACTGCTTTCAATGGTTTAACAACTGCTGAAAGATCATATTTTGTCAGTCAAGGTACAACTGGCGGACAATACGAAGAAGAATATGCTCGTTTAGTTGCTTGGGCAGAAGCAAATGGTGAAACAATTGGCACAGCAGGCGGAAAAACCAATGTCCTTAATTCTGCTCAAATTTTAGGAATTATCAACAAAGGCAATAATTCGTATGTCACAATCATTGTCGTTGTTTCATTAGTCAGCTTTACCGCTATCGGTGGATACTTCTTTATTAGAAAACGTAAAGAACAATAAAAACATTTAAAAGGGAATCCGAACCTCCCTTCTAATACAGTTCTATAGAAGATGCATATCTATTAGAACTAAGGAACTCCAGAGAATTCTGACCTTCTCTGGCTCTTCCTTAAAGTTCATTATAAGTAGTGGATTTTAAGGAGGAGAATCAACCTCCACATATATGTTAGTTTATGCATGGCTAGAAATAGTCGACTGACATAAATGTATAGGCAAGCGTGTAAGCGGCTCCTTTCAAACGAGGCTAGTTCATAGGCCTCCCCGGAAGAAACGTTTGTATTCTTGGCAACAAGAATAGTGGTATCCATGAACAGTACCATCCTTGGCTATCTAATCCCAATGTTAGATAGTTTATAAAAAAGCACACTCCAGTGAAGTACTGACCATACAGAGGGGCGTGCCTTTTTATTTTAAACATAAGATACGTGTGTATAAAATATAAATAAGATGAAAACTGGTTGGATCCTTGAAGCTAATTTTAAAGCCACTGAAATAGAAATTCTTAAAGAAAGTGGAGATACCGCTATTGTGAAAATCAAAGGTGGTGAAGGTGGCTTTCGTATTAGAAAGAATAGGATCTATAAAACTAAAGAAGAATGCTTAAAATCAATTAAAGATAACTCATATTCAAAAAGTGGCCATGGAGCCTTTGGCCACTAATCTTATTTCATAGAAATAATTTGACTCTCTTTCAATAGAGAGTTTTTATTACATACGAAAGGATTGTCAAGAAAATGAGTCATAGCTACAGAGTTGAACCTTTAAGGTACTATTTAATGAAATTGAGGGAACTTCGACATCTTACCCAGAAGAAGGTTGCGGTTCATCTAGAAATGGAAACCCACAATTATTCGGCAATCGAAAACGGATATAGGGGTAAGGGCAAATTCATGAATGCAGAG
>JAFSNY010000017.1 GCA_017447305.1 Bacilli bacterium | reverse complement strand
GGAAACCAATCCAACTTTTGCTTTGGATTAGCCATAAGAATCACCTCCTTTTTGGTCTGATGGGAAATAACGTGAATTATAGGAAATTAAATTAACGCTTCTCATCTTTATTATGGGATTCATAGAAAAGCGCCCACTTCTTCTCTAAGTTCTTTATATAAAGAGACACAAAAGTATGAGTGACCAATAGCTCACTAGCGACATCACTCACTTTCTTGTCTTGCATATAGAATCGATGAAAGACATCAGTCTCTCTTGGAGTCATTGATTTTTGCCATAATAACCAAAGGTTATCCATCCACTCATAATAAGCGATTTTCTTCTCTATTCTATCGAGCCTATCTAAATCGATTGTTATTTTGTCATAGACAGGTGAACTTTGAATCCTCGGCTTTTCATAATCAATTCCAGGAAGAGCGTAGAAAAGATATCTAGCATATTCATAATCGGAATTAAGCTTTTTGAGTCTTCTCTTATTAGTCCTGATGATTCTTGCGAATTCAGATAATGTTAAGGCGCTTTTCATAAATTTTTCCTTCCGCTTATTTCTTACCAACCCAAGAATCAAGGAGTTTTCTTATTCCGTTGATTCCTGTTTTGTAAACGAAGATTCTGGTATGAGATACTTTTCCAGCCTTCTTATCTAAATAAGTGCCATCGATAACTCTGAACCATCCTTTATCGATATAAAGCTGGTTTGGATAGTTGTTTTCGTTAAGGACATCCTTGTTTCTAAGGAATGATAAAAGCATCACTCTATCAACACCTTTGATTTTGAGTTTTTTGGGGACATCGAATAAGTCGGTAAGAACACCACTATCAGTCATCCTACGGACATACTCTCTAGCGTTTTCACTTTCCGCATTAATGGATTCTAGGATCTTATTTTTGACTTCAAGTTCACGGTAGGAATCAAGAAAAGCAATAGCAGCTTCTGGAGATCCAGTGATTGTCTTAACATCAAAGCGACCATATTTCCTAATGGTAGGAAGAACTACTTCTGTCACCCAATCCATAAATTGGATAGCTTCGGTTTTCCTTGATTGGAAGATTAATCTATAGAAATTATCTTCAGTGATATAAAGGAAGTTGTGGAACTTATTATCCCCTTGAGTCTTTTTTGAGATTCTAATGATGCCCTGTGGCTTTAATCGCTTCTTGGCATCACTAGGATTTTTGATGTCCAAAATGGAACACGCATCTTTTAGGCAAAGAACAGGTCTGCCCATTTCATCAATAGCTGTTCTTAAGCTTCCAAGAGAATCAGATGTGAATGTTCTGATTTCAAGTTTAAAAGCGAGATTTTCTTCATTTTCTAGGGAATTTCCCTGTAAAACCTCGTTATTTTCGTTTTCTTTCATGGTTTTTATTCCTTTCGTTTTTTCTACATCCGTGCATAAAAGGAATGATTATTTTTTGGTATGAAGCACCTCTCCCACTAATGATTGAGAACGGTTATTCATCTTATTGACCGTATGGTTATAAATCATTGTGGTGTTGATGTTCTTATGTCGAAGAAGCTGTTTGACCTCTTCATAAGATGCGCCTTTTGATATCGCTATCGTGGCGCATGTGTGTCTCAAGCTGTGAGCAGTGATATCTCTTGAATCTAATCCCACCGCTTTTAAACACTTCTTAATGCATATGGACACGGTTTTAGAGGTAATTCTTTCTTTTCCTTTGCGATGACCATGGTTGATAAACAAAGGTCCTTCTTTTACTTTTCTTTTAGAAATATATTCTTCAAGAACAGCTTGAACGTTGCTATCAAGTCGAATTGGATCATCTTTATCGGTATGGCCTTTTCCTTGAACATAAAGATAAGTGAATTCACCTTCTTTTTTGATGTCCTCGATATCCGCCCTACTGACTTCAATTGTTCTTAACCCGATATTCAATATCAGATAAATGAAAGTGTAATTGCGTAATTCGACTATGCCTTTTGTCGATTCTTCAGCAGCATAATCAAGAAGCAAGTTAGCCTCATCAATTGTCAAAGCCTGTCTTTTAAAGGTTGGTGCGACGTTTTCGCTAATTAGATCAACTGCCAGATTTGGATAATATTCCAGTCTTTCAGTCCACCTATAGAATTTTCTTAAGACAATATTAGTTAATTGAAGCGTGGCTCCACTATTGTGTCTCTGTTTCCTGAGATAATTCTTATAACCCATAACAGCAGATTCTCGTGGTTTTTCGATTCGTTTTTCTTCTAAATAATTGATATATCTAGAGAGAATGCTGATATAAGTCTTCTTGGTTTGTTCAGTTTTGAAATCAACGGAAGCACAGAATTCATTAAAGATTTCTCTATGAGACAAAGCCTCATTAATCATTTGTTGTCTACTAATTGCCATATTCTTATTCTTCTTTCTTGTTCAGGCTATTAACTTTATCCAAATAAGCAATCTCTTGAGCACATAATTCATCGAGTTTGACATTTAGAATTGCTGACAATGCTACAAGTTTAGGCGCATTCATAAGATTGCCTTGTTTACCGTTTTCGATAGCGTTATACGTTGAAAGAGCAACGCCTATGCTTTCGGCCACTTTCTCTTGAGTCAAATTGGCTACAAACCTGTAATTGATGAGATATTGTCTTCTCAAAATTCTTCTCGGTTCTTTTGTTCTAGTCGGCATGAAAATATTCCTCCTTTCTCTTGGGTCTATCCTTTTTCTGCAGGGATGTGACTTAGATTTTATTAAGAGGAATACAAGAAAATAATTAGGACGGGTTTAAGTAGTTAAATGCTGAGAAAAATTGCGAAATGTTAACAAAGTTAAAAAAGAACTTAGTCCCGTCCTAATTACTAAATATTTTTTGATGTTGTTAAATATAAGCGGTTTCGATTCGTTTGTTCTTCAGGAAGGAAAGACCTGCAATGAGCAACGAGAAAAAATGGTTAGAAGCAAAAGCCATATTAGATGCATTAAGAAAGAATAATATTATTGGATTTTATGCGTGGTATCACGCTCTTTTGATTATTAGAAAAGAATTAAATTTGCCCATTTTTTAGCACGTATTATTCGCAGTTTATTAAGTTGATATTATCACTCTAAAGAGTGATAAATAGTGTTAGAAAGGAGAGTGTTTAAAATGGAAAATACACCTACAGTAATGAAGGTAATCCCTAAGAAGATTACACCAGTTGTTAATGTTGAAACAGGCATAACGCTCAAAAGAAAAGTAGCCGCTTATGCTCGCGTGTCTACCGATTTGTTGGATCAAAAGAATTCTTTCAATGCGCAAAAGGAAGAATACGAATCTAGAATCAGTAAAAATCCAGATTGGGAATTCGTTGGACTTTATGCAGATGAAGGCATTTCTGGAACAAGCACCAAGAATAGAAAAGAATTCAAGCAGATGATAGATGATGCAACCCATGGAAAAATCGATTTAATACTTGTAAAGTCGATATCCAGATTCGCAAGAAACACAGTGGATTGTCTTCAGACAGTAAGAGATTTAAGAAAAGCAAACGTTGAAGTCTGGTTCGATAAGGAATCAATCTCAACCAATGACAAAAAAGTAGACATCATGCTTACGATGTTCGCTTCTTTTGCTCAAGAAGAAAGTAAGTCGATATCTGAAAATGTCAAATGGGGAGTTAGAAAAAGGATGGCCAAAGGGCAGCGCAAAATGCATACCGCCACCACTTTAGGCTATGTCACTGCACCAGATGGAAAGGTTGTCGTTGATGAATCGGAAAGAGAAATCGTAAAAGAAGTATTTAACCTATACTTATGTGGTTATTCTATGTACAACATTGCTAATATAATGACTGGACGAAATATCCCTACAGGTACTGGAAATAGAGTATGGCAAACAGGAGATGTATTAAGAATCCTAAATAGTGAAAAATACATCGGAGAGTTCGTTATGCAAAAGACTGTCGTTCAAGATTTCCTGGATCATAAGGCTTATGTAAACGATGGTCTTGAAGAGAAGTACATTTTGGAAAACCATCACGAGCCGATAATCAGCAAAGAACAATTCGAATTAGTAAAGACTATAAGGCAAAAGAAAGTCGAGGCCAAAGATCCTACTAAAGTTGTAAATATTTTGTTTGGAATTGTAGTCTGCGAACACTGTTTAAGACCAATGAAATTTGTCTATGTTCATCCAAGTACAAGTTATAAAAGAGCGGTTTTAACATGCAAAACCACTGCAAAAGTCTCAGAAAACTACAGAATTTGTGATATTCAAAACACGCTCGACTACGAGCTGGTTAAAATAGCAACCGGTGATGTGTTTAACAAATATTCGACACTGAAAAATGAAGTAGTCACGCTTATTTCTGGTGCTTATGAAAAGGCCATGGAAGAGATAGCTATTAAGACAGCGTCAATCAAAAAAGAAAATGAGGCACTTCAAGAAGAATTGGCCTCAATCATAAAGACACAACTGAAATCCACTGATATGGATACGCTTAAATTCAAATATGACCAAACAAAGAAGAAACTCGATTATAACAATGACCTTTATCTAAAACTAATCGATGAAGCTTATAAAACTTACAAAAAAGAAATGTTTCAAATGAGAGTTTGCGAGTACAAAAACAATCCAGAGATATTAACCTATCAACTTGTAAGAACCATAATTAAACTCGTCATTCGAAGAGAAGATAATTCAATTAGATTCGTTATTGGCGATGATGAACCAGAAATTAACAGGAGGGAAATAAACAAATTGTTATCCCTAGAGCCAATCTATACTTCAATGATAAAAGGATATAAGGGTGAACTTAGATACGACGTCGTAAAAATCGGAGGAAACAAAGATGGAAATTAAATCACTTCACAAAGTTTACTCCAATAGAAAGTTGAAAGTTGCTGCATACGCTAGAATATCTAATGATAAAGAATCTTTGGAAACATCTTTAGAGGAACAAGTAGATTCTTACACAAGGATTATCGTTTCAAACCCTCAATGGGAATTCGCAGGAATCTATTACGATGACGGAATAAGCGGCACTTCCACTACTTTTAGAAAAGGGTTCTTAAATATGATTGAGAACGCTAGAGCTGGTTTGATTGATATCATTCTGGTCAAATCGATATCTAGATTTGCAAGAAACATCATCGATTTGCTTACTTTAGTCCGAGAGTTAAGAAAGAAAGGGATAGAGATTTATTTTGAATCACAAAACATTTCTTCTTTAGACACAAAGTGTGACCAAATGATAACGATGTATGCTGAATTTGCTGAAGAAGAAGCTTTATCCGTTTCTGAAAACGTCAGATGGAGAGTCAAAAAGAACATGTTCGATGGGAAATATTATCTTCCTGTCAATCAAATGCTCGGTTATAGATATGATGAAAAAGGCAAAATCATTATTTACGAACCAGAGGCCAAAATAATAAGAAAGATTTATTCCTTGTGTTTAGAAGGAAAAGGATGCATTGAAATATCGAAATACCTTGTATCAAACCAAATTCCTAATAGGAAAGGCAATGTCAGCTGGGCGACAAGTACGATAAGACAGCTATTAAGAAATGAAAAATATGTCGGTGATTATCTTTACCATAAGTCCTATATCGAGGATCCTTTGACTCACAAATGTAAAATCAATCATGGAGAGGTAGAACAATACATCGTTAAAAACGGTCACCCCGCTATTATTGATAGAGAAGATTGGGATAAAGTTCAAGAATTGCTCACCTTAAAAGCACAGAAATTCAATGTACATACCTATGAAAAGGGAAATTATAATCTCGAAAAGCAAGACACTACTTTCACAGGATTCATAAAATGCCCTTACTGTGGCAAAAACTACATCACTAAATTGAACCACTATAATGGAGAGGCCTCGAATAGGCATTTGATGTGTAGCAGTAACAGATATACAAAAAGCTGTAAATCAGAAAATTACCCATTTGAGGTATTCAAGAAGATAATTCTAAAGCAAATCAAAATATTAAAAGGTAACGTAGACCTATTTAAAGAGGCGTTATACGAAGATTTCCAGGATGCTAATAAAGAATCTAGAGAATCCGAAATTAAGGCCTTAGATAAGCAAATTAGTGAGTTAAGAGATGAATTCTCTAAAATCGAACATCTCTTCGATGACTTCTACATCGATATGAAGAAAGGACTTGTTGATAAGATTGGTGAGTTAACCAAAAAGAAGGTTTGCCTTCAGAATGAATCAATTACAGCTGGTTCTATTGATATGAAGGTCGCAAACATAATTAAAACGCTAAAGAACATACCAAACGAAATAAACGACTTTAAGGAATCCAATTTTAAAGAACTATTCTCTAAAGCAATCATCGTTAATAAGAAACTGGTTTATTTCATCATAGGGAATCCTGAAATGGATAAATATCCAATAAAACCAAATCTGAGATTTAAAGGTAATATTAGATACACAATTAGGATCACTGAGTTCAACACCAACTTTGGAATCATAATCAATCGCTGACAACCTCGCTACTAGCTAGGTTGTGAACACTCAGAAATGGGTGTTTTTTATTTTGCTGATTTATAGTTCAAATCCTTGCTAGGCTAACAGTTCGCACCACGCACGCCTAGTCAGTTACTCGAACTTTTATGAATTGTATTATTCAATGTCTCGATAATCAAAATCTAAACGCTAAAAGTTGAAAAAACCTATAAAAACACTAAAAAATAAAGAAAAAAGCGAACAATACAACGTATTATTCGCATACTTTCTTTATGGCGCCCCAAGTAGGACTCGAACCCACAACCATCAGATTCGAAGTCTGATACTCTATCCAGTTGCGCTATTGGGGCGGCTTATATAGAGTATATCAATTAAAATAATCTTAATAAATCTTTAGAAACTATATTTATAAAATACAATTAATTAGTTTGCTTTTTTTCTTTTATGAAGAAAGAAAACACCGATAGCTGTTAAAGGAATAGTCGAGAAGATGACAATAAATACAATTTGGTTAGAGTCGAAGTTTGAAAATTCAT
>JAFSNY010000001.1 GCA_017447305.1 Bacilli bacterium | reverse complement strand
TGTCTGAGTAAGACGTCAAAGCTCTTGGGTAATTCTTTCACTGTACCATCGCTCTTCCATCCGAACATTGTCTTCACATATATGGTAATAAGAGCTTTTACTAAAGAATCATCTGACTCAGCGATTTCACGAGGAATTCCAGCTGTGACCAGTAGCTGGCGGCACGAGGCGATATGAGTTTCGATTTCATCATCAGCATAGTGTTCGGTTGCAGGGATAAGCAAAGCTTTCTTCATTAAGTTGAGCATGTTTTCGCACGACATTTTCTACACCTCCTCTTCTACGATTAATAAAATTCTTCCTATTACTCTTAAACGGAAGAACCGGCCTTCTTACTTCTCTTATTGATCTCTCATTTCGATTGTAATGCGCAGGCGACTTATCTAGGTTAGCCGGTTGCCCTCCGTGTTTTGACCTTAACTAGTCTTATTCAGCGCCGTCACCACCGCCGACACCGGCTGGAGCAACTTCGCCTGGAGCTGCTGTAGCAACAACAGCACCTTTCTTGACTCTTAAGAAGCCTTTGTAGCCGATGACGTTACCACCAGTAAAGACAGATGCTTTGTAGCAGATAATGCCATCTTTGAATTTATAGTCAGTGGATTTGGCTACTTCAACACCACTGAAGATTGGGACTTCGTAGTTAGCGAGTGGACCATAGGCGATACCATATTCACCAACAGCAGTACCGGAAGCTGAGATAGCTTTACAGTGACTGGAGATGATAAATGGAATGCCATCGATTGTTTTGGCCTTATAGTCAACAGTGTGAACTTTACGACCTTCAGCGGTTCTTAAACCAGCGAATGCACGTAAGTCATTTTTGTTGAGAATGAGGACACAGCCACCTTCGACTTCTTCATCACCGCCATAGGCGTAGACGATTTCATCTAAGGTATTTTCGTCGATTCTAGAGATTTCTAAATCAACTGCATCAGAGAGAGCTTCACAGTTAGCAGAGAAAATGCCTTTGAAGGTGTTTGTTGTACCTGCACCACGAAGGATTTGTTCGCTGATTTTCTTACGAAGAGCGATGTTAACGCCTTTTAAGACTTCGCCTTGATAGTCAGCGGCAGGGAGTTTTTCGAGTTCTTCGGTGATTTCTGCATAAGCAGTAACTTTGACTTTGGAGATTGTTAAATAACCAAAGGTTGGTTCTGCAGTTGTGTATGGATCACCTTCTGCGGTTAATCCACCAGTGCCATGAGATTTCACGAAAGATTTCTTATAGGTTTCTCCACCTTTTAAGTTAACGGTATGAACTTGGTCAACTAAAGTGGATACTTCTCTAAATGGGTAAGGTGCGATTTTGTCATCGACATGTTCTGGGAGTAAAACTCCATCAGCTGTGACGGTGATTGTTCTACCTTCCTTTAAGGCTTTACCACGAGCTTCTAATTCTTCATTAGTTTCTGTGGATTTAGTTTCAATGACGTTAGCTGGATTGAATTTATCTCTCATCGCGAGTTTCTTTTCAATCGCTTTACGTTCATTGGTGAGTTCGTCTACTTCTTTATCATAAGCAGATAATTTTTCGACATCGGTTTCGGAATCAACAAGACCACGGATTTCTTCAATACGGGCTTTGATTTCCTTTAAGCGTAATTCTAAATTCATAAAATGAATTCCTCCTTAGATTTTGGTTTTGATTTTTAGTCTAGTTACTAAGACTGTTCTTCGTTCTAAGTTCTCTGCATTATCCAATGCCTTTAGTTCAGCATCCGCCAACTCTAAAGAACGAGCACTTGCTTGGATAGAAGTTTGGTCATAGGCCGGCAAGTCTACGACTGATACATCAAAGAGCCTATCAATTGCCGTGATAGTTCTTTTTGGTAATTTTCCACTTTTATCCCAGCTTTGACTTTTAACAGTAAAAGCAAATGACATCTTGTCTAATAATCCAGCTTCGATACATTTGAAAATGTCTCTATTACTGGTTGTGTCGATGAGTTCGGCATGGATCTTTAAGCCTTTTTCATCAACAGATAAAGAAAGAGAACCATTTCTAGTTCTCGCGATAATTAAGGTTGAGTCATTGTGATTGTATTTAAATGGCACATCCTTCATATTGGTTTCTTTTAATGCATTAGCATCAATGACTTCTGTAAAGCCATGTTCTTCTGTGCCGATGAGCGTTTCTTCATTGAACACAATCGCATAGCCTTCCACTATCATTTTGTTTTGGTTTTCCTCATCCGCTCTAATTTCGATAGATGAGAATCTTGTTTCTTTATTCATCTTCATTAATTTCCTCCTTAGATTTTGGTTTTTTGAAGAATTTGTCTAATTGGTATTGGCTTGCTTTATCTGCATCAACATAGTTGAGAGATTGCAAACGTTTACTTCCACCCTCAATTGGTTCAAATCCAAGAAGGGCTCTTGATTCATTAAGTGATAGGATTCCTAACCCCATTAATTTCTCTATGGCCAGAACCTTAGTGTTCCAGCTAGCGTATTGGAGTCTTTCGCTATAAAAGATGATTTGTTCTCCTTTTTCCAGTTGACCTTTAGTAAGTAAGGCCTTAGAAAAAGCTTCACTCATTTGAATAGCGATACCTTCGATGACTCCTTCATAGAAAGCGTTATATTCGTTTTCGTTATATTTGTTATCGAAGATGGCATCACTTACTCCAAAATAAGAGATGATTTTCTTTTGTAAGAAGCTAAGGGTTGTACTATCGATAAGTTTAGGATCAGTGGATAATGGGACATATTCGCTTTTTAAGTCCACTGGAACTATCGCGCTTCCCCCACTTTCTACTGACTCTTTTAAGGCTTCATCACATTCCTTCTTTTGAGCGGTCTTATCTTTATCGTTAAGAATACCGTTTATCTTTAGAAGTCCTTTGATTTGGAATGAAGACTTAATCGCGTTATCGATTCCCTGGAGTAATGAATCATTAATTTTGATGGTTTTAAGTAATGCCGAATGGTCACTATTGGCACTAGTGCCACCAAAGACATCATTAATTCCATAAAATCTTCTTAAGTGGATGATTGATTCATAAGGAAGAGTGAATTTCTTCCCATCGCTAAAATAAAAACGGAAGTACATATTTCCGCTTTCATCTTTTAGCATTTCTACTGAGTTAGGTTTTAGTGGCCATAACTCTTTTAATTCATATGTTTCACTATCATAAACTGGATAGATAAACGCATTATTATTCAGGAATAACAAAGTTACTACTCGATAGATAAAGTCGTAAGGTGACATTAAATAGTTCGGTTGAAACTTTAATAAGTAAGAGAGATTCCCTTTTTTCTCTTGAACTGTTTTATCATCTTCGGTTTTTACATATCGCGGTTTTAACTTAGCTGAGTGAGTAGCGATTCTATCGATACAGATTTTCACTACATCACTAGCGTTAATGTTATCTCCGAAATCTTGAAAGATATTTAAAGTACTACGGAAGAACCTAGTGTCATATTGAATGGGTTCTACATATTTCTTTTTGCGTTTAAAGATATCAAATAATCCCATCAAAGTTCCTCCTAACTTATCATGTTTTCATAATCGGTTTTGTATCTGGTTAATACTGCATAAGCAATAATAAGAGCTACACAACCATCGATTCTTTTAAGTTTGCTATTTAATTTGCTCGGTTGAATGTTTCCATTTAGGTCAACTTTAGCTTGGGTGTTAGCAAAGCACCACTTTAAGATTGGATTGTTATTATAAATAACTTTCTTATTTTTTAAGTCACCTTCAAGTTGCTTCATTGGTTCAGAAAGTGTGTAGATGCCTTGGCGGATTTTTTCCATATTAAATCCAGCTTCTTCCATTTCCTTTACCCAATATTGACTATTCCAAGGATCATAGCCCACCCATAATGGGCGGATGTTATGAACCCTGACCATCTTGATGAACCATTCGGTAACTTTAGAAAAATCATTTTGATTACCCTGAGTAAGAGTGATAAGTCCTCTTTTTACCCAGATGTCATATGGAATCTTATCTTCCTCCACTCTTTTTTGAATTAAGTCTGCTGGCATAAAGAAATGAGGAATGACGTAATTCTTACCGTCTTTCATGACTAATAAGACAGCTGCTGTTAAATCAGTAGTCGAAGATAAGTCGACTCCACCAATCGCGTAGCTTCCTTCAAGAAATGAAATGTCATAAGTTTCTGTGTTATTAAGCTCATTAAACGTGAGCCAGGATCCACTATCAATTTGTTTGATGTTAAAGTCCTTACATAACATAGTTACTTTAGTGGCCATGTCGTTTCTGGCCTTATTCATGATGTCATCAAAATATGATTTCATCTTAATGGTTCCTAAAGAAGGATTGCTTTTTTGCCAGCTAGAAGGATCAGTAAAGATCTCATCAATGTTGTCTTGGGTATAGAGCCAAGGAAGAATCCTTTCATCTTGGATTTCTCCCTTTATCATTTTTCTGACGTAGGCAAGTTTATTATCAAGAAATCCATCCACTGTTGTTCCTTCGGTAGTAATGATAAATATCAAAGGTTCTTTTTTAGTGGATTGAGATTGCTTAATAGCGTCATAAACTTTAGAGTCAGTCATTTCATGAACTTCATCGATACAACCGACTTCGATGTTATAACCATCTTTGTTTCTACTTTGAGCAGATAACTTTTTAATCTTGTTTTTGTTCTTTGGAGAATAAATGTAGAAGATATTCTTTTTAGAACGTTTTTCATTACTAAGAGCTTTAGATTGCTCTCTCATATTGTTTATCTCTTCAAACAAGATGGATGCTTGGTCGTTAGTGTTACTAGCGCAGACGATATCAGTTCCACCACTAGATAGAAAGAATTCCGCTAAGTCTATACCTGCGATAAAGGTAGTCTTTCCGTTTTTTCTAGCGATGAGTAATAAGGCTTCATTGAATCTTCTAAGTCCGGTCTCACTCATCTTAAAACCATAGGCCACTTCTAGGAATGCTTTCTCCCAAAGTTCAAGTAGAAAAGGCTGACCGTTAAATGGTGACTTAGTGTGCTTACAGAACTTTTCAATGAACTCGATTCTAAGTTGACCGGGTTTTTCATCATAAAAGTAGCGAGGATTATCTAAATCACGTTTTAAGCCATTTAAGACACTTTTTAACTCTTCCCCAGCAATTATGCGCCCTGAGTTGATTTCGTCTAAATATGATAGGAAAAAACTCATTCTAGACTATCTTCCGTACTAACTTCAGGCACTGGAATCTCGTGATAATGAATTTCAGAGTCCTTTTTGCCGAGTATGAGCTTCTTACCTAAAATCGAACCATCACTGACACTTTGAATAACACATCCCTTTTTAGCAACTAGGATCCTTCTTCCATTTTCGATAATAATCTCCATGTTAATTTTCCTCCCTTACTAAACTAAATGTTCTATTCGTACCGACATTATTAGCGGAATAAGTCTTAATCTTGATTGAAGAAACTTCTCCACTACTAAATGTGATGATTCCTGTTTCGTTGATTCTTTCACCAACTGGAGCAGGTCTATATCCACCCCATCTATCTTCGACATAATCGCCTACTAAGGTAATCTTGAAAGATGTGTCAGTAAGATATTCGTAAGTAATGTTGACTGCAGCATCTAAAGAATCAGAAGAAATACATCCGATTCCTTGACCGAAATCGATATCAATTGAAGTTGTGCTATTTTCATAATGGAATGATTTCCCCATTAATGGATCAACTCCGCCGACAACACCAATTGTCCAGTTTTTATCTGTAGCGATATCTAAGTCGCCTTCTTGAAGTCTATCGATGACTACTTGATGTAAAGATAAAACTTTTGAGGCCGCTCCAGATAAGTCCTTTAAGTTTCTAAACATCTGAATGACTGATTCTCTAGTTAAAGAGGTACAGTTACCAAAGTTAGCGTTCACATTGAAGTTACTTTGTAATGTAATCTTTGTGAGTAAAGGACAATCTTGAATTGCCTCTAAAGGAATAGCTACATTAATCGTATTAGGGAACCAGATTTCATTTAACATAGGACAGCCTTTTATGACTGCAGTTCCACCAGTAAATGATGTTAATCTATCTGGTAAATATAGCTTCTTCAGATTTGGAATGTTCCAAAACGCATAAGAAGTTAGTTGCCTAAGATTTGAGTTAGCACCAAAGGTGACAATCTCACTTCCACAGGCACTTAAGTTATAGTTACCCCAGCTTGATAAAGAAGATGGGAAGTCAATATCTCCTAAATTAGGAATCCTATAAATCGCATAGTTTTCTAAAGTAGCAAGTTGACTACCAGGTTCGAATTCAATCTTAGTACAGCCACTGTTATAAAAAGCATGAGCCTTAATGGTTGTAACTGTATATGGGATAGTTACCGTGAATTCATTACTTGCTTCTGCTAGGAAGTTAGTTGTGATATAACTCACTCCTTCTGGAATTTCAAAATGATCGAATGTCCCTTCTACTAGTTGAGAAAGCAAAGTGAACTCTTCAGAAGTATGGATTAATCCTAGGTTTCCTTTTAGGACTGTTGCCACTACTGGTTCAGAAGCATAGATGT
>JAFSNY010000016.1 GCA_017447305.1 Bacilli bacterium | reverse complement strand
GTTGGAAAGCAAACTAAATCGTTTATTTGAAGAGCCGTATGCAGGAAAACTGCACGTACGGTTCCGTGAGGGGTGTTAGGCGGACCTTTCACTGAAAATCAAACTCTATGAAAGGAGAAACTGAGATGCCTACTCGACTTACATTTTTTATGGATTATTTAAGAAGAAAAATAGATAAGTATCTTGACGATTGGTATGAGACTTCAAATAAAAAACCATTAATCATTAAAGGCGCTAGACAAATTGGAAAAACTAAATCGATTAAAGAATTTGCTAAACGTCATTATGATTATCTAGTTGATATCAACTTTGTGCTTAACAGTGAATATCGCGATATCTTTGATAGTGGATATGGTGTCGACACAATCATCAAAAACATATCATTAAAAAATCCATCATATAAATTTGTGCCAGGTAAGACGCTTATATTTTTTGATGAAATACAAAAATGCGTCAATGCTGCGACATCTTTAAAGTCGTTTAATGAAGATGGGAGATATGATGTTATTTGTTCTGGTTCATTAATGGGACTTTCATATAAAGAAATTGAATCTATTAGTACGGGAAATAAAACCGATTACAACATGTATTCAATGGATTTCGAAGAATTTTTATGGGCGTTAGGATATAACGATAATCAAATAGAAGATCTATATGCCCATATGAAAGAATTGAAACCTTTATCTAGTGTAGAGTTTAGTGTTTTTCTCACTCGCTTCCACGAATATATGGTTTTGGGTGGTATGCCGGCGATTGTTAAATTATTTGTTGAGCAAAAGAGTTACAGTGGTATTCTCGATTTACAAAAACAAATCATTCTCGATTATGAAGAAGATATAACTAAATACGCTGAAGGACTAGATAAAACCAAAATTTTAAATGTTTTTAGAAAAATCCCTGTTTTTTTAGGGAATGACAATAAAAAATTCAGAATATCTAAAGTCGCTCATGGTGCTAGAAGTAGAGAGTATGTTGGTGTTACAGACTGGCTAAATGATGCAGGTATAGTCAATATATCTTATTGTATGAATGAACTAGCTTTACCGCTTAAAGGCAATTATGACCCTGACAATTTCCGTATTTATTTCATGGATACCGGCTTGTTAGTAGCATCTCTTGATGAAGAAGCTTCAAAAGATTTACGCGAAAACAAGAATTTCAACACATATAAAGGCGCAATCTATGAGAATATTGTCGGAGATATGTTAAAGAAATCTGGCTACGATTTATTCTTCTATAAGAAGGAAGATGGCACTCAAGAAATTGAATTCTTTGTTAGAGATAGAGATTCACTGATTCCTATTGATGTGAAAGCAAAAGATGGAAGACCTAACTCAATGATTGGATTAATTAATAATGAAAAAGTTGAAGATATAAAATACGGAATCAAATTAGCAGAGAAAAACATTGGTTTTAAAGACAATATCTATACTTTCCCATACTTTCTATCATTTTTAGTCAAACGATATTTAAACGAGAAAAAGTAGCGCTTTCTAAAAGCAATTACTTATAAAGAAAAAAATATTCCTCAAGCCGATGCCGAGGAATATTTCTTTAAATAAGGTCTAATTCTTTTTTGATTCCTTCCTTGTCAAGGTTTTGTCCGATAAAGACAAGTTTGATGAGGCGATCTCCATATTTATCATCCCAGTCGTGAGCGAAGAATTTATCGTTCTTTCTGAGATATTCGATTTTGGCTTTTGGAAGTGTCACGCAGTACCACTTACCGTTGTCATTAAGTTTTCTTTGTTTTCCGGCAGATTCATAAATATAGGAATTATCTTCTTCACCTACAAAGTAGACGATACCTTTCGCACGGATAATGTTTCTTCCATTAAGTTCTATCCATTCAAGGAATTTTTGACGATCAAATGGTCTTCTACGGTAATAGACGAAGGTATTAACATCATATTCATCCGCGGTTCCTTCATCATCGTTTTCATCCATTCCATGTTCGTGGTGATGGTGATGGTGGTGATGACCTTCTTCATGATGATGTTCTTCTTCGTGATGATGTTCATGCTCATGTTCGTCTTCTTCATCGTCATCATCGTCATCCGCATCATGTTCGTTATCCCATGATTCGAATTCTCTAATCCACGCCGCGGAAGTCGCAGCTTTATTAAAGTCGAATAATCTAACATCAACGAGTTGGTCTAAATCGACATCGCAGTAATCGCATTCAATAATCTTAGCTTCTGGTTGGATTGCTCTAATCGCGAGTTTGACTCTTCTTAATTCTTCTTTGGTGATTTCGCTTACTTTGTTAAGTAAAACAATGTCACAGAATTCGATTTGTTGAATAACGAGATTCTCTAAATCTTCTTCTCCGCGTTTTGTTTCTTTGAATACTTCACCACATCCAAATTCATCTCTGAGTCTTAAAGTATCGGTGACGGAGATGATCGCATCTAAGGTATAAAATCTTGGAAGCTTCCTCTTCTCAAATTCACTTTCCATATAAGTGATGGTTTGGGCGATAGGAACAGGTTCACAAATGCCTGATGCTTCAATTAGGATATGATCAAATTTTTGTGAATTAACTAAATCCGCGAGTTGGTTGATTAAGTCTTTTTTCAAAGTGCAGCAAATACATCCATTTTGAAGAGCGACGAGGTTATCATCTTGAGAATTAACAACCCCACCTTTTTGAATTAGTTCAGCGTCGATATTAATTTCTCCAAGGTCATTGACGATAACCGCCATCTTGTGGCCTTTGGAGTTTTTTAAAATATGATTAATCAAAGTGGTTTTGCCACTTCCTAAATAACCGGTAATTAATGTGATAGGAACAGTCTTAAATCTCATTATTTCTTTCCTCCCGTAATGATTGTATCACAAACATAAATATGTGATAAGAATTTCACATATCAGTTTTTTATTACTTTAAACCTATAGTTTAGTTAAAATATAAGTAATAACATGAAAAAATCATCAAGAATTATCTTTTGGATTATCTTTCCAATCCTAACAGTTATATGCTCCATCTTGCTAGTCTTCTATCTAGATTTAGCTAATGGACCATTTATCTGTCTTATTTTAGAATGCTTTGTCATTGTTTTGTTTATCATCTTTAGAATCATGTTTAGAAATCGTCGGTTCAAATATCGGATGATTCCAACACTAGGATTGTTGTTTGCTAATCTAATTATTCTTCCGATGGCCCAACCAACCACAGAAGTATATCCAGCGGTCACATATAAAAACCCAGTCAAAACAGATGTCTTATCTCTAGAAAATGGAGATATCGTTGGTGTTTATAACAAAGATAAAACAGTTAGAGTGTATGCGGGTATTCCATACGCGAAGGCGCCTATAGGTGACTTACGTTGGAAAGAACCCCAAGATGTCGAAAACTGGGAAGGCGTTAAAGATTGCACTAAATTTGCCGCAAAGAGTATGCAATCAGCAGGTAATAGTGTCACCGATGGCCTTGCGGATATCTATGCAGCTAAAGGATGGTATCCAGACTTTAACATGAATCCAAGTCAAAACATGTCTGAAGATTCTTTATATCTCAACATCTGGAGACCAAATAACGATAAAACCAATCTCCCAATCCTCGTCTTTATTCATGGTGGTTCTTTAACGACTGGTTCATCTGCATATAGTGACTATAACGGTGAAGAAATGGCGAAAAAAGATGTCATCATGATTACCATTCAATATAGATTAGGTGTCTTTGGATATTTCGCTCATCAAGAATTAATTGATGAATCAGAAAATAACACGACTGGTAATTATGGTCTTTTGGATCAAATAAAAGCGTTGGAATGGATTAACAAAAATGCTTCCTATTTCGGTGGAGATAAAAACAATATCACCATCGCTGGTGAAAGCGCCGGAAGCAGCAGTGTCTCTGCGATATGTGTTTCTCCTCTTGCCAAAGGTCTCTTTAAAAGAGCGATTGGTGAATCGTCATCCATCGTTGTGAAAAAAGCACCACATACTTATCGTGAATTAAGTGATGCATTAGAAGTAGGGGAGAAGATTAAAAATGAATTCAAATGTAAATCTATCGCTGATTTACGTAAGATAAGCGCTTCTAAACTTGTGACAACCAAATATTCTAATTCATCAATGACACTTGATGGTTATGCAATTAATAAAAAACCATACGAAGTGTATGAAGCACATGAAAATAATGAAGAAGCATTATTAAATGGCTATAACGTTAAAGAAGCTGATGCTTTCGTCATCCCAACATATTTATTCTCACCAACAAATAAAAACAACATTAAAGAAAGACTTGCTAAAACCTTTGGCGATAACGTTGGAAATAAAATCTATGAACTATATAAAGATAAGATTGAAGAAGATGCCTTCAATACCTTTAATGAAATCTTCTCTGTCTATTGGTTCATGCAACCACATCAATCGTGGAGTGAGTCCGCTCTTAACGCAGGAGTAAGTGTCTATCGTTATCAATTCACTAAAGAAAACAAATATCATGGAACCTATCATGCTGGTGAAATGATTTATGCCTATGGCAATGTTAAAAACGCCAAATACAAATATCGTTATAATAAGAGTGATGAAGACTTATCTAGTGTCATGTTAACGTATTGGTCTAATTTTGCGAAGTATGGAAATCCAAATGGAGATAATCTTCCTAACTGGCCAAATTACAATTTAGAAGATGGGAAAGTAATGGAGCTAGGAGAAAACGTTGGATTAATTAATGATCGCTACAAAGATTTATATCCCCTCATTAATGAATTTATCGAAGAACAATTAAACGCTCCCCAAGAATAAACTTGCAAAAGAGTTAGATTCTATTAGAATAATTTAAAGCGAAGTTCGGCCTCTAAATCCTTCGCTATAGAAAATAAAACCAAGGAGATAATTTATGAATGAAAAGAAACCTAACAAATTCGTTAGAGAATTTAAGGGTAGCATATTGTTATTAAGAAACATTCCGTCGGTCGTCGTCGCACTTTTTGTCGTCTCGGTCATCACGATGAATATTCTCGCTAGTAAAACGATTGTCGAAACAAAATGGATCGCTATCGATGGTGGAATTCTTGTTTCCTGGCTCTCATTTTTATGTATGGATATCATCACCAAACACTACGGACCAAAAGCAGCGACAGAGATGTCTATCTTTGCTGTTTTGGTCAATTTACTCGTTTGCTTTATCTTTTGGCTATCAACGATTTTTCCATCTCCAGAGGGCATGGATTTTTCCGCATATAATTCAGTTGTTGGGGGTACGTGGTTCGTTCTTCTAAGTTCAACCATTGCTTTTATCTCATCCGCGATCATCAACAATTTCATGAATTATTTCATCGGAAAAGCTTTTAAAAACAATCCAGATGGAAGCCTTGCTTTTATCACTAGATGTTATATCTCAACCTTTATTGGTCAATTCTTTGATAATCTAATCTTCGCCTTGTTCTGCTTCATGATTTTCGCTCCAATATATTGGGGATTCTCGTGGTCCTTCATTCAATGTGTTACCTGTTCCTTATTGGGTGGATTACTTGAATTATTGATGGAAGTCATCTTCTCACCATTTGGTTATGCGATAACGAGAAGATGGAAAGCAAGAAACGTCGGAAAAGAATATTTTGACTATGTTAATGAATCTTCATTACAGTCTGAAGAAAATCATCTATAATGAATGCAGATGGTCCCAAAATTAGTCTTAAAAATTATCAAATCTACAGTCATGAAAGACGTGAAGAGGAGAAGGAAGCTCTATCCTCCTCATGGTCTTTATAATGAGAAATTACATATTCCATATATCGATGATGGATCAATTTATCATCAATATGCGGTTTATTTAGCAAAAAATAGGCAACATAAAGCTTGTGTTATCGATATCCATGGTGGAGCCTATATGTTTTGTGATCACATGGATAATTATTACATTGCCACAAAAATGCTTGAAAAAGGATTTGATTTCTTTACCCCAGATTATGAACCAAATAATGGAAAAAGAGACACCTTTGATTTAGTGAAAGATACGATTAAATGTCTTAACCATTTCTTTGAACATTTAACAGATTACGACCTACAAGATGATTCCTTTTTCTTAATGGGCGATTCCGCTGGTGGTCATTTTGCCTTATTAATCGCTGAACTATTTAACGATAAAAACCTCCAAGAACAATTAGGTTTTCATCTCCCTGATATCGAGATTAAAGGAGTCTTGGTAAATTCCCCAGTTTACGACTTCGCGAAGATTGAAGATAGTCTCTCAAAAGGAGCGATGAAAATGATGTTTGGTGAGGGATACACGATAGAAAAGATGAAAATGTTATCTCCAAGAAAGCATCTATCTTCTCTTAAAATGCCAGTCTTTGTATCAACTTGTAAAAATGATTTCCTTAGAAAAGAAGCATTAACTTTATATGATGATTTAATTAAAAGAGATACCCCTCCGACATTTATTGACATTTATTCGAATAAGCCAAATATCTCTCATGTTCATAATGTCATCTACCCAGAACTACATGAATCAAAATATGTCAATAAAGCGATGGCGGACTTTATGGTGTCACTTTTAAAGTAGGAGTATTTATGACCATCTTAATCACTGGATCTTCTCGCGGTATTGGAAGAGCGACATCCCTTTATTTCCTAAAGAAAGGGTTTAAAGTTGTTGGAATAGATTTATTACCAAGTACGATTGATGATAAAAACTATATCCATTACGAATGCGATATTAAAAATGTCGATTATCTTCCTCAAATTGAAAAAATCGATTACATCTTTAATAATGCGGGATTACAAAACTCCGAAGATGATATTGAAAATAACTTAAAAGGTACAATTAACGTCACGGAAAAATATGGATTCCAAAAAGGAGTGAAGGCTATTCTTTTTAATGCCTCAGCATCTTCCATCAGTGGTTCAGAATTCCCAATCTATGTTGCTAGTAAAGCGGGAATTATCGGATATATGAAAAATATCGCAATTAGACTCGCAAAAAAGAAAGTATTGGTTAACGCCTTATCCTTAGGTGGTGTCTTAACAGAATCAAATGACCCAGTTATCAAAGATAAAAAACTTTGGAAAGAAGTTATGGATAGAACTCCACTTAAAAAATGGACGAGTGAAGAAGAAGTATGTGATTGGGTCTATTTTTTACTCATCATAAATAAATCCATGAGCGGTCAAAACGTCTTAGTCGATAATGGTGAAAACGACTTAAATGTCTCCTTTGTCTGGCCGAAATAGCGGTTTCGATACTTATCTAATCGCTTTTTATTCTTAGAATAATAAAAAAATATTGATATATCCACTTCATTGGGGGGATAATGTTTCATATTGGAAAAAAGACATGAGAGAATTTGAACTCACTTTTGAAACGATCGATGCATATATCCTCTACGTCCTCGTCACAAATCTCCCTTTGATTTTAATCTCATTTGGGATGATTTTCTTTGTTATCTATGGAAATAGATTAAGAAACCACATCGCAAGATATTCTTTCGCGGTGATTATTACTTCTCTCGTGCTAGCTTTATTCAATTTCCTTAAGGAATTATTCAGGATATCCGCTAATTACGGTATCAATCTTGGACCAGTAGGATTTAGAGCCTTCTTAGTCAATTTCTTTGGACTAAGTGGATATGTTCTCCGTCCTCTTGCTTTATTCTTCTTCATCAAACTTGCTGAAGATAAAAAGGATAAGAAATCACTTAATGATTGGTGGTTTATTGGCGCTCTTATTTTGTGTGCAATAGTTTATATGCTTGGTGCTATTCCAGGAGTGAGAGATATCGTTGTTTACTGGGGTGTTGATGAAAACGCCAATATTCACTTCGTTGCTGGTGGATTTTTAAGATACACCGCTCACGTCATCAGTGCGCTCTTCCTTGCCTATCTTATCTTCCTCTCATCTAAGAAGATTAAAGCCAAACATATCGAAGATGCGGCCATTATTATCGCCTTATCAGTCTTTGCGATTATCTCCGTCATCATTGAATCAGAATACTCTGTTGATTTCTTAGTTAACACAACAATCGCTATATCTTGTGTCTTCTATTATTTATTCATTCACAATCAATCTTCAAAGAAGGACGCTCTTACACGTCTATATTCCAGAGCGACATATTATGATGATGTCATTCGCTTTAATAAGAATATCGTCGCAGTTATCGAATTAGATATGAACGGACTCAAATATCTCAATGATAATCATGGACATGAAGCTGGAGATATGGCCCTCATATCTTTGGCCCAAATCGTTAATAAGAATATCGATCCTAAACAAATGTTTGCGTATCGTTTAGGAGGAGATGAATTCTTAGTCCTCGTCTTAAAAGCCACTCCTGAAAATGTTAAAAACATCTGTGATAACATCCATAATGACTTAAAAGAAACAGATTATTCCTGCTCTGTCGGTTGGGCGCATCGCGATAACCTCGAAGGAGAAGTCGATATTGCCGCTCTTGTCAAAGAAGCAGAAAAACAAATGTATCTAGATAAAGAAGCCTTCTATAAAAACTCCACAATGGAAAGAAGGAAAGCAAATAGATAAAGGTATCGATTTGATTCGATATCTTTTTCGGTTTAAAATAATACAAGGTGAAAATATTATGAATGATGTATTTAAAGAAATTTGTGACAAATTTGAAACGATGAGTAATAGTGAACGTTTAGCGTTTGCTAAAAAAGCCGCGTTAAACTTACTCAATTACTTAATCCGCGCGGAAGATTTAACTAAAGATGAAGCCTTCGTTTTTGTTGTCGCTATCATCCGTTTATTCGTTTCATATGATAAGCTCGTTGATCAAAAAGAATGCGACTTATTTAACGAATTATTTGGAACGGATTTATCCCTTAAAGAATTCAAAGAAATCTGCGAAGAAGAAGTGGATAAAGAAGCGATTGATGAAGTCGTTGATATGCTTCCAGATGTGATGAAAGATGAAGTCTGTTTCTTAGGGCTTGCCTTTATCTCATCTGATGGAAAGATCAATGATAAAGAAAAAGAAATCTTTGCAAAGATTTTACGTTAAACTGGTAATAATAATCTCGGATTATTAATATAAACAAACTAAAGGAGTTATTAAAAATGACATTAAGAGAAGTTTATGACAAAGTTAACAGACTTTCCCATGAAGAAAGATTAAACCTCGCTATTGGAAGCGGAAATGAAATCGCCACCTTCCTCCAAAAGAATGGTTTCGATGGAGAAAAGAGTTTAAGATTCTTCCTTTATATCACCGCTTTATTCGCTGGTGCCGATGGTGTTTTAGATGAAGACGAATATAGATTATTCATCGATGCCTTCAAAGTTGATTTAACATATGAACGCCTCAACGAATTACTCAAAGGTGGCTTCAGTGATGAATATGTGAGAAAGATGGATGAAACAATCGATAGATTCCCACAAGAGCTCAAATTCGCCATTTGTAACTATGGTTTAGCCTTTATTTCCGCTGACGGAGAAATCACCGAAAAAGAACAAAAAGTCTTCGAAAGAATCCTTGCTTAATCACTTGTTATAACGAGAGCCTCCGGGCTCTTTTTTATTAGAAAACTACATGATATCTCCATTCTTTTTCATTTTTTATTGCAATTTTGATATGCGCCCATAAAACGATAAATGATGATAAAAAAGGCAAAAGATATACTTTATAAAAGATAATAATAAAGAGATTTATTACTTTTTGATTAGCAAAAACCTATCAGGGTTTTCGACGCACATTATCTAGATATAATAAAGACTTAGGTTTTTATAGTACCAGTAAACTTCTTCAAAAAATGAAAAACATTATCGATGAGACTAGTGGATGAATCTACTAGTCTTTTCAATTTGTTGCAAATAGGTGTGGGCGTATTTATAATAAAGGCATAACGAAAGCCTGCTGTTTTTATAATTGATATTAATATCAGGTTTTTTGATTAATAGGGAGGAGAGTTTAATGAAGAAATCATTTAAAGCATTTTTACTTGCGATACCAATCGTTTCGATGGTTGTCGCGGGTCTAGGTGCTGTATCATTTCTAAAACAAACTCATGAAGAACCTGCTGTGGCGGTAACAAAAGCTGACCATACAGGTAATTATGAAAGATGGATTGATAGTTGGTCTCAACCAGGTCACCTATATATCCATTACCTTAGACCCAATGCCTCTGATGCCGAATATGACAACTATTGTCTTTGGATTTGGCAACACAGACCAAAAAGCTTAGAAGGTTCCCTCTGGGCAGCCTCTAACAAAGAAGAATTAGAAGCATTTGGATTAAAAACCATGTCCGATCACTGGATGACCTGCGCGGAAGTAGGAGATCCAGGAACTGAGACATATGTAGACAACTATGGACGTATCGTTGATGTTGATCTCTACAACGAAAACCTCATCGGAGGTAAGAGTGGTAAAGCTGTTACATTCGAAGGAGCGACAAGTGTCGGCTTCTTAGTCGTTAAACAAAGTTCAATGGATGGAAAAACCAACTGGACTAGTGATGGTGGTGTTGAAACATACATCAAAGAATTCGATCAACACTTCCGTCAGAATGGTGCGATGCACTTATTCATTGTCTCTGGTATGTTTAGAGACTACACCTTCTTTAGTGATGATGTTGAAGTTAAAGTCAACCCAGTCACTGAAGACACAACTGGTAAGTACGTTTCCGTCAATGACACGATTACGGATAAGTATGGTGTTAGTAGAACTAGTGATGAGTTCTCATCATTAGGTGTTGGATATCACGTCTTCGTCGCCAGCTTCAGAGATAGCGATGGCGATGGTCTTGGAGATTTAAGAGGTGTCATTGATTCCCTTGATTATCTCGAAGATTTAGGTGTTCAAGTCTTATGGCTGACACCAATACAAGAATCAGATTCATATCACGGATATGATATTATCGATTACTTCGCTGTCGACCAGAAATTTGGATCAATAAAAGATTATCGTGAACTAATCTTTAAAGCCCATCAAAAGGGAATGAAAGTCTTAATGGACTTAGTTCTCAACCACACATCTAAGAGTAATGTTTGGTTTGCTAAGTCCCAGTGGGCGGAAGAAGGACTCGATGAAAGTGGTAATACGATTGAATATCGTAATATGTACCACTGGAAATATGAAACTGACACAATCAAAAAATACAATCACAAAACTGGTAATTACGAAACAATTACCGTTCAAGAAGATGCTTTAAGCGATAACCCATCATGGTATAGAGATGGTGAATCTCATTATTACTATTATGGTAAATTCGGTTCAGGCATGCCTGAAATCAACTATGAAAACCAAGCCACCAGAGACATGATTATCAACATGGCGAAATATTGGTTAAGCTTCGGTCTTGATGGTTTCAGACTTGACGCTGTTAAGCACATTTATATGAAAGACGAAGTTGCTGATACTGGTTCTGATATCATCATTACCGATGTCGGCACAAAAGAAGCTTGGGATGATGAAAGACAAGCTAAGATCAAAAAGGATTTCGATTACTCCAGTGACTTAACCAAAAACCTCACATGGTGGAAAGAATTCGCTAATAAGATTAAAGATGTCTATCCAGATTGCTTCTTAGTCGGTGAAAACTTTGATGGTTGGGGAACAAGAACTGCTCCTTACTATCAAGCCTTAGATTCACAATTTGATTTCGCAGCATATTATCACATCTGTCAATATCTCTACGCTAACCCAACCAAATATGGCAGCGGTGGTGCTAGTGCATATGCTTATAACCAACCAAAAGAAACATTTGATACATTTGCTGGTAACGGGCCATATGCCTTAGGAGATACTGGAGTTAGTGTTCCAGGTGGAAAACGTCCTAACTTCATCGATGGTGCCTTCACATCTAACCACGATGTTCCAAGAGCCATCAACCAAGTTAATGGAACCTGGGCTGCAGCAACAGATACAACCCCAGCTAGTAAGATTACTGGTACCGCTCAAGAAATCGGTAGAGCTAAAACTCACGCCGCAGTTACAATTTTAACTCCTGGTGTTAGCTGGATCTATTACGGCGATGAACTTGGTATGAGTGGTAACACCGATCAACACGCCGCAAAATACGGAACCAATATCGGTGAAAACTCCATTGATATTTGGTATCGTCAACCATTCCTTTGGAAAGATCAAACAAAGAGAGCGAATTATAAATCTGGTATCTTCTCATTCGAATTAGATACATATAACCAAACTCTTTCTGCTGCTGAAGATCAACAAGCTGATGCAGATAGCATGTATAACTTCTACAAAGCCATTAACGAAGTTAAAGCGGCTTATCCAAAGAACGCAAAATGCACATTTAATTCATCAAGTGGTGAAACAGTCCTCATTATGGATATCACTGGCACAAGTGGTAACCAATTCCGTATCTTCATCAATACCGGACTTAAAGATGCAACATATAGCATTGGCGGTATGACACAAGGCTACCAATTATTCAAGAATATTGGTAACGGAAACACTAATAACTTCGGTGGACTTGATTCCGCTTACGATGTCTTAGTTTATAAGAAATAGAGGTGATTAAAGATGAAAACAAAGAAATTATTATTAGTAGCCTTACTCGCCTCTAGTCTCCTTTTAGGAGCGTGTGGTAAGAAAAAACCAACACCAAGTGAATCTTCATCCATCACTGATAGCAGTGAAGTAAGTGAAGAATCAACTCCTGCTCCAGCCTCTGAAGAAGAATCTCTTCCAGTTGAATCTGAAGAAGAGTCAATTCCTGCAGAAGAAAGCGTTCCTATAGAAGAATCTGAAGAAGAGAGTGTCCCTGCTGAAGAAAGTGAACCTGCACCAGTTTCTGAAGAAGAAAGTGAGCCAGCCGAAGAATCAACTCCTGCTCCAGCTTCTGAGGAAGAGTCAATTCCAGCAGAAGAAAGTGTCCCAGTGGAAGAATCAAGTGAAGAAGTCCCTGTCGGCACAGTTGTTGATACATATCTCGTCTTAAGTAAAGTCGGATTATATCAAGGTCAAAAAGGTGAATCCTTCGGAGATCCATATTATCTTGAAAACACTGTTAAATTTACCGCTGCAGTTGGCGACCCTCTCCCAGGAAAAGATGATGTGACAACTATCCCATCATCCGCTGGTGAATTCCTCTCTTGGGTTAGATATGAAGGAACAGGTGCTCCTGTCAAATATGAGACCGTTCCTGCTGAAAGAGACGCTATCTTGTACGCCGTCTTCTCCGATACTGGTGAAGCCACTAGTGAAGAGCAAAGCGGTGGACAAGGCGATGAAAGCCAAGTCACTGGTGAATACACCTATACCATCACCGGAATGCCAACATGGGTAACAGATGATGGATGTGTTATCTTCGCGTGGGTATGGTCACCAAACGATGGTGGATCATGGAAAGCACTCACCTACACAAGCACAACTTCTGCAACATTTGAAGTCAGTGAAGAATTAACAGGATTCTTACTCGCTAGATGTGTCGCAGACATAACTACACCAAGTTGGCAAGCTACAGGTAACAATCCAGGTCGTGTTTATAACCAAACCAGCGATATTACTTGTACAAGTGGAACATATGAATATGTATGCTCCTCTTGGAAAGAATATAATCCTTCCTAATCAAAATTAGTACGCACATACGCGTAAAGAAATCGAGAGCCCCGTTTGGAGCTCTCTTTTCTTGTTATTTCAAGGTCATCTTAATTATCTTGTGATAATAATTATAATCTTGATTTCTACCGCCTTCTTCTTCGTATTCGTAAGTTTCTGTCTTATTAAGATTTAAGGTAATCATCTTTCTTCGATTTTCCCATATTCTTTCAATCGATAATCTCACGATTCCCTTTTCATTATCGATATCATATATCTCAATCTCACTATTCGTGAGAGGGAGATTAAAAATATCTCCTTCTTTTAAACGATTAAAAGAACATATCTTCTGATATGGACCATCAGGAGAAGGAGACCCACTCATCTTATATTCATCAAAATGTAATTCATAATTTAATACATTAATTGGTTCGATAACACTGAAGATGACTTTTAACGCGATACCGCCAAGTATTGCGTCTTTAATGTTAATCTTCTCGTTATCTTCTTGTTTTAAATGCGTTAACGCCCAAGTACATGGAGAATATTCTTTGTCTTTACAAGTAACGATGACTCTTTTATGTAACTCATCGATTTCTTTCAAATATAAAGTGTGACCGGTTTCCTTAATTAAGAAGGGATTGCTTTTAGTTAAATCCCATAGGTAAACAATATTTTTATGGTCATAACCATGCTGATTTACATCTTCCCCAGGAACCCAGATGCCGATTGTTATTTCAATTTCGTAATGTCTCATACGTTAATATTCTAATACCCCATTAGTAGATAATAAATCATTATTATTTCTTACTAGATGCAATGCTTTTCTGTATTATGTTAATGAATGAGGGAAACCAGTATGAATAAAAGAATACAAATCATGGGAATGACATTTGCTTCATCAATTATCATTGGAGTGTGTTTATTATCGTCTAATAAGAATCTTAAAGAATTCAAAGTATCATCTACTTCATCTTATACATTAGTGATGGATGATAGTGTCACTGTTACGGATAATCGTTTCACATTGACCACTAATCAAGGAACATCAATCACCATGGGAGCGAGTAATTACACTCCTGATTCTTATATCGGAACACTAGCCTCAAGTGGTGAAATATATAATGTATCTCCATTAAATGGATTAACAAGTGTTAATGTTACCCTTGCAAGTGGATCTATTTCTTTATATACCGGTTGGCTAGAAAATAGCAATATCGTTTATTCTTCAGAAGCTTTTGACACTCAAAGTGGAAGTGGAACAAAAAACTTCAATTTATCATCGATAAGTCCTTCGTATTATAAGATTGTCGCGACAAGCCAGACCTCTCTTTCGTCCTTATCAATGACCTATTCTTGTTCAGCTTCTACCTCAACAAGTTTTAGATTAAAAGTTAACGCTCCTATCGTTAATTCGACTGATGATTTATTAAATACAAATTATGTCTTTATTAACACTAATTTATCAGATGTTAATACATGGACTAATTATTTAATGACAAAAGACTCAGATGATGGCTGGTACTATGATTTTGATAATGTCGTTACTAGGAATAGTGGATATACGATAACACTATGTCTATCAGATAACACATCATCACCAAATTGGTCATATCAATCCACGAATATCTCAACCTATGGAGTAAGCGTTACTTCAGGACAACTTGAAATGAATATCGCTGACACTCCTGCATTTACTAGCCAGCCAACTCCTGCCGCTAATACATATTCATTAACAGTTAACTTAGTCATCAACAATTTAGATGCTTCAAGCGGCAATATTCAATTCATTCCTAACTATGATGATAGTGAGAACTATACATGGGAAACATACTATCTCGCTACATCAACTTTATCATCATCATTATCTGAGACATTTAGTGGATTTGATAATGCACAGACTTTATATTTTAAAGTCTATATTTGGGACGGAACCCATTCTCGTAACATCAGAGTTGGTGGTGATAACGGCGCTAATTTCTCCTTAATTCCAAGTGGAAGAGATAACGAAGAAATCACTATTACCTTTAACTTCCCAAGCGTTGAAGGAAACGTTGTGGGAACACTAGAAAACAATAACAATTATTCCTCTACGATGAGTTTTGCTAACCAAGTCACAACCGTTTATGGCTCACCAATTACAATCTCTCCAGTCTTCGATGGAGCAAGTGAATCTTTTACTGCCTTCTACACTGGAGAAAACATCCGTATTGATAACAATAACACGATTATTGGTTTAAAAGCTGGGACTGTCACTAATGTCATCTTAACTAGCGAAAGTGGTTTATCCTGTAGCTTTAACGTTACAGTTAATGGTTCAGAATACGCTGCAACAAGCGAAAGAGATACAAAATGGGCCGCTAGTGAAGGATGGTTTACAAATAACAGTGTCGCGGAAATCTCTACGATGGGAAGAGACTTCTATCACGGAATAGATGTCTCATCCGCGAAAGCCTTATATGATAACGGAACAAAATTCTATAACGAAGATGGAATAGAGCAATCACTCTTCTATATCTTAAAAGACGCTGGTGTTAATTGGATTAGATTAAAACTATGGGTTGATCCACAAACAAGCACAGGTGTTAGTTATGGTGGAGGAGAATCTAATTTAGATAATACCTTATGGATGGCTAAGGAAGTAAAAGCCGCAGGAATGAAATTCCTCTTAGATTTCCATTATAGTGATTATTGGACCCACCCAGGTCAACAAATCCTTCCAAAAGCGTGGAAAGATGCAGGAAGCGCAAGTGCACTAGCCTCCTACATCAAATCCTACACTCAAGAAGCATTAGAGGCCTTCGAGGATATTGATTGTTTACCAGATATGGTGCAATTAGGTAACGAAATATCTTCTGGTAATTTCCTCCAAAAACCAGGTTCAGGAAACTCCTTCAACGCCTATGGAGAACCTGACTATTTAACAGGCAAGAGCAACTTCAATTATCAAGGCACATCTGGAAGCGCAAATAT
>JAFSNY010000015.1 GCA_017447305.1 Bacilli bacterium | reverse complement strand
TGTTTTCACCCATGTAATTTGTCCTCCTTTCATATGGATGGCAAGAGGCAATTACATTATATAGGAAAGACTAAATGCGACTTTCGATTATAAAGTTGCGTTTAGTTTTACAATTGGGGGCTCTTTTTTATAGGCCATAAAATCATAAAAATTTTTCTTGATTTATCTCTATTTATCTAATTATAATATATAGCGCTACGGACCAGTGGTGTAGCGGTTAACATGTCTCCCTGTCACGGAGAAGATCGCGGGTTCGATTCCCGTCTGGTCCGCCATTTTTTTATAAAAGAAGATATATATGGCCCGGTAGCTCAGCTAGTAGAGCAACGGACTGAAAATCCGTGTGTCGCCGGCGCGCACCCGGCCTGGGCCACCACTAATTATGATGAAATGATACCTTGCGTATCGTTTTTTCTTTATTTTACAAGAAAAGAGACTAAAATCATTTTTTAGAGAAGGTACGAAGATATGAAAAGAATCCTTTATTTAATTTTAAAAAGTTCCCCAATTGCTTTTAAAACTTTGGAAGCTTTAAAAGAAGAGGGATATAACATGACCATCATCTCTTCAGAATCATTAAGACATGCGATTGATGATTTTCCTGAGGAACACCACTTCTACACTCTCCGTAATTTTGAACAAAGAGAGTTATTAGAATCCTTATTCTGCATGTTTGTGGGTGATGAAGATAAAGTTGATAGCATCAAAAATTCCATCAGGAGACTAACGAATAACTTTAATGATATTCGTGGGTTTATGTTTTCTAAGAAAATTGAAGATTACGAGGGTTCAATATAAACGATATGGACTTTCCAATTTTTCTTTATCTCGCTTTACTTTTACTCGCGGGTGTTTTATCAACAAGAATCATGAAGCTTATTAAGCTTCCTAATGTCACTGGTTATATTATTACTGGAATTATCTTTGGTCCTTTCGTTTTTGGTTTAATCTTTGGACAAAGCCAATATCAAGGAGATCCTTCTTCTAACGTCATTTATCAATATGTTTCTAGACTTGGATGGGTTTCACAAGTTGCTTTAGGTTTTATCGCTTTTTCAATTGGAACCTCATTTAAAAGAAGCGTTTTAAAAAGCGTTGGAAAAAGGGTGGTTATTATTACCATCCTTGAAGCGCTTCTAGCATCACTTTTTGTCATCATATCGTTATCAATCGCTCATTTTATCTTCCCTGATAAAGTTCCTCTTTCCTTAGTGTTAACTCTTGGGGCTATTGCTTCTGCCACTGCGCCTGCCGCGACTTTAATGGTCATTAAGCAATATAAAGCAAGAGGTCCTTTAGTGGACACCTTACTTCCTGTTGTCGCTTTGGATGACGCAGCAGCGTTAATTCTTTTCGCGATATTGTTTCAAATCGCCACCGCGCTTTCACTTGGAGGAGACTTTAACATTTATTCGATGTTATTAAAGCCTTTAATAGAGATTGCTTTATCTATCGCTTTTGGTTCAATGATTGGTATCTTTATCTCTTTCATCAATCGCTTCTTTAAATCGAGAAACAATAAACTTGTTTTATGTATCTTCTCTGTCTTTATGTCGGTGGGACTTTATACGTTATTTAAACAAGAGATGTTTGGGAAATTTGAACTATCATCTTTACTGATGTGTATGACAAGCGGGATGATCTTCACCAATGTCGCGAAAGACTCTAGTCGCACGCTTGATGTATTAGAAAGATTCACTTCCCCTATCTATATGATGTTTTTTATCTTTTCCGGAGCGTCCCTTGATTTAAGCATCTTCTTTAATAAAAACGGATATGTCATTTTCATTATCGCTTTAATTTATATCATCTTTAGAGTGATGGGTAAATACTTAGGCGCTTTTACAGGCGCGTCAATTACAAAATGCGAACCGCAAGTTAAAAAATATTTAGGATTAACTCTCGCCCCTCAAGCTGGTGTTGCGATTGGTCTTGCCACGACCGCCTCAAGCATCTATCGTCAAAGTGAAGATGCGACTATCCAAGCGTTAGGCGCGTTGATTATCGCAATCATCTTAACATCGACCTTAGTGTACGAATTATTCGGACCACTTATTTCTAAATACGCTTTAACGAAAGCTAATGAAATTCCTCTTGAAGAATAAATAAAATGATGAGGAGATTCATTAAGAGTTAGAAATAATCCTCAAAATGAAGTAAATTACCTCTTATTATATTTATATAATAAAAATCCGCCTTAAGCGTAAAGGCGGATTTTTTGTTTAAATTAATCGAATTATTCTCCTACTAAGGCGCGAATGTGACTATTTCCTGGATCAACGGAAACAAGGAATTCAATCATATATTCTCCTGGTTCAAGAACAACATTTCCGTCAGTTTCATTACCAAACCATTTTTCAAGGCTGGATACAACTTTAAGTTCGATATTTTCTGTAGCTTCAGAGAAGTCAACAGTGATGTAGAAGCGATTCTCATCTTCGGTATCGGCTGTCATGATGTAATCTTCATCACAGGCTTTCCAGCCATTGAAACTACCAACGAGGTAATAGGAGACGACTGGAGCTTCTGCTTCGCCAGTTTTATTTGCAACGATGCATGGTTCTCCATCTTCAGGAGCGGTGAAGAAATCGATTGTGTAAACGCCATTTTCAGCGATTACAAAGTTGCTACTATCATCACTACCATATGGTCCATACCAAGCACCATTGCTATCGGTAACTTTGATTTCCATTCCTTCATATAAGGTAACATCATCAATGAAGTAATGAGTTTCATCTAATGAATCTTGTTCCATAAGATAGTTTTCATCTTTAGCTGTCCAGCTATTGAAACCACCAACGAGGAAGTAGCTAACTTCGCTTGGTTCTTCGGCTTCACCGGTTTTGGTTAAGACGATGTTATCATCACCTTCATCGACTTCGACGAAGTAATCAATGGTGTAGAGGCCAGTTTCTGGGACGACGACGTTATCACTATCATCGGCACCTTTAGCACCATACCAAAGGCCATTGCTGTCCATAACTTTCATACCTGTTCCACCAACGAGTGAGAGGTCATCAAATGAATAATGGTTAGTGTCTGATGGATCTTGAGTCATAAGATAGTTTTCATCTTTTTGAGCCCAATCATTGAATGCGCCAACGACGTAATAGAGAGTTTCTGGTTTGTCTTCAAGATCGCCAGTTCTTTCGACGGTGGTCATTTCGGAAGAGGATTTGTTCTTACGGAGGTGGACTGTGTAAACACCATCTTCAGTAACTTTGGTGTTATTGCCCATTCCATCTGGATACCAGTTGCCCTTGCTGTCAATACATTTGAGTTCAGCACCGGCGACAAGTCCAAGACCTTCGAAGGTGTAGTGATTAACATCATCTGGATCAACGGTCATGGTGTAGTTTTCATCTTTTTGAGTCCAACTGTTGAATGAACCAACGACATAATATGTACGGGTTGGAACTACTATGGTTGTTTCACTAGCGGCTTCGCTTTCTTCTTCACTAACTGGAGCTTCTTCAGAAGCTGGTTCTTCTTCGGATTCTTCAGCTGGAACGCTTTCTTCTTCGGAAGCAGGTGTTAATTCTGATTGTTCAGCAGGAATGCTTTCTTCTTCGGATTCTTCAGCTGGGATTGATTCTTCAGCTGGAACGCTTTCTTCTACTGATTCTTCAGCTGGGATTGATTCTTCTTCTGATTCCTCAGCAGGAACACTTTCTTCTTCAGAGACAGGCGCTTCTTCAGAGGTTGGAAGTGATTCTTCGGAAACAGGAGCAGGTGTGCTTTCTTCTGAAACTGGGGTAGATTCAGAGACTTTACTATCTCCACCTTTCTTACCACCACAAGCAGTCATGGTAAAGGCAAGTAAAAGTGTGAGAGGCAAAATAAATTTTTTCATTTTTTTACTATAATTATCTTATGATAATTCTCCTTTGCATAAATTATAAACACATTTTTAACCTATATTCAAGTATAAAAATTATGGTAAATATAATCATTTATATTCCACTACTAATTTTTATAACTTCTTAGGTTTGTTTCTACCATTTATAGGCAACAAAAAAAGAGTCAAATATTTAACATATTCGACCCTTTCAAAACTTTTTTATTCTTCAACTGGAGGAAGGACTGGTGGAATATCTCCATAGTATCCTTGGATCTCTTCAGCATCGATACGGTCAACGGCTTCTTCATAGAACCATTCACCATCGCTTCTATCGATTTCCGCGATACGTCCATTCTTGTAGCCGAAGTATTTGGTGTTTTTCTTTTTTTGTCTTGTTTCACCATCATCTTTTAAAGAAGAGATGTAGAAAACAATCTTATAGAAAGTATTGTTGGCAATTTCACCATATAGTTCTTTGGTATCATCATCCATTTCTGATGTGATTTTGCAATCGTCAGTAATAGTGACATAAGAACAAGAATCTTCGATGAATTTATCACCGTATTTAATACTCTCATAATATGGAACGGAATATTTAAGCCATAGTTTATAACCTCTGACTTCATAATCCTTGCTTCTTCCGCCTCCACAGGCACTGAGGGTGAGCATGAGTGCGCCAAAGAGGGCTAATTTAGAAATCTTTTTCATATTAGGATCTTCCTGCCTCCTCTTCTTCTTTAGCTTTAATTTTGTCAGAAATAGCTAAGCAGACACCAAATGAAGCAAGGGATGAGATGGTAAGAATGTACGCTGTGGTCGCAACGCCCTTATAAGTTGATGAAGCATTATTCTTTTTCGTTGTGTATTCATCAATTTGGACTTGAATTTCTGCTTTCTTCTCCTCATCCTTTTCTTTCTTTTGCTGCGCTTGAAGTTTTAAAATTTCGACGTTGGCGTTTTTGTATGTGGTTCTATTTGCTTTAGCAACGCCAAAACAAACGAAGGATGACACAAATAAGCCACCGACAACTAAGCCGTAGATTAAGGTTCTAATTAAACTTTTTTTCATAGTTAGTTACCTCCGAACCATTATTTGGCTGCTTCTTCTTTGACTTCAGCCTTTTTTTCTTCGTGTTTAGCTTCTTTCTTTCTTAATAAAGAGATTTCGGTATCAGGATCGAATAAATGCAATGCTTTGGAACCAAAGAGAGCATAAATCTTGTGATCTGGGACCATTTCTTCTCTTTCTTTTTCTTCGAGTGAGATGGTTGGGATTCTAACGATGACTTTACTTCCGTCATCCATGTTAGCGTGAATGTGATATTCACTACCCATCATTTCATTAACTTCGATAGTTAGAGGGATTGCACCTTTGGTGCCTTCTTTAACTAAGGTAATGTGTTCTGGACGGATACCGAGAACAACTTCGTGTTCTTCTCCACCAGCGATCTTTTGGAATTTTTCTAAGTCAACACCATGAGTGTCACGTAAGAATTGTTCGGCTTGATCGTTAGGATCTCCGCCTTCGAGTTGAGATTTATAGAAGTCATCGTGAAGTTTCATCATTTCTTTTGTTACTTCAACAACACTTCCATCACCTAATGTAACTTTTCCGGCTTTATATTTACCATGGATGAAGTTCATCGATGGTGAACCGATAAAGGAAGCGACAAATAAGTTATCTGGTGAATCGAATACTTGAGCTGGTGTACCAACTTGCATGATGAATCCATCTTTCATAATGACGATTCTATCACCAAGGGTCATAGCTTCAGTTTGATCGTGGGTAACGTAAATGAAGGTGGTATTAATTTTCTTTCTTAAAAGAATAATTTCCGCTCTCATTTGGTTACGAAGTTTAGCATCGAGGTTGGATAATGGTTCATCCATTAAGAGAACCTTACAATCTCTAACAATCGCTCTACCGATAGCGACACGTTGTCTTTGACCACCGGAAAGGGCTTTTGGCTTACGAGCTAAGAATTGAGTAATACCGAGGATTTCTGCCGCGTTTGTTACTCTTTTATAAATTTCTTCGTTGCTGAGTTTTGGATGTTTCATTAAACGAAGTGGAAAAGCGAGGTTTTCATAAACGGTTAAGTGTGGATATAACGCGTAGTTTTGGAAAACCATCGAGATGTTACGATCTTTAGGTTGAAGGTCGTTACATAAAACGCCATCAATATAAAGTTCACCTTCGGTAATGTCTTCAAGACCAGCAATCATTCTTAATGTGGTGGATTTACCACATCCAGAAGGACCGACAAAGACAACGAATTCTTTATCAGCGATTTCTAAGTTAAAGTCATGGACAGAGGTAACGTTACCACTGTAGACTTTCTTGACATCTTTTAATAATACAGTTGCCATATTTTAATCTCCTTATCCTTTGACAGCGCCACCTGTAACACCTTCGACGTAGTACTTCTGTAAGAAGAGGAAGATGACAATAACAGGAATAGCGACAATGACACCACCAGCACAGAATCTGGTATAGTAGTCAGAAATCATTGATTGTGATAGCCAGCTCCAAAGTCCGACGGCGACGTTATAACCATTTGGATCTCCGAAGGCAATAAGTCTTGCGAAGATGAAGTCACCCCAAGGACCCATGAAGGCGGTTAAGATGGTGTAAATGACGATTGGTTTCGCAAGTGGCAAGATAATCTTATAGAAGATTTGGAATCTTGTCGCACCATCGATACGCGCGGCTTCATCAAGTGATTTAGGAACAGTATCGAAGAATCCTTTAGAGACATAGTAACCCATACCTGAAGATGCGACACCAACGAGGATTAAGCCTCCGACAGCGTTGCCTTGGGTTAGGCCCATGGCTTTTAAGACTTGATATAAAACGATCATGGTTAAGAAGCCTGGGAACATACCTAAGATGAGCATGATGTTCATTAAAGGTTTTCTAAGTTTGAATCTGAATCTTGATAAGGTATACGCCATCATTAATTGCATGATTGTCTGTAAAATACAGCAAGCAAGCGCGATGATGAAGGTATTGAAATACCAAGTCAAGAAGTCACAATCAGGTGAGAAGAGGAATAAATAGTTATCCAGACCCCACTGTTTTGGAAGAATATATCCAACTTGTGACGTTGTTTCAGTACGGAATGATTGTAAGACAATGAAGACAAATGGAAGAATCCAGACAACACTGATAATCGCTAAGACGATATAACTGAAGGTGTTGCCGATCGCACGAGAAGCACGAAGACCGAGATGGTTTTGTTCTTCCTTCATGTCAGGATCTTGACGGCGGGCAAGTAATGTGAATAAACCTGCTAAGACGAGGATGATATCTCCGTCTAATAAGCCGATAAGCATAACAGCACCATTTGTGCCAACACTTGGACGAGGCCATTTAGATGCTTTCTTAATCAAAATCATTAAGATGATGGAAAGAATAAGCATTGGGATACCAATTGCAAGGCAAATGGTTGCCATTTGATTTAATCCACCTTGGGTGATTTTGTATTTAGCGGTGTATTGACCTTCGATGATTTCTTGGACAGCGTAAGGTTTAATAATTGCACATACAGCACCAAAGATGGTGAGAACTAATCCAGCGACTATTTCAAGAGTATTGAAAATATTTGCGATGAGATATAGAAATACAGAAGCTTTTTTCATTTTCATAATCACAATACCTCCTATGCAAAGTCTTCTTCGTTTTTAGTCGAAGGAATCAAGTTATAAACAATTAAGGATAGTGCGGCGACAACGACGAAGATTAAGATACCGATAACGGCAGCTAACTTGTAGTTAGTTTGATCAACGGTTAATGAATATAACCAGGTGATGAGTAAGTCGGTCTTACCAGCACTTCCGTAGTAGGCACCAGTCTTTGGAGCGCCACCGGTAAGAAGGAAGATAACGTTGAAGTTATTCATGTTACCAGTGAAGCTTGTTAAGAGGTAAGGACCTGTAACGAAGAGCATGTATGGAAGAGTAATCTTCATGTATTGTTGGAATGGTGAAGCACCATCGATTTTGCTAGATTCATATAAATCAGCAGGGATGTTCATTAAAATACCAGTGGTAATTAACATGAGGTATGGAATACCAATCCAAATGTTAATGATAATGACGGTGATTCTAGCCCAAGTTGCATCGGTCCAGAATGGCAGTGTCATACCGAATGTATCTCTCATGAAGATGTTAACAAGACCACCACTAGAGAACATCTTGGAAACATAAAGTAAGGAAATGAATTGTGGAATTGCGATAGAGAAGACTAAGATGGTTCTCCATAATTTCTTTAATTTAATTCCTTTTTTATTAATTAACATTGCGACCATCATACCTAAGAAGTAGTTAGTGAAGGTGGCAAAGAAGGCCCAAATCAATGTCCAAAGCAAGATTTGTCCGAATGTTGCAGAGAAGGAAGCTCCTCCACTATTTGACCAGACAAATAATTGTTGGAAGTTTGAACCTCCAACCCATGAGAAGAGGTTGGTTGGTGGGAAGTGGTTCTTATCATAGTTGGTAAAGGCTACCAAAACCATGAAGAAGATTGGCAAGATAGTGAAAACTAAGATACCAATGAGAGGTAAAGACAATAATGTCTTATAGAAGTCTTGATCGACTAATGCGTGGATATCATCTTTATCATGCATAATCTTCTTTTCTGCCTTTTGGAGAAGGTCGAGAGTGTAAGATTGTTGGATATTTAGATACCATGTGTAAAGTAAACCAACAACGAAGAAGATGGTTAAAACGCCAAAAAGTAAGATATTGAATGAGTTATCAATATATTTAACGACTGGTGTTTGAATACCACCAACGGTTTGTAAGTATTGAACAGTTGCAAGTTCACCGAGGGTGGTGAGTCTTGAGAATGAAGACGCGCCCATGAATATCATATAAATGATAAATACTGCTTCAAAGGCCAAGAATAAGAGACCTCTGAGGAATTGTCTACGAGCCATGTTGCCAAAGCCCATAACAAAATAGCTAACTTTGGTCTTCCAACTACCTTTGACAAACATCACTCCGATGTTTTTGAAAAAGTTGAGAAGTCCAATTCCGAGTTTTTTAAAGAAGCGACCGATTGCGATACCAATTTTCTTAAAAAAGCCAGGAATAGCTACGAAAAATTGAGTGACTTTAAAAACGAATCTTTCTTTCTTATAAAAATCTAAGTATGTAAGTGGATCCTTGTATACGATATGAATCTTCTCTTCATAATTTTTCGCATCGAGAATAGCTAAAATTGAAGCGATTAAAACAAAAATATTTCCACTTAAAATCGAAACGACTAAAGCGGAAACTTGTACTCTCTTCCATGCTGGTCTCATACGAGCATTTGTCATACCAACGTGGGTAAAGAGAAGAGCGATTAAACCAACGACAAGACCGATAATACCTGAGGTAACTAATGTATTACCGTCAAAAGCTGTGTTAGTTACAGGGAAATATAATTCGGAACCACTATTATTCAACACGATACCTGTAATAAGTAGCGCAAGAAAAACTAAGACACCAACGAGATCTAAGATAAATCCGATTTTATAAAGAATCGTTGTAGATTTTTTCATAGTTCCTCCAAATTGTGATAAAGGGGGAGGAGCCTTAAGCTCCTCACCCAAATAATTTGTTTTAACTTTAGATTAACCAAGCATGTCATCTAAGGCAGCGGCATAGCCTGCTAAGATGGCTTTTAATTGATCATCAGTTGAAGTTTCACCAGCAGTCTGAATGTCTGTGGCGATGGCACCAGCGGTGTTCCACCAGTCACCAGGATATTGACCTTGTGGGACAGAGTAAGCAGATTGTGCTAAGAAGGCGGCTAATGTTTCATCAGCTTGGACATCTGGATCTGCTTGAGCAGTTAGGTTACTTGGTCCCCAACCATTTTCATGGAATCTTGCTAATTGAGCAGCGGTATCGGTGAGATAGGAAGCGGCTAAGAGAGCAATAGCGCCTTTGTTAGCGTCGATTTGTGGTTTGACACCAACGAGTTTGTTTCCACCGAAGGAACCCATGTGGTAATCATGACCATCAACGGTGAAGTATGGAAGTTCAACAGCAGCAAAGTCTTCGCCTAAAGCGCCTTTTGCAGTACCGGAATCCCATGTTCCAGAAATAACAGCGGCAGCACCAGCGCTGAAGTCAGCAGCGGAAGAACTGTCAACGTATTTGGAGTGAGTGACGACTTCTTTAATTCCTTTTGCAGCAACTAAGCCTTCGTCAGAATTGTAAGTATCAGTGTAGGAAACGAATTCACCAGCACTATTTGTGTTCCATGTTGATTCACAACCAGCACCGAAAAAGAATCCGGCATTGTACCAAGCACTTGAACCATTAAAGCTGAGAGTTTTACCAGCTCTGTTACAAGCGGCTAATAATGTGGTGAAGTTGGAAGCTTCATCTTTAGTGATTAAGCTCTTATTATAATATAAGAAGTAACCATTATCTGAGGTCATTGGGAAGGCGTAGAGTTTACGTCCGACTTTACCAGCAGCAACGGATCCTGCGTCATTACGGTCGGTGATTTCATCTTTTAAATCTCCGGTAATTTCTGCAAGGGCATTAGCATTAACAAGTCTTGCTAATTGGTCTTGAGCGAATGCATAGATATCAGCACCACTCTCTGGGTCAGTAATCATATCACCAGCGGCAGATGCTTCAGAAACAGGTTGAATTTCGAATGTCGCATTGACACCATCTGGAAGTCTTGCGGCAAAGGCTTGTAAGTATGCATCGGTTAAGTCAACGATCTTTTCGTCAACCCAAACAACAAAACTGTAATCGCCTGGATCAATACCTTCACCGATAACTCCATCTTCACTTGGGAGTTCGTGAGAGGTGTGTTCTTCTTCGGAAGCAGGTGTAACTTCAGATTCTTCTGCAGGAACACTTTCTTCTTCTGATTCTTCAGCTGGAACTGATTCTTCAGCAGGAACACTTTCTTCGACTGATTCTTCTGCAGGAGTACTTTCTTCAGCAGGAACACTTTCTTCAGAAACTGTAGCAGGTGTGCTTTCTTCTGAAGCAGGAACTGATGAAGATTCGGTTTTTTTGCCACCACCACATGCTGATAAAACGCCAGCAAGTAATAATGTGGAAGCAAGAAATACTAACTTTCTTTTCATATATTCTCCTTTCTAAGATATATAGGGCGAAAGAAAACGAATTACTTCAATTTAAACAAACATGACAAATCATCTTTGCATTGAAAACGTTAACCCTTTTTTTCTACTTAATTATATTAATTCATAATTTAAGCAAAAACAATATACATTTTTTTATCGCCATTTTATTTTATATAAAAAGGCTCTTTCAAAACAAACGGGGAGCCGCGATTTTCTTTATCCCCGTTATTTTTGATAGTTTCTTAACTTCTATAATTGATTATTTGAAATAATTCTTAACCTAAAAGGACCTCTATAATGTAATTGCACAAACATAAAG
>JAFSNY010000014.1 GCA_017447305.1 Bacilli bacterium | reverse complement strand
AGCGAGTCCATGCTCACCATAAGCAGAGCCAATATAAAGTTTTCCTGTTTTGGTGTCTGTAAGACAATAAACACCTTTGACACTCAATAATGCATTTCTATAATCTGCATATTTCTCGCCTTTTAAAATAAGGTTTAAATCATGGTATGAAAGATGGACATTATCTAATCCACTAAAAGAAATCGCTTGATAATCATCTGCTAATATTTCCACCACTTTTACATTTTCATAATACTTATTCAAATTAAAAATGTATCTTGAGTAAGTGTTGCCTTTAGCGATTTCAACTACCAATCTACCGACTAATCCTTGGAATCTTTCAACGTCTTCATGTCCACAGGTATCATGGTCTGGAAGTGATGTGATTCTTCCAACTGTGACTAAAAGCCATTTTTTATTACTTCTTGGGAGCTGAACAAATCCAAAAACAAGCTGTCCAATTCTGGTAAAGTTTCTAGATTTTCCATAATGAGAATAATAAGAATAGGAAACATCTCTGTTGTTTGCATTGCTTTCATTCCAACGATCAAAATGGGATTTTCCATCCCATGACATGTTTAGTGCTATTTTAGCATCTCTAGATTCTTCTTCTGATAACGGAAGGATATCTCTTAATAACAATTCTTTCATGTTCAGCACCTTCTCCTTTAATACTTTGTATTACTTTTCCCTTATGTCCAATAACAAGGATTATTTCTCATTAACATTGCTTGGCATTGTAGTCTGGAAAATAGCAAACACCAAACACGATAAAGCCATAATCAAGAACTCAACAAATAGAGTCATATATAAAGTTAAGAATCTAGTGTCAGTAACCGTTCCATGGATGCTAATCGCCACGATTGATAAAATGGTGAGAACTATGAATGCGAACCAAGCCAATCCGCTAGATCCAGATTTTGATATATGGTAGTTTTTGAATTTTTCCTTATCTGGATGGAAAGGATCTTTTGAAGCGAGCATCAAAATACCAGCGATAAACGACAAGCAAAACATGGTCATTATTGCGTATCCGATGATTTCTCTCTTGTTTTTACCTTTTTGCAACGCTCCAAGCGTAGGTATACCTAAGACCAGTTCTATTACATAGAGGATGGCCAAGACAGCGAATATCACTCCAGTCTTTTCATAAGAGAAAATTCTCATAAAGTTAACCGAAAAACTTATAGGTGTCAGAACCATGCCAATAATCAAGAATACTTTCGTTACTATGTAACTGTTGCTTGTTTTCTTTTGGGTTGTTGGTTCAGCTAGTTTTTCTTCTTCTTTATGTTCTGGTTGAGATTCTTCGATTTCTACATCTTTGACTAACCAATCTAAAGAAACTTCAAATGCATTACTCATCTCGACAAGTTTATTAAGTTCCGGGGTGGATGCACCACTTTCCCATTTTTGGACAGCTTGACGAGAGACATTCAAAAGGTTAGCCAAGTCTTCCTGGCTCATTCCTTTCTTTTTTCTACTTAATTGAATCTTCTCGCCTAAAGTCATATCTAAAGTGTAAAATCTCCTATTCTAAATCACAACCAACCGACACTTTGCAATTTGACAACCAGCAGTTGCTAATTACCATGTAATCGGTATTCTATGACACATAACCTGTATTATTTCTCATTAGAAATCATAACTTCACATCATCAAGATCACCTGAACATAGATTAAGTTTTAACATTAATTCATCGAAAACATCGTTAGAGATTTGTTCTCCGAATACTTCTTGAAGTTTCTTGTTAATAGTTTCAAAGCCAAAGTGTTTTAAAATTTTAATCAAATCAAGCCTTTGCATAACGTCCTTAGTAAATGGCCTTTTACTATTTTTGAATGAAATAGATCTCATAAAATCATATATCTCTTTTTGGTCCAAAGAGCAAAACAAAATCTCTGCATACAGTCTGTTGTTTGTTCCGATAAAATAGCATGTGTCATCTACCATTACAGGGTTTTTATTTGAGTACAAAAAACTAAATTTCGGCTCTTTATAAAAACCAGACAAACCGATCTTGTAATTCGTAAAAGAATAACTTCCTATACCAAAAATAGAAAACGGAGGTGTATTTTTATAAATTATTGACTTCCTTTTATCAAAATCTGTTGAGTGAGATTTTAAGTAATCAAGAACTCTTGGGTCTTTTTCTAATCGGCTTGTATCTTGCCTTACAAATTCTTGAGTAACAATAACATATTTATCAAAAGAGTTAATTATTGCCTTTTTAAATGCTGATGATTTTACCAACGGATGAACAAAAATACTGTCCGTAAAGTCTATATTTTCTCCATACCCATTAATCCATTGATTGTTTTTATGCTTAATTTCCATTACTTTAGAGCAATCATGTTTAATTCCTTGCCTCCAAGTAATTTGTGAAACACCGTCAAACTGATTGTTGTATGAATTTAAATCGGATACAAAAACACCATTTCTCCATCCGAAAGCCGACACCTCTACATTCGGTTTTTCAAATGAATAAACGGTTGCGTGGTCTAGTTTCTTTCCTGCAGCTAATTTTGTAACAAAAAGCACAGCATCACAGCTAACCCCAAATACTTTTTTTGCATCGAATGAATATAAATCGGCAAATTCTAAATCGAATGAATATTTACCTAAATCTCTAATTATGTTTTTTGCCACTATTTCTTTGCAAAGAAAAGCCAGATAACAATCATCGTAATTTGAAAACTCGGACATAAGTTGTAACAAAATATATTCACAGATGTCAAAATTTCCTTTTCCGGTAACAGCATCAAACCCTCTTTCCTTTTTAAAGTTATCTTTATACGGAAGATTGAAACTTCCCAAAGAACTTAGTGAAGAGTTAGTGACCCACGGAGGATTACCTAAAAATAATACTTTAGAACGATGACCATCAGTCATTTTTTCTTTCAAAATTTCAAAATCAAATGTAAAAATATTAGATTCAAATATTGTTGCATGCTTAATTGCTTTTTGAGCTTCAGCAACATACTCATGATTAATTTCAATGCCGAATAATTCACAGTTCGTTTTTTTTGAAATTGCCTTCAAAAAATTTCCAACACCCATCGTTGGTTCCACCACATAGTCTGGACTTAGTGAATATTTGTTTAAGAGTAAATCACAAACACTAAGGCAAAAATCCTCAGGCGTTTGATAATCTCCGAATTCGGTTTTTTCAATTGAAATCATGGTTATTCACTCCATCTACTTCATTATTTAATGCGATAACGCGTCCGTATTGAAGCCTCCATTGCAAAGCGTTTGAAATTGTCAAATACCCTTGCTTTGGTCTTCTAGATAATAATTCTTCCGCTAAATTCAAATATGTAATTTCATCGCCTGGAATGTTTCTGTCTGTAAAATAGGCAATGAGATCGTCTTTATTTGCACCGTCACGAAGCATTTCTATAATTCTTTTGGTTGTTGTGAAATCTCCAGTTCTTTCCTTTTCAACAAAAGTAACATTTAAAAATTTAAGCAAACCACCGTTTTCATCATCGATTTTATCGTAAACAAGCACCAACAGGTTATAACCAAGACCATATATTTTTTGTCTAGAAGATTTGTATGGACAAGACGATTGTGGCTGTCTAATTGAAGTAACTTTAATATCTGTGTTTATTGATTCATCGGGTAAGTCAATACCAGAAGCACTGTTGCCACTAGTGAAATCAAAACGCTCTGCAAGATACTGCTTTAGTTTATGCTCAACATAGGTTCCAATTGCTTTGCCATCAGTTACACCATAAAGTTCTTTGTGATATGTCTTTCTCTCAATTTCACAAAACTTTCTTGTTTCTTCTATTAAGATTTTGACAGTCAATTTTTGTTTCATATCGTGCGTCTCCTTTATCTAATATCCTGCAGTTTAATCCATTCACAAATTTCGCTATCACTAAATTGCTCACAATTTGACAAATCAGAATCAAACTCAACATTAAATACGCCATCCATGGTTTTTTCCTGGATTCTTGGTATGTTAATTGCTTTAACAAATTTGATGTTTTCATCAATAAATGATTTGTTATATTTCAAGGTTTCAAGAACATCGACGTCAATGTTTTTAACCATATTTTCTATGTGTATCAATAATTTTAAATTATTAGAAAATAAGTCTTTTGCTTTATTTATTAAGGCGTTTAGACTTAATCCACCGTCATCTTTTTGCAGCATTATGGAAGCAACCAATATGTCGTATCTTAACACATTGAGCTGATCCAATTTGAAATGATGGATTCTTGCAGGAAGCGTTGTTGTTTTGACTTCAATTTTCTTATTATCATCAATTGAAAAGTCAAACTTTCTCTTATCTTCAGATTGATAAAACTGGGCAATATTAATTTGTTCTTTCTCTTTTAAATAGACCATTGCGTATAATTCGCCATAAAGCCCTTGCAGTTCTTTAATAGACTTTTTACTGTCGTTAGAGAACAAGTCTTTTAAATTAAGAAAATAAGTCAATAATTCCTGATCCGATAATTCGCTGTCAATCGTGTCAGTAAGCCTGATAAAAATATCTAAAAACTTTATCCCTTCTTGCTTGAGAATAATTAAAGATAGATTCTTTTGTTCGCTCAAATCGCCAAAGGAAACATTAAATGTGGTATTCAGACATATTTTTAAATATCTGGTTGTTTGGGCCATTGACATAAGATTTTTGTTTTTGGATTCTATTCCATAAACAATGTCTCCACTGCTACTTTTGCCCCAGTAAAACACGTCCTTCTTTTTAAGAACTAAGCCTTCGTTTGGGATGGCGATTGTATTTAATATTTCTTGAACTGTAATCATTAATCTTCCCTCCCAATAATCTTCACTTCATCAATGTAATGATTCGGTACATAAATACATATAGATGGTGAGTAGAAATCTACATCTGGTATATTGCTTGCTTTGATATAGTGAATCTGAACTTGAATCTTGTCTGGCCTATCGTCGCATGTGTGCCTGTCACCCAGATAATTGTATTCGCCTTTTTCATTTGGTCTCATGTCGCGGCCTCTGAAAAATTGTTGAATACTTCCGTCTTCTAAAATCTTACGTTTCTCGTTTGTGTTTATTCTCACCCATACAACATCGATTAGATCATCGAGTTTTCTTTCTGTGATCAATACCTCAAGTTTGTTTAGATAACCGGCATAATTCATCTCATCTTGACAGAATTTGAATTTATCAAGCAAGTTCTCCAAAAAATCGGATAATTTAACATCGTAAATATACAAATGTTGGTTGTCTCCTTTGAAATCTCTCACAATATTATTGCTCTTGTGATTGCTTTTGAAAGATTCGACTAATTGCATGTTAAAAGCAGCTTGGTCTTTATCTTTAACGTAATATGTTTGTGTCTTCCATTCTGACCAAAAGAGTTCTTTTGTCCTAGCGACCTGAGGTCTTGTAAGTTTTAATTTGTGTGAAACGTCATCCTGCAATAAAAAGTATCTTGGAAGCTCTTTGAAATTCTTTCCCCTAGAAAGATTTCTCTCAATTGAAGACCACATGTCTTCATCAGACTCGTTTATCGTAGCGAAATCTTTTTTAATGGCTTCTGTTGCCCACACTCTGCAGATGTCGATATAATCGCTGAATCCGGGCACATTTTTGTATCCGAACCATCTTGCTCTTTGCTCCGTATTGTCTACGGTGCTATATCCCTTTGCTCTTCTGATGATATATGTAATTGCTAAGCCTTTAATTGTGATGCCTCTATCAAGTATATTTCCACCAATATAGATTCTCGTTTTATATAATTCGGCATCCGACCTAGCGTTAATTTGGTCGCTGTTGAATACCAAAGCATCTGATGACTGACGAATGCATTCTAAAATTTGGCCCTCAATCTCCTCAAAACTTCTGGTTACAACGCCATCGGCTTTATACATTTCATACGATTTGATTAGTTTTGGTCGGAGAGCATTAATATAGCCAAAATCCTTTATGCCGTTTTTTGCATATGCTTTCCATTGCTTGACAAGTTTATTCACTTTTTCTTCAACCTTAGCGTGGTCGAATTTTTTCATTGATGGGTGAATAAGCATGGAATGGACCTTCATGTCGCCACGGCTTTTTCTTATGGCATTACTGACATAAAATGATGATAAAGCATCATAAAATGATGCTGGCACGCCACCATCTGAATCTAAAAGCGAATCTTCTTCTTCAGGAATCACTTTCACATATTTGTCTTGTTCCTCTCCGTGGAACACAGAAAGGCCGCAATAGCCTCTGCCTGGATAAATTAATTTACCAAAATCCGGTGAAAGAACATCTGTCGTTTTAATCAAAATATTCGCTTGTGGAGTTGCCGTGATTGAAATAAAACAATGTCTTTTTATTTTTTCCTTTATTTCGATTGCAACCTTGTAAGTTTGAGCTAATTGATTTGCTATGTCTTTTGAATATGCCTTTGAGTTCAGTGTGGCTTGGTCGCCTTCATCATCGATTATGATTGTGTTTTCGTTAGCCATAACTGGATCATCAAATAGTTCCGACACCCTAGACATATGTTTTTTTGTTTTTACCTGAGGGGATTTCAAAGTGACAATCAATACTTTTTGACCGTTTTCAATAAACCCTCTTATGGCATCAGGAGTAATCTTGTTATGATTGTCTTTAGAATGGAGAACAACTAGTCTGTCCACTGGGACATTAAATGATGATTTAATCCTATTAACGTTTTGGGTTAGCAACTCAGTTGTGTTTCCACCTATGACAACGCCAAGGTTATATCCATTATCAAACGCCAGTGCCAATAAAGCTATGAAGTTTGAGGTTTTACCACTTTGTACTTTGCCAATTACAATGCCGGTTTTCTTGAACTCACCACTGCCACTAGGATTAGGGCATTCGTTTAATATCGATGAGGCATTTGCGAAAACGTTGTTCACAATATCGTCTGTCATTGAATCGTCGCTTCTCATCATTTCTTTTGAAACAGCGGAAGCAAAATAACCATCTGTGATGATATCGCCAAACTTGTCAGTATCTTGCTTTTTTATTTCATTGACTTTATATAAATCACTCATTTGACTTCAAATCCTCCAATATCCTTCCCATCTCATTTCTAATGCTTGAAGGGGGAACCATCCCGTCTGTCGCCAAAGACCATGCGTTTATCTCGGCTATTACTAACGCTGTAGCAAACTTCGCAAGGAGTACCAAAAAATCCTTCTTTTGGATAAACGGATAAAAGAATGAGTGTCTGGTGTTTAGAGTAATCGTGTATTTATTTATGCTTTTGTCTTCAACTTCTAGCTTCAACCATTCACTCCTTGGGTTTTTATCATCAAAGATGAATGTGAAATCATAGTCGTTCCCGGCATACGAAAGATTAATTTGAAGAGGTGAATTATCCTCTATGTCAACGCCAACGCCAGCACTTTCGTTTTCAACTTGATCTTCGATTAATGAAGAAGAATCAGGAAATAAATCTTCATCAACTTCTATTTCTTCTTGAGATGCAGAAACATCTTCGGTTTTTTTGATATTGACTACAGCATTTGATATTTTGCTGTTACTTGTTAAATCTTTTGTCAATTGCTCGACAACATCATCGAGTTTAACTTTTTCTCTGGTTCTTAATTTTTCAGCGTATTCATGGTAGTCCTTTGACAGCTCAACAAGCTTATCAATGAACTTAGCTTCTAAATCTTCATTGCTCCAGTCAAAAGCATCTTTTGCTTGCGTGACTGGCCAGTCATCCATTTCTAATTCACCATATAAACGTTGATATGTGTATAAGTTGGACGGACCGAAAACTTCATAAGGACGATAGTTCTTTTCTGGGCCACCAACAATAACTCTACCTCTTCTTAAAAGAGTTAAGCCAGCGTTCCTTGTGCTACCTGGGATTCTTATAGCAATGAATCCCTTAACATGGAGTTCTTCATCTCTATGAGGAATGGTAAATTCAACATCTTTTCTCCATGTTTTTCCACTTTCGTCTGTATAAGGTTCTACCTCTTCGAACTCAAGTTGCTCGCCGTTATAGAAAATCTTAACATCGCCAGTCCTTAAATCGGCCCTATAGATTGAAGAAAGCAATTCGTGAATTTTCTTTTCGATTCTCTTGCCTTTAATTTTTTTATTTAATCTTTGGATTGTTATTACTGTATAGTGGTCTTTAGGGCTAACCTGTTCCTCTTCAACATCAATTGTCTCAGCTTTATATTTAACTAAATTATCAATATCGATTTCAGCCTTGTATTTGAAATAGCTTCCAAGCGAGGTTGTTTCTACGGACCACAAATTGCCAAACCAACATGCGGCAGCCTTAAGGCCCATACCGAATTCGTTTCTTCCTTTTGTATTTTTTGGTGGCCTATCCAAGATAATTGCTCTTTGGAAGTCGGAATAATCCATACCAAAGGCGTTATCAATAATTTTTATTTCATCGCCACAGGATGGATCCTCTCTATAAATGATTTCAACTTCTAATCCTTTATAGTATTTAGTGTTGAATAATTCTTCTTTATGGTCGTAGAAACTTTGCGTTGAGTTATCGACGAACTCAGCAAGAGCGGTCCATGGCTGATAACTAATTCTTTTATATGTCCCATATACGCCAGTATCTGGCCTAATGTTTAGTTTTTTCATTTCTTTCCGCTCCTTTCAAACGACATTAATTTCTTTGCTAATTTTTCGATTATGACTACATTAACAGCATTACCTAATTGTTTATAAATTCTCGCATCATTACCCAACACATAATCGCGGTTGAAGCTCTGCAAATTCGCAGCTTCTCTAGGTGTGATTCTTCTAAATCTCTGATGATTTTGGTCAAAGATTATTGGAGTGTTATTGATTGCGACCAAAGCTGGGAAATAATTGAGCTTTTTAACCCTGATTCCAGATTGGCGGAATTGGATAATGGTATCTTCGATGCCTCTAGCACCACTGCAATTCCATTCAAATTTCTTATACCCCAACGGCAATTGCATGACGTTGTAATGCTCAATCCATCTATCGATGAAATCTTTGTGTTTCAAATAGAAAACCCTGTTTTTTAAGGCAAACTTCTTTTTCCAATCGGGCATGGTTTTTATAGTTTCGCCTTTGTGGTCAACAAACTTCTCAAACTGTCTATCGGTCAGCCCGTAGCCAAAATACTCAACCCAAACAGGAACACCAACAACATCAAAATTTGTTTGAACCTTGAATTCATACCACATTCTTATGAGATGTTCTTCATATTCGCTGATAAAGTAACTCTCGTCATCACATGGCTCTAGTATCTTTCTGGCATCATCGCCAGAGCAGATGCTCTTTGTCGAAAAAAGTCTGCCAAGATCTTCCATATGAATTGACCCGTTTGGTAATTTTGCTTCATCACGAATATCTTTTCTGATTCCAAGAATGTAGACTCTTTCCCTGATTTGAGGTATGCCAAATTGATGAGGCGATAGGATAATTGGCATATCTGTAACATAAAAATTTCTTTGTTTAAGTTCGTTTTGAATGATATCCCAATTCTCTGTTTTGTCTGCCAAGTTCTTCACATTTTCCAAAATTACGAACTTACATTCTGGATGAAGGTCAAGAACATCCATGATTCTATAAAAAAGATTACCTCTCGTCTTATCTTCAAAACCTTCTTGCTTACCCGCTTTGCTGAAAGGTTGGCAAGGGAAACCACCACAAAGAATGTCGAATTCTGGTAATTTAGAATATGTCTTATTTATATCCCCAACCATAGGTGTGTCAGGGAAGTTTGCTTTGTATCTTTTTATCGCATCTTCGTCAATTTCTGAAGCGCAAACACATTTGCAACCGAGATTAGTCAAAGCTTGATGGAAGCCACCAATCCCAGCAAACAAATCAATGAATCTATATCTTTTCATTCTTCCACCTCAATTCCGTTTTCTTTGAAAAGAGGTGCTAATTTTCTTTTATATTTAAAAGTGGGAACGTTGTTGCCGTTCTCCCATCTATTTACTGTCACAAATGCCACACCCATCTTCTCTGCAAACTCAGTTTGAGATAGAAGAAGCTTTTTTCTTAGGCATTTGATAGCATCACAATATTTCATTCGAATCCCTCCGAATCTCGTATTTAAACAAGATTATATCATTTTTATTACAATTACTCTACATATAAAAGGAATTTATTCCGTTTTATCCATTTAAATACTCATCCACTTCCCTAAACCATTTCTCCATTCTTTCATCATATCCATCCATTTTTCTTAGATTCTCATAGAAGGCCGCTTTGAAGAATTTGTAGAGGTTGTAGATGTTTTCTTTGTTTTTGTTGCAATAATCCCTTGTGTATCTAAAGCAACGTTTAATTAATTCGATGTCATTATCTTCCACCACATCATCAAACAGCTGGTTGAATAAGAAAATATCTTTGTCATAAACCGTAATCAAATGATCCTCGATTAAACAAGTAGTAAAGTAGTTCAAATGGAACGGACAGTTCCTTTTATCGTATATATCTTCTATATCTCTTCTCACTTTCTTTTTCACTTTCTTATTTCACTTTCTCAAAAGAGAGGAATGTTGCAGAATGTAACATAATGTTCACATAATCTCTTATTTTGTT
>JAFSNY010000013.1 GCA_017447305.1 Bacilli bacterium | reverse complement strand
CTATTTATAGAAAACTAATTTCATGCGTCTATGAAAAATTACTATAAATCTTTGATAGTTATTAACATAAGAAAACCGGTTCTCTTAACTAGATCACCGGTCATTCTTATGATTGGGAGGTCCGCTATTTCACATTTTCATGCGTTTCGCCTACACGAAGGACCCTGAGTATCAGATGTTTGTTATGATGCACTTTCTCTGGCTTTGCCGAGAACTTTATCACCAAAATATCCGATTAATAATGATTTGAGATCAATTCCTAAAGTCTTGTTGAGACCTTCAAAGATCTGGCTACCATGTTGTTGAATTTCACTGACAAGCTTTGCTTCGTTGCCGTCACCATACATTGTGATTCCATCAATTTGGGCTAATGCAGCGGCGATTGGTTCAGAGTAGGCTCTGACAGTTTCTGGCAAGACATTTGACTCTAAGATGAGTTTTAAAGTTGCAGCGTCATTATAGGATTTCATCGCTTCCGCTTTGGCTTTGATGGCATCAGCTTCCGCTTTTCCTTTAGCTTCAATACCCTTGGCTTCGGAAAGAGATGCTTCTTTATTAGCTTCCGCTTCAACTCTTACTGCGGTAGCGCCTTCTTCGCGAGCTTTTCTTTCAGCTTCCGCGCCAACGGTTTTAATTTCCGCTTTTCTTTGCGCTTCAACAAGTTCAGCGTCAGCGATTGTTTTTCTCTTGAATAATTCGGCTTCCGCAGCTTTTTCAGCAGCGTATTTTTCCGCATCTGCTTTCTTATTAATTGAAGCTGCCAATCTCTTTTCCGCTAATTCAACTTCTTTATTTCCAAGTTCAACTTCGCGTTCTCTCTTAGAGATTTCCGCATTAGTTGTGGCAACATTGATTTCTTCTTGTCTTTTTTGTTCTTGAATCTTATATGCAGCATCAGCATCCGCTCTGGCGGTATCTGTTTGAATCTTTAATGATGCTTCTTTTAAGGCATATTCCGTATTCTTTTGGACGATAACAGTCTTGGAATTTACTTCCGCTTCATTTGCATCTTGAGCAGCTCTCGCTCTAGCGATACTAACATCTCTTTCAGCGTTAGCTTTAGCAATCGCGGCTTCTTTTGAAATTTGTGAGATGTTATCAATACCGAGGTTTTCAATAACATTGTTACGATCAGAGAAGTTTTGAATATTGAAGTTTACTAGTTCGATTCCTAATTTTCCCATATCAGGAATGACATTTTCTTGAACTTTTGTGGCTACTCCTTTGCGGTCTTGCACGAGTTCGCGAATTCCCACGGTTCCAACGATTTCTCTCATGTTTCCTTCGAGAACTTGTTTGACTTGTTCAATAAGTTCATTTTCACCCATTCCTAAAGTGGCTTCGAACGCTCTTTCAAGGAGGGCGGGGTCACTTGAAATCTTTAGATTAGCGACACCATCAACATTGATATTGATGAATTCGTGTGTGGGAATTGGTTCACGAGTCTTGATATCAACTTGGAACACTTTGAGTGATAAGCGATCTTTTCTTTGTAAGAAAGGTAATCGCCAGCCAGCTTGGCCTCTTAATATTCTTCTCTTACCTAATCCAGAGATCATGATTGCTTCATCTGGACCAGCCTTTGTGTATGAGCAGAGCAAGAAGATAATTAATAAAACAAGCGCTGCTACACCGATAATAATCCAAACCCATAACATAATTCTTTCCTCCTTTTCTTCATATTATCCTGATTGTTTTAGGGGCATATTTTAACTCCTAAGAAACGAATGTTATTTTTGCCCCTCCTTTACTAAGATTGTTAAGACGTTTTCGACGCTATCCCACGATGTTTCATATTGAACAGGGACTTTCGATAACGTAATTCTTAATGCTTCACTAATTTGTTTCATTAGTGAGGTAGATGAGATTCTTGCAAAACTTTTGTGTCTTTCAAGTTTTAATAAGCAGCTCTCATCAAGATCACCAGATTCCACGACCGCTTTACTAAGAGGCTGGATAACAATGTTGCCATTATCATCTAAACCCACTTGAACTTTATGCGCATCTTCGAATGGATACATCGCTGTGGTATTAAGGGTGATGTTGTTTGAATAAAGGGAAGCTACTCCATTTTTTGCTTTGACATTAAACCATTTAATCATCGCTCAATTTCTCCTTTCGTACATATTATACATAAAAATACATTGATTTACAAAGAAATATCGGTTTTACAAATACGATTTTTGATTACTGCATTTTTATTGATATAATCAATACTTCGAAAGTATTATTGTGTGTTTTCACAAATATCAATGTTTTTATAACAAAAAAATGCCTCGTTTTTGAGACATTTTTAAATAAGTAATGATGCTTATTTTATATTTCGATAGGCATATATGTTTTCACCACTTCATCGATAGTTTCTTTCAATAGGCCATCGTTAACTATATCAATGGTAAAAACTTCTTTATTATAGCCATCTCGATAAATGATTCTTTGATATTCTTTATGAATTTCATCAAGAGTGAGTGTTTCCACTAATTCGTCGATACCATGGTCGAATAAGAATGGAAGGTATTTAATTGGTAGATTATTGAAATTATAGGAATCAAATTCATCTTCATCGTATTCCATATCCCATGTTAATGGTCGAACAGAACTAAAACCATATTCGTTCATATCTTTACTGACGATGACAATATCAGCGTAATCAGCGACGAAATCTTCTAAATCATCTTTCCATCTTCTTTCGCTTTGGTAATAGCCCTTATAGATGTATGGTCCGATTGTTTTTCTTTCTAACCAATCTTCATAATCAGATTTGCCATCAAATTCTTCACACCAATCATCTTCGTTAAACGCACGATATGGAGACATAAACCATATTCCAACTTGTTTTCTCCATTCTCCTGTTACTGTGCCCGCTAAAGAGAGGAATTTATCTTCTTCTAAAGCGAAGGTATATGGTCCCGAGACATCAAACTTAAAATATTTCGCTAAAGTGTAATGAAAAGCCCATAAAGGGATATCACTAGGAACAGCTATTTCTTTTTTAGAGTTGTCTTCTAATCTATTAACGATAATTCTTAATACTTCCATTGTTTGTTACCTCTTCTATATTATTTTATCACATATATATTCCTATTATTGTTAAAATAAAAATAGAATCAATCGATAGGAACTTATCAGTTATGTTGGAGGCTTAATAATGGAAAAAATCAAAAAGTGTAAAGGAAAGATGTGTGTCGGTGATTGCTCTACATGTAGGCACAGCACATCTTGGGGATACCCTATTAAAAATAGTAGAAATTATTGGTGCAAGCTTTACGACAAAGAAGTAGAACCAGGTGATTGGTGTGGTCATTGGGAATAAGGACTTTATTCGCCAAGTAGAAGACTATTTTACTGACTTCTCCTTAGAAAGAGGAGGGGTGTTAGGAATAAAGGATGATGTTTTCGTTGAATTTCGTCCAGTTGATAATCTTGCTAAAGAAAAATCATCATATATTCCTTCTTTTGAAATGCTTAATGATATCGCAGAGGACTTTGAAAAAAGAGGCGTTGAATTCGCGGGCATTATCCACTCCCATGCGGTAGGCATGTGTAACGGAGGAAGTCTTCTTCCATCTAAAGAAGATCTCGATTTCTTTAAAAACTTCATGGAAGAAAACAAACAATTTAAGAAATTATTATTTCCAATCATCACCATGAAAGATGATAAAAAAATGATTGCTTGGTATAGTTTTGGAAGCAATCATTTATCAAACGAAGAATTAACAATTATTTAAAAAGAATGGGGATACATATATAAAAAGTATCTGTTAAGTGGATTAATGTCCGCTTTTTTAACCAATAAATGCTTCATTTGCTACATACATATAGTGATAGTAAATATAGTAGCTAAGTTCTGCGCTTATATCTTGATATCTTGCATATAATTCCAGTGTCTCTCCAGCGCACCAAGCTGGGGAATCGTTCCATGAACCCATTCCACCAAAGACATCCGCCGCAGAAGAGCCAACTAATATCCTTTTAAATATATCTGGTAAATAATCATACATATTAACTAGCCATTTATATTTCTTTTCATCAATGTCAATTGATCCGTCAATAATATCGCTGGCTTCCATGAAGTCTTTTTTCCATCCACCACACTTAATTTCAACAGAGAAATCACCAATATCGGCTAAAACTTTTTTAAACTCTTCTAACTTGGGTTCCATTTTTATTTCGAATGGTTTAACTTCATCCGTCTTAATGAAACGATATCTCCACCTATCATTTTCTAATGTTGAATCTACTTTCATTAATTCGTATTTATCTTCATACATTAAAACAATAATGAGGCTCTCACCATTATTAAATGCTTTGTTTTGGTAATCATCCTTCATGTTTGGGACAATTATTTTTGCGTCCTTTAAACCACGTTTAACACAGTATTCAAACCACTCTTCAGTAAGGCTTTCTTTTCCGTCATATAAAAACAAATGATCTAGATCTTTACCATCATTCTTTTCTTTAAGAATTGGTTCCTTATTTAAAATGGCTTTTCTAACACGTGTAACCAAAGACACTCCACGATTGATTCTTCCACTAATAGGCATGATTACATCCCCCTTATTATCTTAATTTATTATTGCATGACATGGACTCTAAATATAGAAAAAACTGGGAGAACCCAGCTTGTTTTTATTAGGATCCAGATGAACCAGTAATGGTTAATGGACTATTGGAAGATTCTGATGTAAGTGTGGCTAGTAATGAACTATTAACATAAATCTTCACTGTGTAGCCTTCTGGTGGCAAGGTATCAATATCGAGAATGGTTGAATTAACCGCAGTGATATAGATGGAATAAATCTTGTTTGGACCATCATACATATATCTCACTTTGATATTTGGATCATCATAGTCACGGAAGTGACCAGCAAATATCGTACCTTCGGTATCATCAGTAACAGCGACACTTGCCGTCGCCCATTGTTCAACATTCGCTAACGATTCAGAATAGCTCATGGTAATAACAACTTGCGATGAACCTGTTAACGTGACAAGTCCAGCGGCTGTGACTGTTGCAGGACCACTACTAACAGCAAATGTTGCGGCAGACTCAACGACGAATCCTCCACTACTGAGAAGTGGCGTGTCTAATTGAATCTCTGTGCCTGATTGTCCGCCTGTAATAGTGATTGTATCCGTAACAGTTCTCGTTACCGATGAAGTAAAGACATTATAGCTTTCTAACGTAACCGTATCAGTAGTCATCGTATATAGGTTCGGAGGAGCAAAGTCAAGATTGGTGGCTGCTCCATCACCGACTTTCTTTTTAACTAGATAATTTCGTTCCACAAATTTTGTTGTAAGTGACGGGCTAGAATTACCCGAGGCAGAAACAGTTAAGGTTGTTGTAGCGCTATCAAAATCATAATTTAATGTTTGACCAGCATTAGTAGGAGCGCCAACTTGAACAGCGGCAGAATGACCACCGGTAACAGTGTCCCAGCTTTCTCCGACTGTGTAATCTACGAAGTCAACTCCCTTAGGGAATGATCCTTCTTTAACAGTAGAAACAACGTGTTCTGTAGTGACGATATCTTTATAGTTAGCAATACCTGCACCGATATCAAGGTACATTAAGTAAGCGCCGTTTTTACCACTTACAGAACCAAGGGCGTATTCACCAGCATTAACAGGGATTTCAAAGTAATATACGCAGTTATCAACAACGTTTGGAGCGGTAATCCATGATGTATCAAAGACTAAATCTCCTGAATTTGCTGGTTTGCTGTTGCTATATGAATAAACATAAGGATTCTCGGCGCTTGGTTCTCCTGTTTCAGGAGCGTAAATTCTCTTAATCTCTTGAATACTAGTAATTTGGTTAGATGCGTTTCTAGTAATCGTATGGAGAGAAAAGAAGGTATCGTTGTTAGTGAAGTAAGTTCCGGCAAAGAAGTTAATGAAACCTTGATCCTTTAAGTTAAAATCAATGGAATCCTGTGGAAGTTGATAATCTGTATATGGTGTTCCTACAACTTCATCTTCAGCATTAACGGTTTTTCCATCCAAAACAAGAGCGTTAGGAATAGTAATAAGGTTACTTGTAGAAATAGATGCGTCCATAAAGTGGAGTCCGTAAATTCCACCACCACCCGTCGATAATGTCGCGTCAAGCTGTGAACGTGAGTTCTTATATTTGTTAAATCTTAAATCGGATTTATAGTTTAATTTACTTCCAAAAGTGGAAGATAAATTATTGCTTATGGTGTTGCTGCCATTATAATCATCAGAAATACGTGTCCAGCCACTATCTGTATATGTGCTTCCGTCTTTTACACAGGTTCTTGTAACAACTTCTAGTTTACTAGAAGTGTAAGAATAGCTACCACTATAGTCTTCAGCGTAGCTTAATGATCTACTAATATCCTTAATTTCAAATCGAGAAACACGGACATCACCATATGGAACTTGTTGAGAACCATCATTTAAGTTCGCACCAGAAACGATGTATCCAGTGTTCTTAATATCTGGTTTTCCTGCTCCAGTGTATTCACCATTCTCATCTTTCTCACGAGTAAGTGGGAAATAAGATGGATATGTGTCATAATACGCCGCTGAAGTTGAGGTGGTTGAAGATGTGTAATCTGTTAAGGTAATATTGTGATTTTCAGATGCCGCAGCGGTTCTTTTTAGAATGGTAACTCTATTCGAATTAGTGGTGTTATTTCTCCAGTTTGTGCCAGTGAGATAAACATAATACTGGTTATTTAATGAGAGAGAAACACTATCTCCATATTCAGCGGAAGCAACAAAGTTGTTAGTTGTTTGGTTACGATATCTAACGTTATTATTGTTACGTTGCAAATAATACATCGTGCCAGATTCCGTGGCGGAGAACTTACTTGAACCACTGACGTAGTACCATCTAACGGTCATATCTGTTGGTTCAGTATTGGATGCTGTATTCGTAACATTAGCGTATGTTGTAACTGGGTAAGTGTGGGTCATGTAGTTATTACCAGACTTAATGAGATAATAAGTTGAATTTGTTGAAACAAGACGCCACGTGGTGCCGCTTAAATCGAGGTAATAATTTGTTCCATTGACGGTGGTGTAGATATTTTTATCTGCACTAGAATAAGTCCACTGGGTGCTTCTTGTGGTTGACCCAGCTAAATTACCATTGTTATAAGTTAAATAATATTTTGTGCTGTTATAGGTGCAGCATAAGTAACTTCCATCTTCCCAACGCCATCCAGATGCGTTTCCGGTTGTGGTTTGGTTAGAAATGCTTCCACGATATGATAAGTAGTTAGATGTTCCGTTGGAAATACGGAAAAGTGTTTGATTGGTTGTGGTTGTAATATTAGCGTTAGTCGTGGTTCTATTGCCAGCGGTTGTCGCGCGTTTGTTAACACCACCATAAAGACAGATATACTTTGTATCACTGTCATTGTAACTTCTGAAGTCTTGATAACCAGATGATCTAGCAAATGTAAACGAAGCATATTCTTCATCATCTTCTACGTACTTTGTTCCATGATAGCGATAATATTCTCCGAACCCTGAAGAATAAGCACCATTAGCTGTGGTTGCGGTAACAACTGGATCGCTTTCATTACCTTCTTCATCGATAGTTACTGTTTGTGCACTATCAAAGGTAATTGCGGGAGCAGCATCCGCTAAACCACGAAGATATGTGTACATATCTAGCATGTTAATACTACCACCCCAGTTATCACCACCAGAGACGGTGTTAGGGTTATCTAGTGTTGGAATATCCGCGTCATCGGTTCTTAAATTAATAGAATCGATATATTCATCAGTGCAGTAACCAATTAAAGAATAATCGGAAACATTTGATGTGATTGATGTGATTGCACTTGCGCCTTGAATTGTGTATAAATCTGAATTATTGACCGCGACATTTGATACTGTTGCGTTGACGTATCCTGCAGCGATTCCTACAAGAGTGTTATTCGAAGCGCTCTTAACCACTGAAGATTGAATACCAGTGTTTTTCATTTCATTGATTGATGAATCGTATGTAACACCTGGTTTATTATCGCCGTCTTCAGTGTACATATCGTTATAATCACCAACAACGCCAAAGAATCCAACGATATTTGGAATGTGATTGTTAAAATATGTATTATTGACTTTCGATGGGTGCATCGTTGTAAAGTCAGAGAATGTGTTGGAAGTTGTTAAATTATAAACGGTATGACCTTGACCATTAAAACTTGAGATAAATGGGTTTTCTTCCGTTCCAATTGGAGGAAGATTCCAACCGGTCATATCGATATCGTTTTTAAGTTTGAAATAATATTGTGTTCCTTCTGCGTCGTTATAATATCCAAGATATTGAAGCCATGCGAGGTTATAGAGGTGTCTCGGCTTAGAAATAATGAAAGCGGTTGCTTCAGTAAGCCCATCACCATCTTCATAATATGCACCTTCACTAACACCAGTGATCTCATTGTCGCCGGATTTTAATTTGAAAGCAGGAATAAACCACGCAATAGATGATGATATTGCGGCAATAGCAGTGAATGCAGCGAGTCCTGAGAAGAGGAGGGTGGAGATTTTCTTATTTTTCATTATAAGACCTCCATCGTCCAGTCACAGATGAAGTGAAGAACACTATCATAAGATTCAAGGATTGGATCTCCCAAGAAGGATGAATAAATATATTCAATAGCGTCAGAATAATAATCAACGATAACTGCGATGTATTGAACATCACCAGTTGAAGCATATACTGGGTCGATTGTTTGGTTGAATCTACTTTGTTCAACATCATCTTCGACATAGAAATCAACGAAACTCTTACCAGATGTCAAATTGTTATAGCCATAGAATGGTGAGCCAAGTCCAACGATAACTTTCATTGTTGAAGTGCTATTGGTAACTGGTGTAGTAATTAATTTCACAAATCCTGTGGAAGAAGCATAGACAGCTTCAAATCCACTTGGAAATTGTTGAGTGGAAATAGCTTGCGGATTAAAGACTGGGTCAAATCCAGAAATACCGTCAGCGAGACCACCATAATATGTAATTGCTTCACTCGCGCTTCTATTTGCATCAATAGTGATAGTCCATAAATTTTGATCTTGATCCCAAACTGGTGTTGAAATAGAAAGAGCGCTAGCGACATTTGTTTCAATATCGCTTTCTGGTTCTTCATCATAAAATTGTCCAAATGTTGAACCAAAACTTGCTGTTGAAAAGTCTCTTGTATAGAAGTTAATTACGGAACTAAGACCATAGTAATTGACATCATTTCTAGTAGTAACAATGATATCTGAGTCATCTAATTCATATTCATGCTCACCATCAGCGTTTCTTTTGCCTAAGTAGCAATCACTTCCATCATTTGTGGTTGCGGTAATTGTTACAGGTTGAGCGCTTGTATATTGCTTATCAAGTTCAAACAAAAGAAGGAGTGGGCGTTCATGATCAAGGTAATCATAACCATCGAGAGCGATGTTAGTGATACCAGTTTTAGTTACCTGTTTAGTCTCCCAGTTGTAAGTGATCTTGCCAATATAATCCTTGCTGAAATCAAAAGATGAATCAGCATATGAGTTTCCAATTAATTTCTTTTCTAAGGTATGGAACGTCACTTGTTTGAATTTTCCACTTTTAGATTCAACAGTGAAATCGGTACTTCCATAATTGGTATTTTTAACACTAATAAACCAAGCGAATGTTCCAGTAAAGGCAACAAACAAAGAAAAAATGACCATCGAGGTGGCCGCTATTATTTTTGTGCTTCTTTTTCCTGTAAATTTGAATGCCATTAAATAATAAACCTAGTCCTTAGAATTTCTCATTCGCTGGCAACTGGCTAACTATTTAATAGTCCCTGTAGCTTTGCGTCACCGTATCACTACGGCTTTGCCTTTTACGCTTCATATTTTATGCACACACATACACATAGTCAAGCATTTTTTGAACTAATGTGGGTTTGTGCATGTATTCAGTTTTCTACCTCTACACTATTGCTCCTAATTCCGCTTTTATATTTATGAACGAGTACTGCGTAAACAATCATAGCAGGAATCATGATAAGGAGAATGATTGATGGGACGAATGTCGCAGTGGTAATCGTAATTTTGAGGTTATTTATAACATCAGATGCTTCACTAGTTGGAGCACCACCCATGCTAGATAAGATATTGCTTGAGAGAGCAAGTGAGATAATACCAGTTAAAACAACGCCTAAAATGATTTGAACAAGACCAAGAATCCAGAAGATTGGTCCAGTGAGTGTCCAAATCTTTACTCTAGCGATGAATGTTCTAAGTAAGGTAAAAACAAGGAATAACGCCCAGATGGCTACAAAAGCAACTAAAGAAAAGAAGGTAATCTTCATAATCATTGCAATAGTAGAATATGAACCGGCAGGAATCATGCTCTTAAGAAATTTAATTAAAACATCATTTAATTGAGCGGCTTTTTGTTCGATGGTTAATTCTGGTTCTGGGTCCCCTTCTTTTTTGGTAGCTTCCCTAAATAGTTCAGAAAGCATCGCATCCATAACAAGGGTGAGCGGATAAAGCGATTCTCCGTCGCTTTGAACCATTCCAATAGTATCTAACATTTCTTTAGTTAAATCATGGGAATCAGCGCGTCTTGTTTCATCGGGAACAGGAAGAACCACTCCAACATTAGCGTTGTTAAATTTGCTCGTTCCATCAACAAGGTTTTCAAAAGATATATCGTTAACTGATGTAACGGTAGCGCCTTTTTTATCTGTAGCAAGAAGTAAATCTTCAGCGTATCTTTGTAAAAATTTATCGGTTAAACCCGCTTGGTTTCGAATTTCGGCGGCACTTCTAGCGTCATCTTCCGCTTTGACTTCATCGATGGCTTTCTCGTATGAACTAATATAGAATTTGGTAAACATGTATTTAAGCATTCCGCGTCCAATACCATTAAGTGGTTTTCTTAACGATTGGGCGATGTTTTTGGCATTAGGGTCAATGAAATTTTGTTCAATTGCGGTTGTAGAATCACTTCCAATACAACTTAATAAGAATTTAGGATCCGCGGATAAAGATAATTCTAATGTAATTCCTTCTTCACCAATCACTTCTGTGACATCAACATCTTCACTTTCGCTTGAATCAGTTTTTGGTAAGGCTTCCGCAAGTTGAGCGGGCGTAACGGTATATGCAACACTGACTTTTAATGTTGGAGACATAATTAAAGAGATGATCGAAAGCGCTGCTGCAGCAACTAGAATGCAATTGAATAATTTGATTATTTTTTTCATATTTCTACCACACGAAATCTGCAATTATATTATACATAATATCCTTATTTGTTAACAAACTAATAAAAAAGACCAAGGACCGCTTGATCTTCATTACACCCCAATTGTAAAACTAAACGCAACTTTATAATCGAAAGTCGCATTTAGTCTTTCCTATATAATGTAATTGCCTCTTGCCATCCATATGAAAGGAGGACAAATTACATGGGTGAAAACAAAGGCAAACAATTAGATCTTTCCAAAAGAAAAGTGATTGCAAAAGCTTTAGAAGATGATAAAACAGCAACAGAAATTGCAAGTTTGTTATCATGTCACAAATCAACCATTTCTCGTGAAGTTTTGAAGTATCGTTATATTTCATTTAAAGGCGATGACGATCCTTCAATTTGTTCAACGTGTTCTAAAAACGTAGAGTGTTCATTAAGACATAGATGCGGAAGAATGATGTGTGGAAGCAAATGTGTCGGATGTAAATCATTAGAAACTTGCGACAAATATGTTGAAATTAAATGTCATATCAATGATAGATTCCCTTTTATTTGTGAAAACTGCCATTTTATTAATTCTTGTAAAAGAGACCATTATTCTTATTCTCCAGAAAAAGCTCAAGAAGCGGCATCTAATATAAGAAGGGAATCTCGGGAAGGAATTAATATGAGTGAAGAACAATATCGTCACTTTGATAAAACGATATTGGACGGCAGCAGAAAGGGACAGTCCTTTTACCACATCCATAAATCAAACGATTTGGGTAGATGCTTAAAGACGATCTATAACTATTCCCATCAAGGCAAGATATCCGTAAGGCCGATCGATCTTCCACGAGCGGTTACCCTTAAAGAGAGGAGATCTTCTCCACCTAGTGAATATGAGTATTTAGAAAATAAGAATATCAATAGAACAGGGCATCTATATTCCGATTGGCTTATATATCAAGCAAAGAAGAGGATTGTGGTTTATTGGGAAATGGACTTTCTTGGAGTACCTCATAATAGCGAGCAAATGATAATGAGCTTAATAATTCCTCAATTTCAGTTCGTCTATTTAGTAGCATTCAATAAGCCCAAGCAAGAAGACGTCGTCAATTTTTTCAACAAACTAGATAAAGTTTTAGGAAACGATTTTGAAACATTATTTGAAGCAATACTAACCGATAGAGATCCGAGATTTAACTGTTTTAAAAATATTGAAGTTAGAGACGATGATGCAGTTATCAGAACAAGAATATTTTTCTGTAATCCTGGTGCTTCAAATGAAAAGCCTCTCGTGGAAAACCTCAACCAACAAATAAGAGTCGTCTTCCCGAAAGGTTGTTTATTGAGTAACATCACACAGGACTTATGTGATGAAATCTCATCGAATTTGAATTCTAGATACCTTAATTCTATCGATGGAACGACTCCATCGGAACTCTTTATCAGATATTTTGGCGAAGAAATCTTCAAAAAACTAAATTTCAAAGTTATCAAGCCAAACGATGTAAGAATCCTTAAATACAATAAGTACTAGAAGGCAAAATTAGGCAAGAGGTGTTGCGCTTAGTATTACAAGTTGCATTTGGGACTTGTTTTTAGCGTGCTTTCAAAACTAATCTTCCCACCTAAATACTATAAAATTCTAATTAATATGTGAATATAGAAAAACTAAATGCAACAATCACAAGTAGCAAAGTTGCACTTAGTCTTACAATTTTAGCTTTCGATTATAAAGTTGCGTTTAGTTTTTCAATTGGCG
>JAFSNY010000012.1 GCA_017447305.1 Bacilli bacterium | reverse complement strand
GGATTAAATAGAGCCGAAGATAACGCTTCTTTCAAGTTTTATCAGAAAGATCAAACTAAAGGCCAATTAGGAAATATTGTCTTAAAAGGATGCTTTGCTATTGGTAGTGATACATATGATTCCTCTCCTGATGATTACAATTATGTCGCTACTAAAGAACAGGCTCTTCTTGATGGAGTCATTGATGAAGATTCTATTATTAATGTTTCTAATGGCCTTTATCCAATCAAAGGTTCTAAAGCGGATATAAAAGTATCCAGTGATGTTTATCATAACTGGTCTGAAGTTTTATTAAATTATTCTGGTGATCGTTATATTGGTGTATCAAATCCAAGTAGAAACGAAAACAAATCCCCTGTTACTTTAATTCTCATTCTTTCTATTTCTGGTGGAGCTTTAATTGTAATTCTGGTCGTTTTAGTGATTGTTTTTGCTAGAAAGAGTAAGAAGAGAAACATTATTCAAGATACCCAAGTAGAAGAAAAAGATATGCGACCTGAATATGTTTCCACACTTTCAGAAAGAGAAAAGAAAGTTGTTGAACTATTAATCGTTGGCAAGAAAAGAAAGGATATTGCTAATGAATTAAGTTTCAGTGAAAACACGATAAAACGCGACCTAACTGTTATATATTCCAAGCTACATGTCACTGATAAATTTGAATTAATTCTCAAATATAAGGATTTGTTTTAATAGTCATTTTATATAATTAGCCAAATGGGTATTACGAATTAGCCATTTTTTCTTTTTCGCATGTGTTTAAATATGTGTGAAAAAGAAAGGAAGAACTTTTATGAGAAAAATAACAAAGCTAATTTTCGCTGGTCTTTTGGCGTTTGCAATAGCTCCTGCCGCAGTATTGTCTTTAACATCAATGAAAGAACCAGTGCAAGTAAATGCGGAAGAAGATTTTGAATTAGTCGACACTTATCAAGATTTTGAAGCGTGTATCATTAGAGGCAAAAATATAAAACTAGCTTCTGATGTTAGCGCTAAGTATACAGCGCAAAAAAAGATTTTTACTGGCGGAAACATTATCATTGATTTAAACGGTTTTAACTACTATGGGAATCTAGTTATAAATACCGATTATGATTTTACAGTTTTGTCAAGCAACAATGGTGTTGGATCTTTAAATGCAAGACTAAGTTTTAATGTCAGTGATCCTATTACGTTGGATATAAAAAACGGAACAAAGATTCAGAGCCTCCGACCTTATTGCCAATTTCAAAATGATAGACTTAGCATTAATGCTAATGTCAAACTAAATGGTTATCTTGGCGATGTGAGATTAGATGTTGTTGAGTATTATCCTTTAGGTCATCCAGAAGAAGAAACCGATTTAGCCAATGCTTTGTTAAATCTTATTACTACAACTAACTCAAATTCTTTGATGGTGAATGGTAAGGAAATTAAAAATGCCACCGATTTATTCCCTAATGGTGTAAATAGTGCTTTTAATAGTGTTTATCCAATAGATTATCCCGGTAGAACTTCGTACGACGGAAGAGGAACCGTAATTGTAAATAAAGTTTATTGTTTAAGTAAACCTGCTGATTTGCCAAGTGATAGTTTAAATATTGAAGTTACAAAAACTCCGACAGAAAACTCAAACGGAGAGTTAACTATCACCAATGTATTTTCGTCGAATGATGTTTATAACAATTATTTTGGAAATATTGAAACAACGTGGTATCGCTCTGTCGATGGTGCTGGCTTTGTAGAACTTAAAAGGCCTACATTTTACGCTACATACTCAACGTTGATAGATAAGACTATTGTTTTAGGCGCAAAAAATTATACTTATTATGCTGTAATTAAGAGTTGCAATAACGCATATTCTTCTTCATATACTACAGCAAAATACACCTATTATTCGAATCCGTATGCTCCGTCGACCGTCGGAATTAATGGACAAAACAATGCTGTTTTAAGCCAAGATATCACATTTACCGGTGTATATAATGGCAATCAAAATAATATTGGTGGAAATATTTATAAATATGAATATAAGTGGCAAAAATACAATAGCGAATCTTCATCATGGCAAGATATTAGCGGTGCTACAAAATTAACTTATAAACCTTCCACATCATCCCCTTCGTCATCCCAATATAGATTTTTGGTTCGCGCTGTTGCCAAACAAGAGCATTATTCAGAATGGAAAGCAAGCGAATCATATTTATTTGTGGTCGGTGATTATAATTCTCCATCTGTATCTCTTACAACGGCAGAAAGCATTGAAGAAGTAGTCGGTTATGATGTTAATGTGTCTGCTACAGTTACAAACGCAGGATATTTTGACAATATTGAGTATCAATGGTATTACCTAAATACTCAAGGTCTTTATTTAAGAGTTAAAGATGGCGAGCATGCATCATGGGGCTATACTTTCGCTGGTGCCACAACTTCTACATTAACTATCAAACGTTCAACAGTTTCTAGTGATCCATTAGTAGTGCGTTTACAAGCAACCGGCATCAAAAATGGTTATAAACGAATCGGAAATAGCGTCGATTCATCTATTAATTTTGTCAATTTACCTGTTCCAACAATCACGATTCAACCTCAAAGTGCTAACTTGTCAATGAGTGGCGCATCACACGCGCTTTCGGTTACTGCGAAAACACTTCGTGGTACTTTGTCTTATCAATGGCAAAAATCTGAAGACGATTTAAACTGGGAAAACATTAATGGCGAGACCCAATGGAATTATCATATAAGTCGATCAATTGCAACTGAAGGAACCTATTATAGATGTAAAGTATCTAACTCGGCTGGCGATGTATATTCGAATTCTGCTTTAATTAAAATTAAAGATGGCACAGTTTTAAACGCTTCCCTTGTCAGTGGGTTATCCGCGCAATTTGTTGATGGTGACGCCGGATATGAAATCGATAACGAAAATAGAACATTAAAATGTCATTTAGGTGATTCTATTTTAATTGGATTCGAAGTTTCTGAAGGTAATGCTACTACATCTGAAAAGAGTATTGGTACTGACTGGAGAAACGAAACTGGTCTTACAAGTAATGGAATGGGCAAATATTACATTGATACCAGCGTGATTGGCACATTCGAATATTATGGAAGATTCTATGCTGAATATGACAACGTTGGTAATTTCCAATCTGTTTGTTATGATAGAACAAACACCGACAGTCTTAGATATATGGTTACAGTTTTAGGTAGAGAAGATGAAACCGAAATTGAACCAGTCAGCGTTAATTTAGGCGATACTGTTACAATTTATCCTGCAGATTATGCATCATTATTTAATAATGGTGTATCAACATCTTCCCATGCTTATATGTATGGAAACAACTGGGCATCTAGTGTTTATAATTTTGCTAAGGGATATCGCTTATTCTTAGGAGTTCCAAACGAACAAGAAGAAATAGAATACATCTGTGTTGCTAAAGCTGGCTTCTACGGACAAGCAGATCCTATTAGTTATCATTATAACAACGAACCATTAGAATTTAGCACGACAGAATCTGCTCTTTTAGAATTAGGCATTACCACTCAATTAAGTGGCGCATATGACGCTTATATAGTTTTAGATTATTTAACAATAGTTAATGAAAATGATGGGGGTCAGTTTATTACAAAGACCAATTCTTATGAAGGGCATCATTTTTCAATCACATTTAATGCTCCGTGTACCCATGAACACACAACAACAACTTATACATTTGATTATTCGAATCCAGCCGAACCAGAAATTTTCTGGAACGAAACCTGTGACGAATGTGGCGAAGTAATTAATAATGGATTCATCCGTATTTATGAAGAGGGCGCCAATGGATTACCAATCATTGAACAAGCGGCTACTTGTTCTGAAGATGGTATGAAACCACACAAGCATTTCACTGAAGGCGGATATGATATTTATTATGTCCAAGATGGAAGTGGTAACTGGGTTGTTTGTGATGATCCAACTACATTAATCATTAAAGCAAAACATACTTACACATTTGTCCCTGAAGTTCCTGCTACAAAGACCACTGATGGTTGTAGAGCCCATTATGTTTGCAACGAGTGCGGTGGATTGTTTATTCTTGAAGACGATGTCTATTATGAAGTCGCCGAAGAACAATTAATTATTAAAGCAGAGGGCTATATCGTAACTTTTGATGCAAATGGCGGAAGCGGCGAAATGGAAACTGTTTATGGCATCTTTGGTGATTATACTTTGCCAACATGCGATTTCAATGCTCCAGACGGAAAGATGTTTGACGCTTGGGAAGTAAATGGTCAAAGAAAACTCCCTAATGAAACAATCTCTATTGAATCAAATATGTCGATTAAGGCATTATGGAAGGATATTCCTGCCGAAACATTCACAGTAAGCTTCGATGCTAATGGTGGAACAGGCACAATGAATCCAGTTGACAACATTGCTGGTGAATACGCATTGCCACAATGTACATTTACTGCTCCGGAAGGCAAAGAATTTGCTGGTTGGAAAGTAAATGGTCAAGGTGACTTACTACAAGCTGGTGATAAGATTAATGTTACCGCTAATGTAGAATTGGTTGCTCAATGGAAAGATGCTCAAGGTGGTGGAGACACTCCTGTCACTCCTGATACTCCAAATAAAGGTGGCTTACCAGCTGGCGCAGTGGTGGGTATCGTTATCGGTTCCGCTTTAGTCGTAGGTGTTGGAGGATTCGCTCTAGTTTGGTTTGTTATCAAAAAGAAAACATGGACAGATTTCTTAGCCTTATTCAAAAAGAAATAATAAGTAAATAATTATGGATACGCTCATGTAGAAATATGTGAGCGTTTTCTTTATAGTGAACACTGCATATAAGATAAGTTATTTAAAGTGTAAGATATACGTATCTCATTAAACACATATCAAAACTCATAAAACCTAAATATTTAATACAGTATCGATTGAATCGGTACTGTTTTTATTTATTTGTGATATAATCCCCATTGGGAATGATGTCTCCCTTCTAGAAATAGAAAACCGCAAGAATAAGCTGATGACGTCTATGACTTATTTTGTCGTAGAAATCAGCTTTTTAATTTCTATGATGGAAAGGAGAATTATGAATATATTCTTATCTTTATTTATCATTTTTGGTGGTGGAATACTTGGTGGTTTTGTTTTTGAAAAGATTAAACTCCCTAAACTGGTTTGGTATATCATCCTTGGGATATTAATCGGACCATCATTATTAAATATCGTAGATGATACACTTTTATCTAT
>JAFSNY010000011.1 GCA_017447305.1 Bacilli bacterium | reverse complement strand
ATACAAAGGTGTCGAAATAATGGAGGCTCATGCGATGCCTGACCACATTCACATGTTGGTACGCATTCCTCCAAAAATTGCCGTATCAAATTTCATGGGATATTTGAAAGGCAAAAGCAGTTTGATGATATTTGAGAGACATGCCAATCTCAAATATAAATATGGCAACCGAAATTTCTGGGCAAAAGGATTCTTTGTCTCGACAGTTGGACTTGATACCGAAAAGGTAAAACAATACATCAGGGATCAAGAAAAAGAAGATATGATGCAAGATAATTTGTCGAGCAAAGAATATAAGGACCCTTTCAAAGGGTAGCTAGAGTGAGAATCACGGTTGTCAGTCCACATATGACCCTTGAGGGTCTGTGGAGTAATAGCCCTTATAGGGTACAGTCAGTACAACGTATTTTATGCGTTGGTACTATTAAACGGACAACGTAAAAGCGCTGGACGTGAATAAAACCACTTGCTAAGCGAGTGAGAAATTATTACTTTACAAAAAAACAGGTGATTTCATGAACGTCACCTGTTTTTCATATTCTTTTTCTTTAATCAATTCTTAAATCTTTAGCAATCGCTGGGAGATTAAGTCCTTCAGAAGAATCTTTCATCTCTAAGCGAAGCCCATCTTCATTGTCATATCGAGGAATGACGTGAACGTGGAAATGCTTCACGCTTTGTCCTGCTGCCTCATAACAGTTAGTGAGGATATTAACTCCCTTAGCCCCAAGCATGGATATTTGAACTTGTCCAATCCTTTGAGCGACATCCATAACCTTATGCATCACTTCTTGAGGAACGCTTAAGAAATTATCGTAATGGTCTTTAGGCACTACAAGAGTGTGTCCCTTAGTAACTTGAGAAATATCTAAGAACGCTAAAACGTCTTGATCTTCAAAAACTTTATAGCAAGGAATTTCACCTCGAATTATTTTACAGAATACATCATCGTGCATATTTATCACCTCGTAAATCCATTATAAGTCCCTCATTTTATAAATTAAAATGTTTTTACCCATTTTTCGTCAGAAAACCACTCTTAGAGAGATTTTTATCTATTTTATGAATAATTTATTCTTTCTTTGTTAATCAAGGCTTAAATAGCCCTTTATTTTATAGGAACATAAAAAGGCCACCCTTATATAATAGGATGACCTTAATGAATTATTAATAAAATCGGCTATTCAAATAATTCAGGATAATTGGATTTGAAGTAATCGTAGACCTTTTGATCGTGATACTTGAGAAGTGCGTCTTCTAACCAGTGTTTGGTAGAGAGGGTCTTGTAGGTATCTTTCTTCGCAACCTTTTCACAGATTTCGTTGACGATATCTTCCATGACTTTATCTCCTCTAGTCTTGGCGTAACGGTTATCGTTAACCTTACTTAATTTACTAGTAGAGGAAGCTTCTTTAATAACAACGATGTAATAAGTCTTTGTAGATGAATCATAATGGAGCATATCTCTTTCGATATTTTCAGCATCTGGTGCCTTTAAGAAATATGTGCCATTGATTAAGGAAACATAACGTGATGTTTCGCCTTCAGGTTTGACATAACTCCATTCACCGTTACTATATTGCCAACGATCTTGAGTAGCGACTTCAGCATCGCTACCTTCGGATAAAGCGTTAGCGACAGCGACGTTGAATAAACGATCAACGATGCTGCTTGGTAATGAGGACATGCCACCTTCCTTAATGTACCAACCATTTTCGGTGTGGTCATTAAGGTCGATTTCTCTCATCTTGAGTAATTTTCCAACTTCTTTGGAATATTTGCCAGAAGAGGTAAAGCTTGATTCAACACCAGAATCGGTATCGAATAAATCGGCTTTAATCTTGCTGTAGTCTTCAATCATGTCGCCATATTCGGTTCCAAGATAGACTTCTTCGCCATCAACATCTTTCAAGATAAAGCCTTCGCTATCAACGACTAAAGCTTCTTCTTCAGTTGTTAAGTCGACGCCTTTCCAAGCGTTGGAGAGGATTTTTAATGTGTCAAGGGTGACACCATTTGTTGCTTCGGCAACAGTGGTAGCATTTGGTTTAGCGTTTGGTCCAGAAATGTATTTCTCGACAAATTCGTTAACTAAGTAACGAGCGGCTAATGGATAGCTATCATTTGCTTTGATAGAAACAACTTCAACTTCACGGGCGTAGCTACGTCCTAAAGTATTGTATTGTTCATCGAGGATGTATTGTTCAACTAACATTTCGTCATAGATGCTTGGAACGATATCTTCTTCGATATAGGCGTAATCGCCACCTTGATAGAATTCACGTTTTAAGAAACCTTTGGTGGTATCAAAGACATCATAGTCTTCGACGTCTGGTGATAATAAGACACCATCGTGAACTCCCTCAGCTGGTAAGGAGACTTTCTTCATTGCTCCTCTTAAGCTCATTAAATAACGGCTTTCATAGAATAAGTTACGATCGGAGTATGCGCCACCAGAGATGTTGCTATACATCTTTTGAGCGATTCTCTTTTCGACGTTTTTCCATTTCGCGTAAACACGGGCGATTTCAGATTGAGTAGCGTTATAATCTTCATCTTCTTTAACGGTGATTTCGGTTTCGCCATCAACGTGTTTGCCATCGTTATCATAAGTCCAATAGGCCTTATGATCTCTAATGAAGTTCTTGGTCTTTTGTGTGGCGGTGAATGATGTTTCATCGGCATTTGGTGTAATACCTTTGAAAGCATCTTCTAATGTTGTTGTGCCTTCAACATAACCAGTAACTTTGTTATCGTAAGCACCAAAGATGCTAATGGCGTATTGATAAAGGACTTTGTTAAGGACATCGCTACCTAATGAACCATCACGAATCTCGTCATAGATGACGGATAAGAGGTTGTTATAGATTTCTTCATCATAACCATCGATT
>JAFSNY010000010.1 GCA_017447305.1 Bacilli bacterium | reverse complement strand
TTCCATATAAAAGAGCATACAATAATGCGACCGCGCAATCTAAGGAATAACAATATGACCTAATTGTTAATCCACTTGATTTAAGTTCTAGATCTTCACCTCTCGCGGCTTTAAATGCAAAGTCAGAGGACACTCTTAAGTCTCTTGGAGAAGCGGTAGGACCATAAATATGTCCCGGTCTTACCATAACCGTAGAAACACCATATTCTGATGCATAAGAACGACATAACACTTCTGACGCTCTTTTAGCTTCATAATATGACGCTCTTACTGTGTTGATATCACATATTCCAAACGCATCTTCTATAAAGGAATCATTTTTTTCTTTCTTTCCATATACTTCACTAGAAGAAATATATAAGAAGTTTTCTGTTTTATGTTCAAGAGCGTAGTCTAAAAGATATTTAACACCTATAAAGTTAGATGTCATAGTTTCCACTGGTTTATTTACAAATAGTTCTGGAGAGGCAAGACCTGCACCGTGGATGATAAAATCACAAGGAACATCAAAAGATAATGGTTCTAAAGCATTATATTTAAGATAATGTATATCTTTGTATTCACCATATCTGATGTTAAAGAATTCTTCATTAATATCTGCGACATATATTTTGATATTCTTATGTTTCTTCTCATTATATACGTGTATGATATCCACTATTGCGGAGCATATTAAACCTAATCCACCAGTAACAATAATAGATCTATTATCTAACTTGGATAGATTGATATTATCTAGTGTTTTATTAATATCTTCTAGATACAATTTATTTTTTAAAATATCTTTCATAATTAAAATTAATTATTTTCTCTTATATATCCTTCTAAAAGTATATAAAAGAAAAACCCAGAAGGTCAATCTCTGGGTTAATCTTACACTAAGGTTTTTTAATTAGTTTTCTTTACGTCTTCTGATTAAGAAGTAACCGCCGACAGCAATGGTGCTGATAAAAGAAATAATGATAACTAAAGTAGCTGTTGTATTTTCTAAAGATAGACCGGCCATCATTCCAGGCATAGCAGCAAATTGAACATTTTCATTTGCACCACCAGTGCCAAATCTCTCTAAGAAATCTTTTGTAGGACTCTTCAAAATATATTGAATATAGTAATCATAGTCAGAGATTAAATCTTCAAGATAATTACCGCCATTTTCACTTGATTTAGCAGACATTTTCTTCAATGTGTCTAAATCATCAGAAGTTAACAATTCAATAGCTTTATCTTCTAAACCATCTAAATCCACTTTTGAACCAATTCCACTAGAACTACAAACTAATAATTCTTCAGATTTGGCCGCATCATACCAACTTGTTAATGTGTTAGAAATCGCTTTAACTTCGCCGTTTGCTCTATATAAAGCGATGGCATTTCCTGTGCTGCCTGTATAGAATCTGAAAATATTACTTGCTGCATTATGCCTTAATGTGGTAGATGTCGAAGAACCATTTTCTTGTAAGGCAGTTAGTGTGCCGGTTGCTCCAACTGAAACCTCGTATTGGACACCGAGACTCATCATAATTCCATTCTCTGCAGATCTATTGCCAACATAATAGTTACTATTTGATTTTAAAGTAAATCCGTTTGTAGATGCTTTGATATTAAAACTAGATACAATTAAATCGGTTGTTGCAGTGATTTGGTTATTCACTGGAGCACTAATTGATTTTTCAGAACCGGCGCCGAGTGGGGAAGCAGATCCATCAAAAATAACGTTAGCAGTTTCGTCCACTAATAAATAAGTTCCAGCCCAACCTCCTGCAGGTTCTGATGTCACTTTGGTAAAAGTGGTAACACCAACATTAACATATGTGTCAAGATTCAATACTTCAACTCGCACAGAAATTGGATCATAGTTACCACTTGCAAAGGTTGCTGTAATTGTAGCAACCCCTGTTCCGGATGAAGCCGCAGTAACGATTGTATTTAGTCCAGATGTTGGAGAGACAGAAGCAACACTATTATTGCTTGATGACCAAGTCACACTATCGCTTGCCTTGTTATGAGCTGTTAGTTGTAGTGATTGTGTTCCTCTATTGCCCAAGTAAACCGATGTTGTATTAATAGAGAAATAAGGCGATGTGTCTACTAATGCATACATTTGAATAGCTTGGTTTGTGCCAGTATAACATGCAAATCTAGTGCTTTCACCATTTAATCTAATAACCCTTGATGGATAAGCAACAGAAGTAATAACTGCATTACTACCACTAAAAGAGATATCCCATTCAGTAGTATTATTGGTCGTATCGGCAGCATCGGATGTGAATAACTTGTTATCGTTAGTAGTTAAAGATAAATATTTGTTATTGCTTGTTTTTAATTCCCAGTGTGATTCACTTACAACGAGTGTTATTATTTCAGCCGCCGCAGGAAGACTTGATGTAGGAATAAAGTTATCGCTAACAACAAGGCTTGTAACATTTCTATATCCTGATGCTTGTGTCGTCATTATGTAATCATATGTGGTTTGACCTTCATTAACAACAGCATGGGAATGTAGGACTATTTTCGTTCCGTTTCTTATTGAACTTGTAGATGTAACTAATTCGTAACCTGGTACAACTATGTTATTAATTGTAATATCAACATACTGGGATTTAGTACCATCTTCAGTAGATGTTGATGTTACTCGATATGTGCCAGATTTAGTGAAAGTTAAATTAAAGGCTCCCGCATCCATATTGTTTCCATGGCCAGAAACATTTGTGCTTGGGCTGACAGAAATATTGACTTTGTTTGTTCCTTCATCGCCAACATAACTGACCGAAGTGGTAAATCCAACAACAAAGCTAGATTCTTCTTCGGCATCATAAGTAGGTCCACCAGCTGTAGTAACAGACAATGATACACTAGACACTTCTGCTGAACTACCAGATCCCTCGGTATAGGAAAATTCGACTGTAATGGAATTTAATCTAATGGTTCTTCCTGGCTTTGTAACCAAAATGGCCAAATCAGTTGAAAACCCATTAGCACCTGTGGCATTTGCTAGAGTAACAGTATAAATGGTATTAACATAAGCTTTTGATGTTGCCAATGTTCCACTTTGAGCCGCGGTAACTTGCGTTGTACAAGCACTGCTATTATAAATAGCAAAAGTCGAGGAAGATGGGGATGTACCACTTCCGTAAGTTCCATTGTTAATTGTGATAACGACATTAGAAGTAATGGTCTTTCCTGTAAAAATACCAGGAATGGTCACAACAGATGAGCTACCAGAAGATGGAACTTGGTAATAGGTAGATTGGTTAGCGTAATCAGAAATAGACCAAACATCAGTACCTTCAGGCCCATTAGCATAATCATATGTTGTGTCAAAATCGTCCGCCAATGCAGGTTTAAAGATTTTGTTAGCGCTTCCAACAGCAACGCCTACTCCAACCGCCATAGCCATACTAAGGATAGCTACGCCGATTTTTTTAAATAAATTCATAAAAATCTTTCCTCCATTATTAACCCCGGTCTAATTCGTCTCGATTAGATGAAACCGTGGGTTTCTTTATGAATTTTTAGTGTCGTATGTATTAATACGACATGTTGCAAACGATACCTCTATTACAATTAATCATTTCCAAACGAGATTAATCCAAGAGATATCAATTCTTTGAGAGGAAATTATATATAAGAGGATTATGCATCTATCTTCTTAATCTTATTTCCTAACAAAGTAATAGTAATCTTCTTATCTTAAGACATCTTGACCATCAATATCTTTTAGATAAAATAGATTAACTATTAGATTTACATAATACCATGCCTAAAAAGTGTTTCAAGTGTGCGCGTGTACGTGATGAAAGACATTAATACATAGTATTAATGATGCTACAAGATTAATTATATTTTTAAGTGAGCGTAAATAAATACCATTCTTCATAGAATATGCCGATTTTGCGATGATTTTCGCATAAGGAGGCATATTTTTATGACCAAAGAAGAAAAAGAAGTTTTATATCAGCATTATCTTGAAAGTGGATTATCACCCAAAGAGTT
>JAFSNY010000009.1 GCA_017447305.1 Bacilli bacterium | reverse complement strand
TATGTTAAAAAAGAAGGGGGATGTACATCATTTAATCAAGATTTTGATGATAATTATAAGATGCACGCTACTTCATTTAATAAGAAGTGGGAAAACGCTTATGTTGAAATAGATGATGAGTCCCAATTCGATTTAAGTTATAGCATTTATCATCTTTTAATATTAGAAGATATGAATAGTTACCACTCCATCCCCGCAAGAGGAGTAAGTGGTCAAACTTATAAAGGTGCAATTTTCTGGGATACCGAAATATTTATCTTGCCGTTCTTCACTTTAACTAACCCTAAATTTGCTCGCAATCTCATCAAATATCGTATCGATACATTAGAAGGCGCGAAACAAAAAGCCAAATCCTTTGGATTTGATGGTGCATTCTATGCTTGGGAAAGTCAGGAAGACGGATTAGAACGATGTTCTAAATATAATGTAACAGATCCAATCACTAACCAACCAATCAGAACATATTTCGATGAAAAACAAATCCATATCTCCGCGGACATCTCTTTAGCGATTGAACGTTATTATGACTTCACCTTAGATGAATCAATCTTTGTCGAAGGTGGATATAACATCGTCTATGAATGTCTAAAATTTTATATCTCAAGAGCGACATTAAGAGATAATAAATATCACTTTGATGATGTCATTGGTCCAGATGAATACCATGAGAGAGTGAATGATAACGCTTTCACCAATTACATGGTCTATGAGAATGCAAGAATCGCTCTTAAATATTTTGATAAATATGTTAAATACACTGATAAATCTTTATCTAAAGATAAAATCAATGAATTCATCAATAAAATATACCTCCCTAAACCTAATAAGGATGGAGTTATTGAACAATTTGATGGTTACTTTAAACTTCAAGATAAAAAACCTCATGAAGTATTAAAGATGAGAAAGAATAATAAGGAATATTTAGGACATCTTGCGATGAACACTAAAACAATTAAGCAAGCCGATGTTATTACCTTACTAATCATCGCTCCTCATCATGACCTATCTAAATATTTAAGAAGCAATTATGATTACTATTATCCGTATACAGAACATGGTTCATCCTTATCCGCTTCAATGTATTCATTAAGCGCTTCTAAACTAAAAATAGAGGGGGATGCCTATCATTTATTTAAGAAATCCGCGCATATTGATTTAGGAATAGAACAAAAAATGTATGCCGGTGGAATATATATTGGGGGGACACATCCAGCCTCAAACGCTGGTGCGTACCTAAGTGTTGTCTTAGGTTTTGCCGGACTGACATTTGATGAAGATGAGATTAAAGTTAATCCTTCTCTTCCAAATAATGTTAGTGGACTCAAATTTAAAATCATCTACCGTGACAAGAAATATCTAATTGAGATTAAGAAGGATCGCTCTTATCTCATTAAGGAGGAAACTTTATGATTAAAGCCATTATCTTCGATTTAGATGGGGTGATTATCTCGACAGATAAATATCACTATCAAGCTTGGAAAACTATTGCTGACCAAGAAGGAATCTATTTTGATGAAACAATCAACAACCGTTTGAGAGGTGTTTCTCGAATGGATTCTTTAGAGATTGTTTTAGAAAAAGCTAATAAGACTTACACTCAAGAAGAAAAGGAAGCTCTTGCAAGTAAAAAACAAGAACTTTATCGTTCGTCTCTTAAAAAGCTTTCATATCGTTCCCTCTCTAAAAATACGATTAACGCGATCCGTAAACTTTATGAACAAGGCTATCATCTCGCTATCGGTTCATCGAGTAAAAACACCAGATTTATTTTAGAAAGACTTAATATCACCAACGCTTTTGATTTTATCTGTGATGGAACGATGATTTCTCATTCTAAACCAGATCCAGAAGTCTTCATTAAAGCCGCGGAAGGATTAGGATATAAGCCAGAAGAATGTTTGGTCATCGAAGATGCGACATCTGGAATTGATGCAGCAAAAGCCGGTGGATTTATCGCTATCGGTATTGGAGATGCTGCTACATACGATAAAACCGATTATCCAATTGAAAAACTTACCGATATCATTCCTTTAATTGAAACTATAAACAAAAAGATTTCTAAGAAACTTAATATTGAACATGTCTTTAAACGTTATCCAAACGCTAAAGACTTCGCAGTTAAAGATTTCAATCTCGAAATCGAAGAAGAAGAATTCGTTGTCTTTGTAGGCCCATCAGGATGTGGTAAATCGACAGTTTTAAGAATGATCGCAGGATTAGAAGAAATAACGCAAGGTGAAATCTATCTCGATGGTAAATTATTAAATAATCTCGATCCAAAGGATCGTAATATTGCGATGGTCTTCCAAAACTACGCTTTATATCCACATCTAACTGTCAAAAAGAATATTGCGTTCCCATTATTAAATGAAAGAATTCCATTCAAATATTTCTTCAATTTCAAATGGAGAAAAGAAAGAAAACAAAGAATATACCAAATCGTTGAAGAAACAGCGAAAAAGATTAACTTAAGCGAATATCTTAATCGTAAACCCGCAAATCTAAGTGGCGGTCAACGTCAAAGAGTGGCTCTAGGTAGAGCGATTGTTCGTAATCCTAAAGTCTTCCTTCTTGACGAACCATTATCAAACTTAGACGCGAAAATGAGAGTGCAGATGAGAAGTGAAATCACTAGACTTCATAACGATTTAAAAACCGTTTTCATTTATGTTACCCATGACCAAGTGGAAGCAATGACGATGGGAACAAAGATTGTTGTCCTTAAAGATGGTGTTATTCAACAAGTTGCCACTCCAGAAGAATTATTCCTTAACCCAGTCAATATGTTTGTCGCCGGATTTATTGGAACACCTCAAATGAACTTCATTGACGCAACTATCACTAAGAAAAAAGAAAATTATTTCGTCTCGTTCTTAGGAGTTAAAGATTTACCTCTTCCTATGGAAAGAATGAAAAACTTTAATGAGGAGAACTTAAATAAAGTGGTCGTGATGGGCGTTCGTCCACGTGCGATATCCGTAGGCGGAGATATCACATACACTAAACAAGGATTTAAAGGAACCATCAAATTATTCGAACAATTAGGCGAAGAAACAAATGTCTATGCAAAAGTGGAAGGATTAGAAAAAGATTTAATCATCACCACCAGTGGCTTAGGAAGATTTACCAATGAAGAGGAAATTGAAATCTCCTTTGACCTTAAAGACGTCTGCTTCTTTGATAAGGATAACGAAGGCTCGATTATATGAAATTAAGAAGAGATTTATTCATTTTATTGATAGCGTCCTCCCTTCTTTTGGCGTGTAGCCCACAAAAAAAGGGTAGTGAAAGCGAGTCTATTTTTGATGGCTCTTCTTTAACTAGCGATACTGAATCAGAACCAATTTCTGAAATTGAAAGCAAATATTCGGTTGAGAGTTTTGAATCAGAAGAAGAATCACCGATTTCAATTGAAAGTGAAGATGAATCAATCGAAGAATCAATAGAGGAATCTAAAGAAGATAGCAAAATACCTTCCGAAGTTGAATCGATAGAGGAATCAGAAGAAAGTGAAACTAGCACTTCATATGAAAAAGATGAAGATGGTTTTTATATCCTCGAAGAAGATTATTTCTCATATGAAGATGATCCAAGTGACACGAAAGAAAGAAATGAAGTATATATTCCTCCTCTTGCAAGCGATTATCCTCAATACTCTCAATTAAAGATGTTTATCGGAGACCATCAAGTCCCAATCTATAATGTCAAAACAAATATGTCTAATACTTGGAGTCCAAGCGCTTCATCAAGAATGAATAACTCTGTTGCAACGTTTTTCTTAAAAGGAAAAGTCACAGTTAAACTTCAAGCGTCATTTAATTTTTTAAATAATGTGACAATAAGACCTCTTAATCGTAATGTCCCATTTAGTATTGACGCAAATCGAAGAGTGTTAAGTTTTGAAATATCTGATTATGGTCAATATGCGATAGAAATGAGAAGTGGAAGATGTTTACATCTTTTCGTTGAAAGTATCTCAAGGATTCCACTAGAAACGCCAGTCACTTATTATTTTGAACCGGGTGTTCATAATCACGCGAACGACTCAAGAATTAATGGCAACAACGTCATTAATTTAAGCAGCAACCAAACAGTTCGTTTCGCTCCAGGTGCGATTGTTCAAGCTAAATTTATTGCAAATAATGCTTCAAATATCACAATTGATGGATGTGGATACATCGATGGCTCAGTATTTGAAAGAGATGCCTCAAATGGAAGTGTTCTTGTTCCGATTGAATTTAACAATTGTTCAAATATCACCTTAAAAGATTTCGCATGTATTGACCCTGCGGGTTGGTGCTTTAACATGTACTTCTGTAATGGAGTGAATATCAATAACGTCAAAGTTATCTCCTCAAGAAGCAATGGGGATGGTATTTCTATTCAATCTTGTCAAAATGTCAATGTAACTAATTCCTTTGTTCGTTCATGGGATGATTCTCTCGTGGTTAAAAACTACCCTCAATGGTCAAATCGTAATATTGAAGGTACGACAAGAAGTGTTCATTTCTCTAACTGTCTCCTCTGGACAGATTTAGCCCAGTCTATGGAAATTGGATATGAAACTGTCGGGGAAGTGATGGATGATATCACTTTTGAAGATATCGTTGTCTTACATAATTTCCATAAAGCAGTCTTTTCTATCCATAACGGAAATAACGCGAATATCACTAACGTCCAATTTAAAAATATCACTGTCGAAGATGCGAGAATGGGTAGGGGAGATGGAACAAAACATCTTATCGACTTTAGAAATCTCTTCTCATCAAATTGGTCCACTCAACATAAAACAACCACGCTCGGACAAGTTGATGGTGTACAAATTAAAAACGTCAAAGTATTAGATGGTATTAAGGATCCTCTCGTTGTCATCGAAGGATGTAAAGAAGCTCGTGATGGTTTTGAAAAGACAAGTCACTTTATTAAAAACGTCAATATAGAAGACTTCTTATTATACGGAGAGGACCTCACCGCGGCTTATGAATATTATTCCACTAATGAATATGCGAGTGATATTACCTTCACTAGGAGCGATGAAGATATCACTGGAGCGAACTATTACCCACTTGATGTATCCGAATACGGAAATAATATTACATTCTTGCCACTAACAAGCAATTAAACAAGAAGTAGCAAAGCTACTTCATTTTTTCATCATCTAACATGTTTTGTAAGATGGAGACTAAGACATCGATTGATTTCGTGCTGTAACCATCGTTATTGATAATTAGATCTGCGTAATACTGTGATGGAGCGATGATTTCCTCATACATTGGAAGAACGGTCGCAAAGTATTGTTCAATGATGCTCTCGTAGGTTCTTCCTCTTTCTTTCATGTCACGGTCGATTCTTCTCACTAATCTTCTTTCTCTTGAAGCGGAGATGAAGACGTTTAGATCTCCTAATGAACGTAAGTCTTTATTCACTAACGCCATAATACCTTCGATAATGATAAGTTCTTTTGGCTCAACGATTTCGGTCTTATCGCTTCTTCCATGAATCGTGAAATCATATATTGATTTTTCAATCGCTTTACCATTTTTTAAATCGTGGAGCTGCGAATACATTAACTTCCAGTCAAACGCTTTTGGATGGTCGAAGTTGATTTTCGCTCTTTCTTCGAAAGGAAGAACAGAGAAATCCTTATAGTAATCATCGAGAGAGATTTTCGCTACTCTGTCTTTAGGAAGTTTTTCCATAACTTTATTTAAGACATAAGTCTTACCGCTCGCACTTCCTCCGCCTAATAAAATAACTTTACTAATCATATTGCTCTCCTTTAACATGTTTCTTTCTTATTCTCATGAAGAGATAGAAAAGCAAACATAAACCAATCATTCCAATTGATAGAATCAAAACCCACATAATGACACCCATCGTGCCCTTTTCAAAAAACCAACCATTACTTTCATAATCCATGAAGAAATATGGAAACTTTAATCCTTTTCCATCATAGTCAAAGCCATAATGGACTCCGATATAAACAAAGAAGATGTAATAGATTGGCATCGAGACACCAAAGAGCGACTTTAAAAGTGTTAAATCTATTTCTGTATCAAAGAGGAAGAAATCAATAATTGCAAGGACAGGCACAATTAGGTGCAGTGAGAAGTTATTAAATGATAAAACATATGAAAGTGGAAGAGATGGAATAAGCATTGTGAAGAAAACGATGAAAGTAATCGTCACCGCAACCGTGGATATGTATTTTAAGGATAAAAGTGGCTGGTTGATAAACCCGTTTTTCTTAAAAGCAATGAGGATATCATTAATTAAAAAGACAATTGCCATTAAAATCATCGCAATATTGCTTTGGACAGTAAAAAAGAGGAAAACAGATCCTCTTGACATAAATGAAGTGGAAAAAGTAGTGAAAATAATGCCTAATATTCCGACAATAATTATCGCTGCCTTAATAATGATTTTCGATAACGTTTTAATCATCCTTTAAAAATTATAGTCCTATTCAATCTTTATTTCATCAGTGGAATGAAATATATTAATGTTAATAGACATGAAAGAGATTGAAGTATTTATCCATCACCCGTCATTTGGAAGAGGTGTTGAAATGAAACACCATTTTAATCTTGATAGTAAAACACTAGTCATCACTAAAGGTGAAGAAACTATTTCTAACAAAAAATTATCAGAGCAAGAAGTAGAAGAAACAAAAAAATTCTTCCAAAAATATGATCATGAAAACAAAGAAAGATTTGTTCCATCTTTCGGTGCTCCTCTATATCGAGTTCTCCTCGATCAAGAATTAAAAAAGATTGGGGCCGCTAAAATCACTAATGACGACTTCAGATTGCTAACAGAATTTATCGAGAAATATAAATAAATTATCCTCAAAAAATAACCAAAAATTACTGGCCCGTTACTTAAACGAGCCTTTAATTTTGTGATAAAATTGCCGAAAACAGCCTTTAATTTTGTGATAAATTGCCGAAAACAGCCTTTAATTTTGTGATAAAACACCCTTTTTTTGCCTTGAATTTTGTGATACTATGTATTTGCGAGGGTGCGCCAGTTCGGTGCAGTTAATATAGCTGGGTGAAACTCCCAGTCTGGTAATCTCTAGCAAAGAGCCAGTATCTA